>NZ_JCAJZW010000006.1:0-291211 GCF_059510455.1 Streptomyces sp. NTD91
CCGGCACGCCGCGAGCACGGACCTGAGGCCGCTGGGCCCCTCCTTCGGGCGGACGACGGGAGTTCGACGACAGGCCCTGGGGCCGCCGCACAGCCCGCTCCGAGGCCCGCGCCCGACGGCCGGGCACAGCACCGGCCGACCGGAGGTGGAGACCATGAGCAGCAGTCGTACGCACGCCGGGAACCGGGCCGCGGACACCGAGCGGGCGCACCGGACGCGGACCGCGCGCGGCCCGTGGGTGGTGCTCCGGGCGGTGGCGACCGTCGTCCTCGGCCCGCCCACGGCGACCGCGTCGCCCTCGGCCAGGCCAACGCCGCGCCGCCGCACCTCGCTGCGCGGGCCGACCGGACGCAGGCCGACCCGCCCGCCCGCCGACAGCACCCGCAGGCGCACGGCCCGCTGAGCCGGGCCGGCTACTCCCGGAAGCGGTCCCAGAGCCGCGGGAACCGTTGCGCGAGCGCCCGTTCGTTCTCGAAGTCCAGCGGGGTGCCCTCCGGTTCGGCGGGCGCCGGGGCGATGCCCAGGTCGGGCGCGACGGTGCCGGTCAGCTGCTCGTAGGCCTCGTCCGCCGCGTAGCCCAGCTCCTCGCCGTCGCCGTCGATGTCCTCGTCGAACTCGTCCAGCATCTCCGCCAGTGAGTCGGGATCGTGCAGGGCGCCCTCGTACACCTCCCGGCCCTGGCCGATCAGCCAGCAGCGGAAGAAGTCGAACGCGTCGTCGCTGGCCCCGTCCAGCAGCACCCAGGCGGCGCCCCACACGTCCCAGCGGTAGGCGCGGTTGTAGCGGGCCTCGAAGTGACGGGCGAAGTCCAGGATCATGTCGGGCTCCAGCTGGAGCAGCCGGTCGACGAGCACGTCGGCCTGTTCCTCGGGGTCGCCCTCGGCGGCCTCGCGGGCGGCGTCGATCAGCTCCCAGAACTCCGTCTCGTCCATCACGTCCACCAGCATCGGGCCTGCACCGGTGGGGCGCACGCGGAGTGCGCCGGTGTGCGGCGGATCGTTATCCGGCGTCCGGGCCGGCCGGCGCGCCGTCCGTACCGCCGTACAGCGCGGCCAGCCGGGCGGCGTCCCCGGCGAACCGCTCCCGCAGGCTCCCCGGGGCCAGCACCTCCACCTCCGCCCCGAGCGCCGTCAGCTGTTCGTGCGCGACCTCCTCGGACTCCACCGGGAGCGTCACCGTCACCCAGCCGCAGCCGTCGGGCTCGGCCGACCCGCTCAGCGCCTCCCGCGCCGCCACCGGATCGACGGCCCACCGCAGCCTGCGCACACCCTCCGGGGACAGCCGCACGACGACCTCGGCGCGCAGGATCGACCGTGCGAACCGCGCGGCCTGCTCCGTCCAGTGGCCGGCCAGATCGAAGTCCGGATCACGCGTGAAGCGTTCCTCCAGAAGCTCCACCGCACTGAACCGGTCGATCCGGTAGGTCCGCCGGGAGCCGCCGTCGGCCACGCGCGCGCACAGGTACCAGACGCCCGCCTTCAGCACGAGCCCGTACGGTTCCAGCAGCCGTTCCACCTCGTCCGCGGCTCTGCCGGTACTCCGCCGGGATCCCCCGTGCTCCTCGGCACCGGCGCGGCGCTCCGGCTCCGGGCCCGGGCGCCGGTAGTAGTAGCGCGCGGTGACCCGGCGGTCGTCCCACACCGCCTGAGCGAGCGCCGGCAGCGGCGCGGGCGTCTCCGGCTCCCGGAACCAGGCCGGCGCGTCCAGATGGAACCGCTGGGCCGCGCTGTCCGGGGCGTTCCGCAGCGACGGCAGCAGCGCCGCCGACACCTTCAGCCGGGCCGCGGAGGCGGCGTCCGCCAGGCCCATCTCCCGCAGCGCCCCCGGCACCCCGCTCAGGAACAGCGCCTCGGCCTCGGTCCTGGCCAACCCCGTCAGCCGCGTCCGGTAGCCGCCGACCAGCCGGTACCCGCCGGCCCGCCCCCGGTCCGCGTACACCGGCACGCCCGCCTCCGACAGTGCCTGCGCGTCCCGGGAGACCGTCCGCTCCGACACCTCCAGCTCGCGCGCGAGTTCGGCCGCGGTCATCGCGGGCCGGGACTGGAGGAGGAGCACCATCTTGATGAGCCGGGCGGCACGCATGTCCTTCATGATGCCGGGGGCCACCGACAGCAGAAGGGGTACGGCCGGCGGCCGTACCCCTTCCCCGGACCCCGGGCCTACAGCCCGTACTTCTCCCGCGCCTCCTTGACCGCCGTGGCCTTCACCTCGCCGCGCTTGGCGAGCTGGGCCAGGGCAGCGACGACGATCGACTCGGCGTCGACGCCGAAGTGGCGGCGGGCGGCGTCACGGGTGTCCGACAGACCGAAGCCGTCGGCGCCCAGCGAGGACCAGTCCTGCTCCACCCACTGCGCGATCTGGTCCGGGACCTGGCGCATGTAGTCGGACACGGCCAGCACCGGGCCCTCGGCGCTCTGGAGCGCCTGGCGGACGTACGGCACCCGCTCCTCACCGCGCAGGAGGGCGGCGTCCGCCTCCATCGCGTCGCGGCGCAGCTCGGTCCAGGAGGTCGCGGACCACACGTCGGCCGCGACTCCCCACTCCTCGGCGAGCAGCTTCTGGGCCCCGAGCGCCCAGTGGATCGCCGTACCCGAGCCCATCAGCTGGATGCGCGGGGCGTTGGCGGCCGGGGAGAGCCCTGCGGACTCCGCCGTGTTGAAGCGGTACAGGCCCTTGACGATGCCCTCGTCGATGCCGAGCCCCTGCGGCTTCGCGGGCTGCGGCAGCGGCTCGTTGTAGACCGTCAGGTAGTAGAAGACGTTCTGGTCCTCGCCCGGCTTGGCCTCGCCGTACATCCGGCGCAGACCCTCACGGACGATCACCGCGATCTCGTACGCGAACGCGGGGTCGTACGTCAGCGCGGCCGGGTTGGTGGCGGCGATGACCGGGGAGTGGCCGTCGGCGTGCTGCAGGCCCTCGCCCGTCAGGGTCGTACGGCCCGCGGTCGCGCCGACGAGGAAGCCACGGCCGAGCTGGTCGCCGAGCTGCCACATCTGGTCGGCGGTGCGCTGCCAGCCGAACATCGAGTAGAAGATGTAGAACGGGATCACCGCCTCGCCGTGCGTCGCGTACGACGTCGAGGCGGCGATGAAGTCGGCCATCGAACCGGCCTCGGTGATCCCCTCGTTGAGGATCTGGCCGTTCTTGGCCTCCTTGTAGTACATCAGCTGGTCGCGGTCGACCGGCTCGTACGTCTGGCCCTTGGGGGAGTAGATGCCGAGCGACGGGAACAGCGACTCCATGCCGAAGGTGCGCGCCTCGTCCGGGACGATCGGCACCCACCGCCTGCCCGTCTCCTTGTCGCGGACCAGGTCCTTGACCAGGCGGACGAAGGCCATGGTGGTGGCCACGTTCTGCGAGCCGGAGCCCTTGTCGAAGGCGGCGAAGGCCTTCTCGGCGGGGGCCGGCAGCGGGGCCAGGGCGTGCGTGCGGCGGGCCGGGGCGGGGCCGCCGAGGGCCGCGCGGCGCTCCTGGAGGTAGCGGACCTCGGGGGAGTCGGCGCCCGGGTGGCCGTAGGGCACCACGCCGTCGACGAAGTCGCTGTCCTCGATCGGCAGGTCCAGGCGGTCGCGCATCGCCTTGAACTCGTCCACCGTCAGCTTCTTCATCTGGTGGTTGGCGTTCTTCGACGCGAAGCCCTCGCCGAGGGTGTGGCCCTTGACCGTCTGGGCCAGGATCACGGTCGGCGCGCCCTTGTGCTCGACGGCGGCCTTGTAGGCGGCGTAGACCTTGCTCGCCTCGTGACCGCCGCGGGAGAGGTGGAAGCACTCGAGGATCTTGTCGTCGCTCAGCAGCTTGGCCATCTCGGCCAGCGCCGGGTCCTTGCCGAAGAAGTCCTCGCGGATGTAGGCGGCGTCGCGGGTCTGGTACGTCTGGACCTGGGCGTCCGGCACCTCGCGCAGGCGCCGTACCAGTGCGCCCGTGCTGTCGAGCGCGAACAGCTCGTCCCAGGCGGTGCCCCACAGCGTCTTGACGACGTTCCAGCCGGCGCCGCGGAACTGGGCCTCCAGCTCCTGCACGATCTTGAAGTTGGCGCGGACCGGGCCGTCCAGGCGCTGCAGGTTGCAGTTGATGACGAAGGTGAGGTTGTCCAGCTCCTCACGTGCGGCGAGCGCGAGGGCCGCCGTCGACTCCGGCTCGTCCATCTCACCGTCGCCGAGGAACGCCCACACGTGCGAGGACGAGACGTCCTTGATGCCGCGGCTGGTGAGGTAGCGGTTGAAGCGCGCCTGGTAGATCGCCGAGAGCGGGCCGAGGCCCATCGACACCGTCGGGAACTCCCACAGCCAGGGCAGGCGACGCGGGTGCGGATACGACGGCAGGCCGTTGCCGCCGGCCTCCTGGCGGAAGTTGTCCAGGTGCGCCTCGGTCAGGCGGCCGTCGAGGAACGCGCGGGCGTAGATGCCGGGGGAGGCGTGGCCCTGGATGTACAGCTGGTCGCCGGAGCCGTCCCCCTCCTTGCCCTTGAAGAAGTGGTTGAAACCGGTCTCGTACAGCCAGGCGGCGGAGGCGAAGGTGGCGATGTGGCCGCCGACACCGTGCTTGGCGCCACGGGTCACCATCGCGGCCGCGTTCCAGCGGTTCCACGCGGTGATCCGGGCCTCCATCTCCGGGTCGCCGGGCATCGCGGGCTCGGCGGCGGTCGGGATGGTGTTGACGTAGTCGGTCTCGAGGAGCTTCGGCAGCGCGACGCCGCCCGCCTCGGCGCGCTCCAGCGTGCGGCGCATCAGGTATGCGGCGCGGTGCGGCCCGGCCTCCCTGGCGACGGCGTCCAAAGAGGCCTGCCACTCGGCGGTCTCCTCGGGGTCGCGGTCCGGGAGCTGGTCGAGCGCGCTCGGCTGGATGGCGTGGGGGTCGGTCATGTCGCCGCCTTCCTCAGTCGAAGGGGGTTCCCTCATCGGTAAGGGGTTCGGGGGTGCCCTTGGTCTTTGGCAGGACAGGGCTGGACTTCTGTGGAAGTCCATCGGCGACTGTAACTCCCTGATCGATGATCGATCAAAGGGTTGAGGTCGAAAAAGTCTTGATTCCGAGAAAGTAGGCACGGCGTGCCTTCGGCGATGGCACCGGGTGACGCCGAATGGCCTTGTTTTCGCAGGTGAGGCGGCGTCTGAGCGGGGCTGTGCTCTCTTGATCCAGGCGCCGTCAGGCGCGCGGAGCGCAGCCCAGCACGTGGGCCTTCACGATCTCCGCGATGCGGGGGTCCCGCCTCTTGAAGGCGGCCACCAGCTCCTCGTGCTCCTCCGCGTACGACTGCTGGACCGTGCCCAGCCACCGGATGGACAGCGCGGTGAAGACCTCGATGCCGAGGCCCTCCCAGGTGTGCAGCAGCACGGAGTTGTCCGCCGCGCGGACCAGCTCCCGGTGGAAGCCGACCGTGTGGCGGACCTGGGCCGTGCCGTCACCCTTGCGGTCGGCCTCGTACAGGGCCAGCACGTGCGGCTCCAGGGCCGAGCAGTCCTCGGCGAGACGGTCGGCGGCCAGCTCCGCAGCGATCGCCTCCAGCCCGGCCCGGACGGGGTAGCTCTCCTCCAGGTCCGCCGCGGTCAGATTGCGTACGCGCACGCCCTTGTTGGGCGCGGACTCGATCAGCCGCAGCGACTCCAGCTCCCTCAGCGCCTCGCGCACCGGCGTCTGGCTGACCTCCAGCTCGGTGGCGATCCGCCGCTCCACGATCCGCTCACCCGGCTGCCAGCGCCCGCTGACGATCCCCTCCACGATGTGCTCGCGGATCTGTTCGCGCAGCGAGTGGACGACGGGCGCGGTCATTGTGGGCTCCTTAGGGAGGGCTGACCTTTAGACAATAAGGCCGGTTCGCTCCACGGGTAGGGCGCGCGGGGGCGCTTTGGCGCAGGTGAGACGAGGCGCACACGGTGTCCGTGGTGCGTTCGGGCACGGGTCCGTCCGTATTCGGGTGGCTGCGGACCGTACGGGGGCGGGCTGCTCCGCGGGGCGGAACCGCACATCGACACGGCCCCGAGCCCGTCGCGGACCGTGCCCCCCCAACGGGCGGTGCCCCTGTCCGGAACTTCCCAGACAGGGGCACCGATGCGTCGCGTGACCGGCGACTACAGGCCCAGCTCGACCTCGAACTCGCCCGCCTCCAGGATCGCCTTGACCGCCGTCAGGTAACGGGCCGCGTCGGCGCCGTCGACCAGGCGGTGGTCGTAGGAGAGGGTCAGGTAGGTCATGTCGCGGACGCCGATGACCGTGCCCTCCTCGGTCTCGATGACCGCCGGGCGCTTGACCGTGGCACCGATGCCGAGGATCGCGACCTGGCCCGGCGGCACGATGATCGTGTCGAACAGGGCGCCGCGCGAACCGGTGTTGGAGATGGTGAAGGTCGCGCCGGACAGCTCGTCCGGGGTGATCCTGTTGGCGCGGACCTTGCCGGCCAGCTCCGCCGTGGCCTTGGCGATGCCCGCGATGTTGAGGTCGCCGGCGTGCTTGATGACCGGGGTCATCAGGCCCTTCTCGGAGTCCACCGCGATACCGATGTTCTCGGTGTCGAAGTAGGTGATCGTGCCCTCGGCCTCGTTGATCTTCGCGTTGATGACCGGGTGGGCCTTCAGCGCCTGGGCCGCCGCCTTGACGAAGAACGGCATCGGGGAGAGCTTGACGCCCTCGCGCGCGGCGAAGGAGTCCTTGGCCCGGGCGCGCAGCTTCATCAGGCGGGTGACGTCGACCTCGACGACCGACGACAGCTGGGCCTGTTCGTGCAGCGCCTTGACCATGTTGTCGCCGATGACCTTGCGGATGCGGGTCATCTTGACGGTCTGGCCGCGCAGCGGGGAGACCTCCAGCGCCGGGGCCTTCCTGGCGGCGGGGCCACCGGCAGCCACAGCAGCGGCGGCGGGCGCCGGGGCAGCGGCGGCGGCCTTCGCGGCCTCGGCGGCGGCGAGGACGTCCTGCTTGCGGATACGGCCGCCGACACCCGTGCCCTTGACGGCGGACAGGTCGACGCCGTTCTCGGCGGCGAGCTTGCGCACCAGCGGGGTCACGTAGGCGCCCTCGTCCGTCGCCTGGGTGGCGGTCGGGGAGGTCGGCGCGGTGGCCGGGGTGACCGGGGCCGGGGCGGGCGCCGGAGCCGCGGGCTGGGCCGGGGCGGCGGGGGCCGCAGCCGCAGGGGCGGGCGCCGGAGCCGCAGGGGCGGGCGTCGGAGCCGGGGCCGGAGCGGCCGGGGCAGCGGCGGCGGGGGCCGGGGCGGCCGGAGCCGGAGCGGCGGCCGGGGCGGCGCCGGGGGCACCGATGACGGCGAGCCTGGCGCCGACCTCGGCGGTCTCGTCCTCGTTCACCACGATCTCCAGCAGCACGCCGGAGGCGGGCGCCGGGATCTCGGTGTCGACCTTGTCGGTGGAGACCTCGAGCAGCGGCTCGTCGGCCTCGACGGAGTCACCGACGGCCTTCAGCCAGCGGGTGACGGTGCCCTCGGTGACGGACTCGCCGAGCGCGGGCAGGACCACGTCCGTGCCCTGGGCACCACCGGCCGGGGCGGCCGGAGCCTCGGCGGCCGGGGCCGGGGTGGGCTCGGCCGGGGGAGCCGGCACCTCCTCGACCGCCGGGGCCGGGGCGGCGGCGGGCGCACCCGTGCCGTCGTCGATGACGGCCAGCTCGGCGCCGACCTCGACCGTCTCGTCCTCGGCGACCTTGATGGAGGCCAGCACGCCGGAGGCCGGCGAGGGGATCTCGGTGTCGACCTTGTCGGTGGAGACCTCGAGCAGCGGCTCGTCGGCCTCGACGCGTTCGCCCTCGGCCTTCAGCCAGCGGGTGACAGTGCCCTCGGTGACGCTCTCGCCGAGCGCCGGAAGGGTTACGGAAACCGCCATGGTTTCGGTTGCTCCTAACGAATTGCGGAAGTCTGTGTCGTCGCGCCCGTTGACCGAAGGCTCAGTCGTGGGAGTGCAGCGGCTTGCCGGCGAGCGCCAGGTGCGCCTCGCCCATCGCCTCGCTCTGCGTCGGGTGGGCGTGGATGAGCTGGGCGACCTCGGCCGGCAGCGCTTCCCAGTTGTAGATCAGCTGGGCCTCGCCGACCTGCTCGCCCATGCGGTCGCCGACCATGTGGACGCCGACCACGGCACCGTCCTTCACCTGGACGAGCTTGATCTCGCCCGAGGTGTTGAGGATCTTGCTCTTTCCGTTGCCCGCCAGGTTGTACTTCAGGGCGACGACCTTGTCCGCGCCGTAGATCTCCTTGGCCTTGGCCTCGGTGATGCCGACGGAGGCGACCTCCGGGTGGCAGTACGTCACCCGCGGGACACCGTCGTAGTCGATCGGAACGACCTTCAGACCGGCCAGACGCTCCGCCACCAGGATGCCCTCGGCGAAGCCGACGTGCGCGAGCTGGAGTGTCGGGACGAGGTCACCGACGGCGGAGATCGTCGGGACGTTGGTCCGCATGTACTCGTCGACCAGGACGTAGCCGCGGTCCATGGCCACGCCCTGCTCCTCGTAGCCCAGGCCCTGCGAGACCGGGCCACGGCCGACGGCGACGAGGAGGACCTCGGCCTCGAACTCCTTGCCGTCCGCCAGGGTGACCTTCACGCCGTCCTGGGTGTACTCGGCCTTCTGGAAGAAGGTGCCGAGGTTGAACTTGATGCCGCGCTTGCGGAACGCGCGCTCCAGCAGCTTCGAGGAGTTCTCGTCCTCGACCGGGACGAGGTGCTTGAGGCCCTCGATGACGGTGACGTCGGCACCGAAGGACTTCCACGCCGAGGCGAACTCGACGCCGATGACACCGCCGCCCAGGATGATCGCGGACTTCGGCACGCGGTCCAGGACGAGGGCGTGGTCGGAGGAGATGATCCGGTTGCCGTCGATCTCCAGGCCCGGCAGCGACTTCGGCACGGAGCCGGTCGCCAGCAGCACGTGGCGGCCCTGGATCCGCCGGCCGTTCACGTCCACGGAGGTGGGGGAGGACAGCCGGCCCTCGCCCTCGACGTACGTCACCTTGCGGGACGCGATCAGACCCTGCAGACCCTTGTACAGGCCGGCGATCACGCCGTCCTTGTACTTGTGGACTGCGGCGACGTCGATGCCCTCGAAGGTGGCCTTCACACCGAACTGCTCGCTCTCGCGGGCCTGGTCGGCGATCTCGCCCGCGTGCAGCAGGGCCTTGGTGGGGATGCAACCCCGGTGCAGGCAGGTACCGCCGACCTTGTCCTTCTCGATCAGGGCGACGTCCAGGCCCAGCTGCGCCCCGCGCAGGGCCGCGGCGTAACCACCGCTACCACCGCCGAGGATCACTAGGTCGAAAACGGTGCTGGCGTCGTTCGCCACGTCACGTCCTCCATGCATGTGCGCCGTACGCCGGTCTCCTGTGACCGGCTGGCGGCTGGTGTCCGGCCGCTTGATGCTTCGGCCCTTCGGTGGGGGCCCTGTCCTGCCGGGCTCCATCTTTGCACTTGTCGGACGGGATCGAGACGCCGGGCCGGGGGTGAGACGTCCCACGTTCACGTGAAACGAACGAGAGGGCGGTACCGCCGGTGGCGCGGGCCGCACTCGACATGCGGCTCCGCCGCGTGGGCGCGATCGGCCCCACGCGGCGGAGCCGGGGAACAGGCAGTCGAACGGGGTGGGTGGGCTACCCCAGATCGCCCGCGGCGGTCAGCTCGGCGAGCCGCACGAGCGTCCGCACGGCCGTGCCCGTGCCGCCCTTCGGTGTGTAGCCGAACGGGCCGCCCTCGTTGAACGCCGGGCCGGCGATGTCGAGGTGCGCCCAGGTGATCCCCTCGCCCACGAACTCGCGCAGGAAGAGACCGGCGACCAGCCCGCCGCCCATCCGCTCGCCCATGTTCGCGATGTCGGCGACCTGGGACTCCATGCCCTTGCGCAGGTGTTCCGGCAGCGGCATCGGCCAGGCCGGCTCGCCGACCTCCTCCGCCGCCTCGTGCACGGCGGAGCGGAACGCGTCGTCGTTGGCCATGACGCCGAACGTCCGGCTGCCCAGCGCCAGCATCATCGCGCCGGTGAGGGTCGCGACGTCCACGATCGCGTCCGGGTTCTCCTGCGAGGCCGCCCACAGCGCGTCGCCGAGGACCAGTCGGCCCTCGGCGTCGGTGTTGAGGACCTCCACGGTCTTGCCGCTGTACATGCGCAGCACGTCACCCGGGCGCACGGCGGAGCCGGACGGCATGTTCTCGGCCAGCGCCAGCCAGCCGGTGACGTTGACCTCCAGGCCGAGGCGGGCGGCGGCGACGACCGCGGCGAACACGGCGGCGGCGCCGCTCATGTCGCATTTCATCGTCTCGTTGTGCCCGGCCGGCTTCAGCGAGATGCCGCCCGAGTCGTAGGTGATGCCCTTGCCGACGAAGGCGAGGTGCTTGGCCGCCTTCGGGTGGGTGTACGACAGCTTCACCAGGCGCGGCGCGGCCGCGGAGCCGCCGCCGACGCCGAGGATGCCGCCGTAGCCGCCCTTGGCCAGGGCCTTCTCGTCGAGCACCTGCACCTTGATGCCGTGTTCCTTGGCCGCGGCCTGCGCGATACCGGCGAAGGCGGCGGGGGTCAGGTCGTTCGGCGGGGTGTTGATCAGGTCGCGGGCGCGGTTCAGCTCCTCGGCGACGGCGACGGCGCGGGCGACGGCCCCCTTGTGGGAGGCGTCGCGCGGCTTGCCGCCGAGCAGCGCGGCCTCGGCCAGCGGCGCCTTGCCGTTCTTGGCCTTCCCGCCGTTCGCGTTCTCCTTGTAGACGTCGAAGGAGTACGCGCCGAGCAGGATGCCCTCGGCGATGGCACCGACCGCGCCGGGACTGTCGACGGGCAGCGCGAACGCGGCCTTCCGGGAGCCGGCGAGCGCCCGGGCGGCCACACCGACGGCCTTGCGCAGCGCGTCGGAGTCGTAGCCCTCGTCACTCTTGGCGTCCGGCTCCTCGCCCAGGCCGACCGCCACCACGAGCGGCGCCTTGAAGCCGGCAGGGGCGGGCAGTTTCGTCAGCTCGCCCTCGGCACCCGAGGCGCCGAGGGTGTCCAGGACGCCGGCCAGCCTGCCGTCGTACGCCTTGTCCACGGCCTCGGCGCCCGGCGCGACGACGGGCCCCTTGGTGCCCTTGGCGACACCGATCACGATCGCGTCGGCCCGCAGGCCGGGCGCCGCTGCGGTGCTGAGAGTCAGAGCAGTCACGGTGGTGAATTCTCGCTTCCGATGTGAAGTTGCTGTGGCCGAAGTGGGGTGGGTCGACCGGGCCCGACAGCCGACCCTAGGTCCATGCCCGGGCGCAGTGGCAACCGGGGCCTTCACCCTGTCGGCGAACACCCGGGACGAGACTACGCGCGTGCGCGCGTTCGCTCGGTCCCGCTGACGTTCACCTGTGTGTGGCGTCGTGGTCACTTCCGCCCCCTGCGCCGCCGGGCGAGCCGCAGCCGTCGCGTTCCGGCGGCCCGTCCGTCCGCCGGCCCGTGGAGGGGAACCTTCCCGCCCGGCGCGTCGGCGGCCACGGAACCGGAGCGTGACTCGGGCGAGCTGCACGGCGACCGCCTCGCGGGCCCTACGCGCACGTTTGGCGATCCGACCACCACCGCACCGGTACGGTGTCCCCCCGGCCTGTTCCTGGTCCACGTGGGCGCCAGGGCGGGGAGTTCGGGGCCCGTGAGCGACCGGCCGCGCGCTCGGCCACGGTCCGCTCGTGCCGAACCACGGCACCGCGCCGCACCCCGCGTATGCGGCCGGTGCCGTTACGGGAGCGGGGCGCCGTCGTGCGCTGCGCCGGCGCTCACCCCTGGGGCACGCAGCCCGCCGGGCCGGGCTCCGCCCGCTGCAGGGCGCCCACGACGGAGGTGCCGGCGAGCCGGTCGGCGAGGGAGCGGCGGCCGGGGAAGAACACGGTCAGCGCGTTGACCAGGAACAGCAGTACGGCGACCGCCCAGACCAGCACCGCCGGCACGAACTTCCCCTCGACCAGCAGCACACAGGCCAGCGCGTACACCGCGACGTCGGCGGCGGTGGTGACGGCGGCCCGGCGCAGCGCGTGCCGGGACAGCCGCGGGGTGACGCGCAGGCCGAGCATGCCCTTGCCGAGGGTGCGGCCGAGCAGCGCGACGCAGGCCCACTGGTAGAGGAACGCGACGACGACGAGCGCGCCGAAGGCCTCCTCCACGTCGAGCACGATCGTGGCCCACACCGACACGCCGAGGTGCTCGGAGGCGCCGAGGACGTCACCGCGCGAGCTGACGAGGTCGAGGCCGCCCTTCGCCGCCAGCTCGGGCACGTCGGTGACCAGCGCGGTGATCCTGTGGAAGGTGAGGAAGGCGAGGAGAGCGGCTGCCCCCGCCACCAGGAGGAAGTCGATGAACCAGGCCAGCGCGCGGCGCAGGGTGAGCACGGATGTCCCCCGAATCACAGCTCATGTGTCCGTGTACGGCTGAGAAGCCTATCGGCCCAGCGACAGCACGACGAGCGCGGCCGTGGCCGCCGTCTCCGCCAGCGCGCCGAAGACGTCCCCGGTCACCCCGCCGAAGCGACGGACGCAGCGGTGGAGCAGGAGTTCGGCAGCGGCCAGGGCGAGCAGGACCGCGGCAGCCGCGCGCACAGCGTCGTAGGGGCCGAAGGCACCGCCCCACGTGGCCGAGCCGAGCGTGACCACGGCCGTGACCGCCAGCGCCCCCGGCACCGGTACCACCCCGGCCACCGCCGCACCCAATCCCTCCGGGCGGGCGGCCGGCACGCCGGTACGGGCGGCCTGGGTGAGGGCGAGGCGGGCGGCGACGGCGGAGACGACGGCGGCCATGGCACCCCGGGTCCAGGAGGCGCCGTACAGCTGGGCCAGGACGGCGACCTGCGCCAGCAGAACCAGGACCAGGGTGATGACCCCGAACGGGCCGATGTCCGACTGCTTCATGATCCTGAGCGCGTCCTCGGCGGGTTTGCCGCTGCCCAGGCCGTCGGCGGTGTCGGCGAGGCCGTCGAGGTGCAGTCCCCGGGTCAGGGCGGCGGGCACCGAGACCGAGGCCACGGCGGCGAGCAGCGGGCCGGCGCCGAGCGCGAGCAGCAGCAGGCCGAGCCCGGCGGCGGAGCCGCCGACGGCCAGCCCGGCCACCGGGGCGCTCAACATGCCCCCGCGTGCCGCGTCCCGGTCCCAGCGGCGCACCCGTACGGGCAGCACGGTGAGGGTGCCGAAGGCGAAGCGGAGGCCGTCGTGAGGGGAGGACTTGGGCACCGGCGAAGGTTACCCGGCGGTCGCGGAGCCGCCTCGGGCACCCAGGGCTAAAGTGCGCATATGGGGCACTGGTGGGAACGGAACATCCTCGAACCGGGGAAGCTTCCCCTGCTGCTCGCCCTCAGCGCCTTCCTGCTCACCTTCGTGGTCACCCGGGCGATCACCCGGCTGATCCGGGCCGGCAAGGGGCCGTTCCGGAACGTCAAGGCGGGCGGCCTGCACATCCACCACGCGGTGCCCGGCGTCGTGCTCACCGTCGTCGGCGGGTTCGGCGCGGTCGCCAGCGACCGGCGCGGCGCGGGCGGCGCCATCGCGGCCGTGGTCTTCGGGGTCGGCGTCGGTCTCGTCCTGGACGAGTTCGCGCTGATCCTCCATCTGGACGACGTCTACTGGAGCGAGGAGGGCCGCAAGAGCGTCGAGATCGTGGTGCTCGTCGCCGCGCTCGGCGGGCTGCTGCTCGCCGGGTTCTCCCCGTTCGGCGTCAACGACCTGTCCCAGCAGGAACTCCAGGACCGGGGCAGCGCTCTGACCACCATCGTCATGAACTTCCTCTTCGCGCTGGTCGCCCTGAGCAAGGGCAAGGCCCGCGTCGCGGTGTTCGGGGCGATCGTGCCGCTGGTCGCGCTGATCGGCGCCGTACGGCTGGCCCGCCCGGGCTCTCCCTGGGCCCGCCGCTTCTACGGCCGCCGGCCCCGGGCGCGTGCCAAGGCCGCGCTGCGCGCCTACCGCCACGACCGCCGCTGGGCCAGGCCGCGCCGCGTCGTTCAGGACTGGATCGGCGGCAGACCCGACCCGCGCCCGGCCCGGCTGCCCGACCGCCGCTGAGCGCACAGCCGCAGCGGGCGGCCGTACCCGGACCGCAACCGGAGCCGCAGCCCCGGCGCGTAGCGGTGCCGTACCGCCACCGCGAGGCAGATCAGCCCGACGGCCATCAGCGCGGCCAGATGCTCCTTGCCCGCCAGGTTCTCCTTGACCAGCACCTCGGCGACCATCGCCAGCGTCACCGCGCCCGAGGTGACGTACGCGGCGTGGCGCCAGCTCGCATACACCGCGAGCCCCACCACGGCCGCCGAGGGGCCGGTGTCCACCACCTGCGCGTCCGTCCACGGCAGCCCGAACGGGGCGTGCGCGCCGAGCGAGATGCCGATGCGCGCGTACAGCGTCCCGGCGAGTGTGGCGGCGTACGCGATGACCAGGGTCCGCCACCAGCCGATGCACGCCTCGGCGACGCCGAACACCAGCAGGATCTGGGCCAGCGCACCCCACACCGGCAGATCCAGCGCCGGCACGAACAGTGACAGGGGAGTGCGCAGCAGGGCCAGCCACAGCGGGTCCTCGGCCCGTACGGCGCCCACGTCCTGCACGAACTGGTAGCCCCACGGCCGGTTCTGCACGTACTGCAGCAGGGCCGTCAGACAGACCGCGCCGAGCGTCATCGGCGCCGCCCACGGGCGCCGCCTCAGCAGGGCCGCCTGAACGGTGACGTACAGCGGCCCCCACTCGTCACGCGCCCAGCGGGCGAGCGATCTCATCGGCGTTCCTCATCGGTGTGTGTCCAGGTGCCTGCGGTGCAGCCACTTCGGGAGTCCCGGCGCCTCCAGGAAGCCCTCCGCGCGGGCCGAGGCGAGGCCGATGCGCAGCAGGTCCGCGCTCTTCTCGAAGAGCAGGAACCGCGGCTCCCAGATGGGCCGGTACTTGGCGTTGGCGCGGTACAGCGACTCGATCTGCCACCAGCGGGAGAAGAAGCTGAGCAGCGACCTCCACAGCCTCAGCACCGGACCGGCACCGATACGCGCGCCGCGTTCGAAGACCGACCTGAACATCGCGAAGTTGAGCGACACCTGGGTGATCCCGATCTCGTCGGCCCGCCGCAGCAGCTCGATGACCATGAACTCCATCAGCCCGTTGTCGGAGTCCCGGTCGCGGCGCATCAGGTCCAGGGACAGGCCGTGCGGCCCCCACGGCACGAAGGACAGCAGCGCCCGCAGCCTGCCCTCGGCGTCGGTGCACTCCAGCATCACGCACTGCCCGTCCTCGGGGTCTCCGAGCCGGCCGAGCGCCATGCTGAACCCGCGCTCGGTCGCGCCGTCCCGCCAGTCGTCCGCACGCTCGACGAGATGCGCCATCTCGTTTGCCGGGATGCCCTCGTGCCGCCGGATCCGCACCTCGTACCCGGCCCGCTTCACCCGGTTGTACGCCTGCCGGACCGTGCGCATCGCCCGGCCCTCCAGCGTGAAGTCGACGACCTCCACGATCGCCTCGTCGCCGAGTTCGAGGGCGTCGAGACCGTGCCGGGCGTAGATGGTCCCGGCCTCCTCGCTCGCCCCCATCACCGCCGGGATCCAGCCGTGCTCCCGCGCCTTGGCCAACCATCGCGCGATCGCCCCCGGCCAGGCCTCCGGATCCCCGAGCGGATCCCCGGAGGCCAGGCTCACCCCGCCCACCACCCGGTAGGCGACGGCCGCCTTGCCCGTGGGTGACCACACCACGCTCTTCTCCCGGCGCAGCGCGAAGTAGCCCAGCGAGTCCCGGTCGCCGTGCCGGTCCAGCAGGGCCCGCAGCTGCTTCTCGTCGTCCTCGGTGAGCGGGTCGACGGCGCGCCGGGAGCGGAACGCGGCGTAGAACACGGCGAGGACGAGCGCGGTACTGAGCACGTTGACGGTGACGTTCGCCCAGTTCGGTGGGGAGATCGCGGGGAAGCGCGATTCGTCGGCGGCCACCGAGACCAGGCGCAGGGTGCCGTAGTGCCAGCGCTCCAGGAACGTCGAACGGGCGGCGTCGGGCGCCTGGTTGGTGACCGTCACCAGCAGCCCGGCCAGCAGGCTCGCGACCAGCCCGCCGCCGACGGCGACCGACGCCGCGAGCCGGGGGTTGGAGCGGTCGCCCTTGGCGTAGAACTCCCGCCGGCCCACGAGCAGCGCGCCGACGAACACGGCCGTCAGCCCCAGCGAGACCCAGTTCTGCGGGTACCGCCGGATCTCCGGGAACGCCGTGGCGAACGCGAACAGGGCGAGAAAGGCCCCGCTGAGCACCAGGTTCAGGATCCACGCGGCCCGCTTGCGGCGGCGCATGGTGATCGCCAGGAACGCGGTGAACACGCCCGAGGCGAAGCCGGCCGTCAGCAGGTACGGCGTGAAGAAGTCGTCTTGGTTGTGCCGGCGCACGTCCTGGCCGAGCGAGACCCACACCGCGCTGAGGAAGTTGATGAAGGCGACGGTCCGCAGATACCAGACGGCGACGGCGGCGGCCCGTCGCGAGGCCCCGCCGGGCCGCCGCCCCTCCTCACCCGGGCGCCCCGGTTCGGCTTGCTGCGGCACGGCAATTCGGGCATCTCCCATGAGGAAGGATCATATGGGGGCTGTCCTGGCGAACCGCACATCGGAACCGTGCGTGTGCTGTGCGTACGCTTTTGCGCCGGGCGGCCCTCGTGCCCGGATCGGCCGTCGGTCACGGCGGATCCGGCGGTGCCGAACTCGCCGCAGCCGGCTACTCGTTCTTCTCCGCCGGCTCCCTCTCGGGAAGCTCCGCGGCCAACGCCGCCGCGGCCCGCACCAACGGCAGTGCGAGCAACGCCCCCGCTCCCTCGCCGACCTTCACGCCCTGCTTCAGCAGCGGCTCCAGGGCCATCCGGTCCAGCGCCTTCGCCTGCCCCGGCTCCTCGCTGTCGTGTCCGGCCAGCCACCAGTCCGGCGCCCGGAAGGCGACGCGCTGGGCGACCAGCGCACACGCCGCCGCCACCACCCCGTCGAGTACCACCGGCAGCTTCCGCACCGCGCACTGCAACAGGAACCCGGTCATCGCCGCGAGGTCGGCCCCGCCCACGGCGGCCAGCAACTGCACCTGGTCCCCGAGCACCGGCCGCGCCCGCCTCAGTGCGTCCCGGATCGCCGCGCACTTGCGCATCCAGGCCAGATCGTCGATCGCGAGCCCGCCCCGCCCGGTCACCACCGACGCGTCGGTCCCGCACAGCGCGGCGATCAGCACCGCCGCCGCCGTGGTGCCGCCCACGCTGATGTCACCGAGCACCACCAGGTCCGTACCCGAGTCGGCCTCCTCGTCGGCGACGGCCACACCCGCGCGCAGCGCCGCCTCGGCCTCGTCCTCGGTGAGCGCGTCCTCGATGTCGATACGGCCGCTGCCGCGCCGCACGCGGTGCCGTACGACGTCCTCGGGGAAGGCGTCCGGCGCGCAGTCCAGGGCCATGTCCACGATCCGCACAGGTACCTGAAGCCGCCGCGCCAGCACGGACACCGGGCTCGCGCCCTCCAGCACGGCCCGCACCAGCTGCTCCGCACTGCCCGCGGGGCGCGCCGAGACCCCCAGTTCGGCGATGCCGTGGTCACCGGCGAAGAGGATCACCTTCGGCCGGTCCACGGTCCGTACCGGTACGGCACTCTGCGCGGCGGCCAGCCACTCGCCCAGCTCGTCGAGGCGGCCCAACGCCCCGGGCGGCACGATCCGGCGCTCCCGACGGGCCTCGGCGTCACGGCGCACGCCCCCGTCCGGGCGCTCGATCAGATCGGTGAAGTCGTCCAGATTAAGCCTGCTCATTCGCCGAACAGTACCGCCAGCACACGAACGCTTCCGCGCCACATGGCCACCACACCCCCGCGGCGTCGTTGCACCCAAGATCGCGATCCCATACGTTCCGGTTTGCCGAGGAATGTCGCTCAGGGAGCCGCCCATGCCGACCTCGCCGTTCACGCCGCCGCCCCTCCCGCGGTCCTGCGACCCGTTCCTCGAACCGCGCCGGGAGGAGTGCCCCTGGTGCGGCTCCCCGCGCCTGCGCACCCGGGTGCGCGCGAGGGACCCGCTGCGGCACCGGCCGGGCCGGTTCGCCCTCGACGAGTGCCGCGACTGCGCCCACGTCTTCCAGAACCCCCGGCTCACGGCGGAAGGGTTCGCCTTCTTCCACCGGGACCTCTGCGAACGGCAGCTGGAAGAGTTCACCGACCGCGTCCTGTCCGCCCGCGCGGTGCGCCGGCGGCACCGGGCCACCGCCCGGAGGCTGTCGGCGCTGGCCGAGGCGGAGAGCTGGCTGGACGTGGGCACGGGCCACGCCCGCTTCCCCGAGGCGGCGAAGGAGATCTTCCCGTATACGAGCTTCGACGGCCTGGACCCGACCGCCCGGGTGCAGCAGGCCCAGCTGGAGGAACGGATCGAGGAGGCCCACCGCGGTCACCTCGCCACGTCCGGCATGGCGGCCCGGCTGCGCTGCCGCTACGACGTGGTCAGCATGTTCCGCCATCTGGAGCACACGCCCGACCCGCGCGCAGAACTCCGCGCCGCGCTCACGGCCCTGCGCCCCGGCGGCCACCTCGTCGTCGAAGCCGCCGACCCCCGCAGCGTGTTCGCCGCATTGCTCGGCAGATGGTGGGTTCCGTACGGCCAGCCCCGCCACCTTCACCTGATGCCCCTGGCCAACCTGCGCGCGGAGCTGGAGTCGCTGGGCTGCACGGTCCTCGTGACCGACCGCAGGGACCCCCACCTGCCCTACGACCTGTCAGGCGCCCTGGCCCTGGCCTCGGCCGGGCATCCCCTGATGAGCGCCGCGCTGGTGCCCGCGCGGGCCCTGGCCTCGGTACTGGACCACCTTCTGGCGCCCCTGAGCCGCCGCACACCGTTTTCCAACGCCTACAGAATCGTGGCCCGCAAGGACCGTGGCTGACCACGGGTGCGTGGCGGGCCGGTCGCGTGGTTCCCCGCGCCCTTCGGTGCGCACCGGGCGCCCGCTCAGCCCCGGAGCACCACGGCCTGACCGGCGACGACCAGCAGCACCTGTTCGCACTCCGTCCCGAACGCCGCGTTCAGCCGCCCCAGTTCGTCCCGGTACCGCCGGCCGGAGGCAGTCGCCGGGACGATCCCCGAGCCCACCTCGTTGGAGACGGCCACCACCGTTCGCCGCGTACGGCGCAGCGCCTCCGTCAGCTCCCGCACCCGCTCTCGAAGGGACTTCTCCCCGCCGCCGCTCCACTCCGCGTCGTCCCACGCCCCCACGGCGTCCATGGCGTCCGTCAGCCACAGGCTCAGGCAGTCGATCAGCAACGGCGGCCCCTCCTCGCGGAGCAACGGCACCAGGTCCGTCGTCTCCGCCGTACGCCACGACCCCGGCCGCCGCTCCCGGTGCAGCGCCACCCGCTGCGCCCACTCGGTGTCGCCGCCCCGGGCGCCGCCGGTCGCCACGTACAGCACGTCCGGGAACGACTCCAGGCGCCGCTCGGCCTCCACCGACTTTCCCGAACGCGCGCCGCCCAGCACCAGCGTCCGGCGCGGCACGTCCGGCACGTCCCCGTACGCGCCCACCGTCAGCCTCGTACCGTCCGGCACGGCCCGCGCGCCCGCAGCCGCCAGCCGGCGGCCCAGCTCCGCGCCGGGCGGCACGTCGTGGTCGAGGTGGACGGCGAGCACATCGGTGGCCGGGCCGACCGAACCCACCGCTCGCAGCCGGGCGAGCGCGTCCGGGCGGCCCACGACGTCCGCGAGGACCATGTCGTACGACTCCGCCGTCGCCTCCTCCAGACCCGCCGGGGCGCCGCCCGGCGGCAAATACAGCAGCCGCTGCCCGTCCGGCCCGGTCACCGCGTACCCGGTGCCGCCCGCGTCCATCGCCAGGGCCCGCACCCGATGCCCCGTCAGCAGCGCCAACTCCCGCCCGTCGGGCACCCGGCCGGGCTGCGGCAGCCCGGCCGGCACCTCCACCGCCGGACCGTCGTGCGGATGCGAAAGCAGCACCTGCCGTACCCCGCCCAGCGAACGCCCCGCCCGCGCCGCAGCGAACGCCGCGCCCGGCGTAAGATCCAGCAGCAGCGTCCCGTCGACCAGCACGGCGGTGGCCGCCCGGGCCTGCCGGCCCAGCGCGGTCGCGCACGCGGCACACGGGCAGTGGGGCCGAGGCAGTCCGGCGGGCGCACCGGTACCGAGCAGAGTCACTTCCACGCACCGATTCTCACCCGCGCCGGCGGGTACCGCTCACCACAGCGCCCCGACGCGGGCCCACTCACCCGCGGATGATCCACCACCTCTCACGGCCGAGCCCGCACAGCGCATACGCTGCGCGCAGGTGTCGGATCGAAGGAGGCCCACATGACGGCATGGACGTGGCGGTTCGAGAAGGCCGACGGGACGGAGGTCCAGCCCGCGGTGCAGCCCGAGGAGTTCACCACGCAAGGGGATGCCGAGTCCTGGATCGGCGAGCACTGGAAGGCGCTTGTCGAGGGCGGCGCCGACCAGGTGCGGCTGTTCGAGGAGAACACGGAGGTCTACGGGCCGATGAGCCTGCATGCCGACGCGGCGTAGCCGGTGCGCAGGGGTGCGGCCGCCGGTGGCCGCACCCCTCGTCACTGCTCGCCCAGCGTCACCGCCGCCTTCTTCTCGTTCCCGTCCCGCTGGTAGGTCACCGACGTCTTCTGGCCCGGCCTGTCCGCCGCCAGCGCCACCGACAGGGACGTGATGGTGGAGATGGACCGGTCGCCCAGCCTGGTGATGATGTCGCCGGGGCGCAGGCCCGCCTTGTCCGCCGCGCCGCCGGGCCTGACCGTGACCACGGCAACCCCGGCCGGCCGGTAGTTCTCGTCCACGACGGTCCGCGCGGTGATGCCGAGCGCGGCCCGCCCCGAGTTGGTGACCCTGCCCTTGTCGACGATCTGCCCCGCGATCGTCTTCACCATCGACGCCGGGATGGCGAACCCGATGCCGGGCGCCGCGCTGCCCCCGAGGTTGGGATCGGCGGCGCCGAGCGTCGGGATGCCGATGACGTGCCCGGCCAGATCGACCAGCGCGCCGCCGCTGTTGCCGGGATTGATGGGGGCCGAGGTCTGCACCATGTCGGCGAGGGTGGCGCCCGTGCCCCCGCCGGCCTCGCTGACGGTCCGCCCGGTCGCCGAGACGATGCCCTGGGTCACGCTGGACGCAAGCCCGAGCGGGGAGCCCATGGCCAGCACGATCTGGCCGACCTCCACCTTCTCGGAGTCGCCGAACACCGCCGCCTTCAGCCCGTGCGGCACCTTGTCCAGCTTGATCACGGCCAGGTCCTGCTCGGGGTAGGAGTACACCAGGCGCGCGGTGAGCGGTTCCTCGCTGTTGGCGGTGGTCACCGTGAACGTCTTCTGCGACTCGACCACATGCGCGTTGGTGACGATGTGTCCCTTGCCGTCGTACACGATCCCGGAGCCCAGCTCGCGGCCCGACTGGATCTGCACGACCGACGGCAGGGCCTTCCTGATGACCTTCTGGTACTGGCTCTGCAGATCACCCACGGCCGTCGGCACGTTCGCCCGCGCGGTCGCTGTGTCCTGCCGGGAGCCGGTGGTGCAGCCGGCCGTCACACAGCACACCAGCGCGGCCGCGGCGGTCACCCTCCGTACGGCACGGCTCAGGGAAGCGTCCATACCCCGAGTCTCGGTGCGCGCCGGTCATCCGGCCCGCGGTGTTGGCCCGAACGGTCTCAGCCCCGTACGCCGCACAGGTGAAGCAGCGCCGCCACTCCCCGGTACGGGTCCGTGCGCCCGGCCCGCTCCTCCACCGCCAGCAGTCTCTCGAGGTCGTCCGGGATCTCCGCGTCGTCCGCCGCCGTGTCCGTGAAGACCCGGACGCCGTACCAGGCGTGCAGCGGGGCCCCGATCCCGGCGAGGGTGGCGGTGAGCGCCGCCAGCCGGTCTGCCCGTACGTCCAGGCCGAGGCGGTTGTGGTAGGCGGTGGTGTCGAAGGCGGCCAGGGCGCCCGCCCAGTCGCCGGCGAGGCCCGGTCGCACGGCGAGCGCGTCGCCGTTGCGGACGAGCAGGGAGAGCAGTCCGCCGGGCGCCAGCATCCGCGCAAGGCCCGCCACCAGCGGGTCGGGCTCCTCGACGTACATCAGCACGCCGTGGCACAGCACCACGTCGAAGCTGCCCGGCAGGAAGTGCACCCCGGTGTCCCGGCCGTCGCCCTGGACCAGCCGGACCCGCTCCCGGATGCCCTCCGGCTCGGCGGCCAGGGCCTGCCGCGCGGCGGCGATCATCGTCGGGTCCTGCTCCACGCCCGTCACCTGATGGCCGAGCCGGGCCAGCCGCAGCGCCTGCGTGCCCTGGCCCATCCCGACGTCGAGCACCCGCAGCCGCTGCCCGACCGGGAACCGGCCGGCTATCTGCTCGTCGAGCTGCCGCGCCACCAGCTCCTGGCGGACGACGTCACGCAGCCCGCCCAGCTTGTTCAGCCAGGCCTCGGCCGCACCCCCGGTGAAGGCGTCTGCGCTCAGGGCCGCTCTCCGCGCTTGACCTGCGGCTTCGGCAGCCGGAGCCGGCGCATCTGCAGGGAACGCATCAGCGCGTAGGGAACCGCGCCGCGCGTGCTCTCGTTCGGGAAGCGCTCCTTGAGGCGCTTCCCCAGCCGCACACCGCTGACCGCCGAGTCCAGCACGATCAGCACGATCACCACGAGCCACAGCAGCAGGGCGATCGACTGGATCTGCGGCACCCGCACCACGCTCAGCACCAGGATCACCACCGCGAGCGGCAGGAAGAACTCCGCCACGTTGAACCGCGAGTCCACCCAGGTACGGGCGAACTTGCGGACCGGACCCTTGTCCCGGGCGGGCAGATAGCGCTCGTCACCGGTGGCCAGCGCCTGGCGCTGCCGCTCCAGTGTTTGGCGCCGTTCCTCGCGCTGACGCTTGGCGGCCTCCTTGCGGTTGGTCGGCGTGTGGGCCACGCTGCGCCGCTGGGACTGGGCCTCACTGCGCTTGGGCGTGGGCCTGCCCTTCGGGGCCTGCGGGTCACGGGGCTGCTTGGAGAGGGCTACCGGCGTCTTGTCGGCGGTGGCCTTCTCTTCCTTGGCACGGCTACGGAACACAAAACCCAAGGGTAAGGGCTTCCGCGGCATGGACCCCAGCCCGGTGGGGAACGATCCGGCAACACCGGACGTCTGTAGGGGGACAGAGTGGACGTTACGGCAGGGGATCGCAGGGGACACGGCAGGGCATCACCTACTCCTCACGCCGGAGCGATACGGTCCGCAGTCGTCCTCGGGGATGAGCGCATCCGTCCCCGAACAGTGCGGTAATGGAGTCAGGGCCCGTACTGTGGGTCCTGTCGCAGGATCTGTGAGCTGGAGTCCGTCAGAAGGGGGCGCGCGAAGCCCATGAGCGGTGTCATGAAGCGTATGGGGATGATCTTCCGCGCGAAGGCGAACAAGGCCCTTGACCGGGCCGAGGACCCGCGCGAGACCCTCGATTACTCGTACCAGAAGCAGCTGGAGCTGCTGCAGAAGGTCCGCCGCGGCGTCGCCGACGTGGCGACCAGCCGCAAGCGCCTGGAACTCCAGCTCAACCAGCTGCAGCAGCAGTCCACCAAGCTGGAGGACCAGGGCCGCAAGGCGCTCGCACTCGGCCGCGAGGACCTGGCCCGCGAGGCGCTGTCCCGCAAGGCCGCGCTCCAGCAGCAGGTCACCGACCTCGAGACGCAGCACGCCACCCTCCAGGGCGAGGAGGAGAAGCTCACCCTGGCGGCCCAGCGTCTGCAGGCGAAGGTCGACGCCTTCCGGACGAAGAAGGAGACCATCAAGGCCACCTACACCGCGGCCCAGGCCCAGACCCGGATCGGCGAGGCCTTCTCCGGCATCTCCGAGGAGATGGGCGACGTCGGCCTTGCCATCCAGCGCGCCGAGGACAAGACCGCCCAGCTCCAGGCCCGGGCCGGCGCCATCGACGAACTGCTCGCCTCGGGCGCCCTGGAAGATCCCTCCGGCATGGCCAAGGACGACATCGCCGCCGAGCTGGACCGGATCTCCGGTGGTACGGATGTGGAGCTGGAGCTGCAGCGCATGAAGGCCGAGCTGGCCGGTGGCCAGCCGCAGCAGGCCATCGAGGGCGGCACCGGCCAGGGACAGACCCAGCAGCAGCCGCAGGACACCCCGCGCTTCGACAAGCAGTAGCCCGGCGCCGGGACGCGAGCCGAGGAGGCCGACGTGATCGTACGGATCATGGGGGAGGGCCAGGTTCAGCTGGACGACTCCCACGTCGCCGAGCTGAACAAGCTGGACGACGAGCTGCTGGTGGAGCTGGAGCGCGGCGACGGGACGGCGTTCCGCCGCACCCTCGGCGCACTCCTCGACGCCGTCCGCCGTCTCGGCACGCCCCTTCCCGACGACGCGCTGGAGCCCTCGGAGCTGATCCTTCCGTCTCCGGAGGCGTCGTTGGAGGAGGTCCGGGCGATGCTCAGCGACGAGGGGCTGATTCCGGGGTAGCGCCGGGGTGCTCGCCGCTCCCGCGCTACAGGCCACGGCGCAGCACCCGTACTGTTCGTCGCGTGAGTACCGCCCGCACTCTCGACCGCGCCCGTTGCCGTGTGAAGGCGCACCCCCTCGCGCTGGACGCGTCCATCGCCGCCGGCGTGCTGGTGTGCATGCTCGCGGGCTCCCTCGTCGTGCCCCGCGGAGCGAACGGCGTCACCTGGGGCCTGCGCACCCCCGCCCCCCTCGGCCTCCTGCTGATGGTCCTCGCCGCGGCCGCGCTCGTCTTCCGGCGCCGCGCCCCCAAGGCCGTGCTCGCCACGACCGGTGTCCTCTCCGTGATCGAGTGCGTCACCGGCGACCCCCGCGCCCCGGTCGCCATGTCCGCCGTGGTCGCCCTCTACACCGTCGCCGCGACCACCGACCGCACCACCACCTGGCGGGTCGGCCTGCTCACCATGACCGTACTGACGGCCGCCGCCATGCTGGCCGGCCCGCTGCCCTGGTACGCGCAGGAGAACCTCGGCGTGCTCGCCTGGACCGGCGTCGGCGCGACCCTCGGGGACGCCGTACGCAGCCGCCGCGCGGTCGTCCAGGCGATCCGGGAGCGGGCCGAGCGTGCTGAACGCACCCGCGAGGAGGAGGCCCGCCGCCGGGTCGCCGAGGAGCGGCTGCGCATCGCCCGCGATCTGCACGACGTCGTCGCCCACCACATCGCCCTGGTGAACGTGCAGGCCGGGGTCGCCGCGCATGTCATGGACAAGCGGCCCGACCAGGCCAAGGAGGCGTTGGCGCACGTCCGCGAGGCCGGTCGTGCCGCGCTGGAGGAGCTGCGCGCCACCGTGGGCCTGCTGCGCCAGTCCGGTGACCCCGAGGCCCCGACCGAGCCGGCGCCCGGACTCAGCCGGCTCCAGGAGCTGGCCGACACCTTCCGCAACGCGGGCCTGCCGGTGGAGGTGGCCCGCGCCGACCAGGGCACCGAACTGCCCGCCGCCGTCGACCTGGCCGCCTACCGGATCGTCCAGGAGGCGCTGACCAACGTGCAGAAGCACGCCGGGGCCGAGGCCAGGGCCGAGGTCAGCGTCGTACGGGTGGGGACGGACATCGAGGTCACCGTCCTCGACGACGGCGCGGGCGCCGCCGGTGTGCCCGGGGACGGGGGCGGGCACGGACTGCTCGGCATGCGCGAGCGGGTCACCGCCCTCGGCGGCACCCTGACCACCGGGCCCCGCTACGGCGGCGGCTTCCGCGTCCATGCGATCCTGCCCCTCAAGACCCGCACCGATGCCCGCAAGGACCGTGGAGACCGGTGAGACCGTGCAGACCCGTGCCGAGATCCGTACCGGGACTCGTGCGACGGCCCCGGGGGGAGACCGCATGACGATCCGTGTCCTGCTCGCCGACGACCAGGCCTTGCTGCGCAGCGCGTTCCGGGTGCTGGTCGACTCCGAGCCCGACATGGAGGTGGTGGGGGAGGCCTCCGACGGGGCCGAGGCGGTCCGGCTGATCAAGGAGCAGGGCGCCGACGTCGTCCTCATGGACATCCGGATGCCGGGCACCGACGGGCTGGCCGCCACCCGGATGATCAGCTCGGATCCCTCCCTGACGCAGGTCCGCGTGGTCATCCTGACGACGTTCGAGGTCGACGACTACGTCGTCCAGGCGCTGCGTGCGGGGGCCTCCGGCTTCCTCGGCAAGGGCAGCGAGCCGGAGGAGCTGCTGAACGCCATCCGGGTCGCGGCCGGCGGCGAGGCCCTGCTGTCGCCGGCCGCGACCAAGGGGCTGATCGCCCGTTTCCTCGCCCAGGGCGACGGCGACGACGGCCGTGACCCCGACCGCTCCGAGCGGCTCGGCGCGCTCACCGGGCGGGAGCGCGAGGTGCTGGTCCAGGTCGCCGGCGGCCACTCCAACGACGAGATCGCCGAACGCCTGGAGGTCAGCCCGCTGACGGTGAAGACGCACGTCAACCGGGCCATGGCCAAGCTGGGCGCGCGCGACCGGGCGCAGCTCGTGGTGATCGCGTACGAGTCGGGTCTGGTGCGCCCGAGGACGGACTGATCTCCACCCGGCCGTGGCGCGGGTCTCCACCCGGGCGTACGGCGGGCGCAGTAGGGCCGGACCAGGAAATGGACTAGCCCGACCTGCGCGCGGCCTGTCGCTGAACATGCTCACGCTCGGTGCGCTGACCATCGCCGTCGGCCGGGTCGTCGACGACTCGATCGTGGTCCTGGAGAACGTCAAGCGGCACCTCGGCTACGGGGAGGCATGGTGGGCGCCCTGTTCGGCACGGCCTTCGGCGGCGGCACGGACACCAACCAGGCGTCGTACCAGGTGATGCTGAAGGACTCGAAGTCGTACGACACGGTGCAGAAGCGGTCGTTCGGCGGTGATCACCAGGAGCTCCTGGTGGCACGAGAGGGGCGCCTCCCGACGACGGGAAGCGCCCCTGACCTCGTTGCGGTGCCGTGCCGTTACGGCAGCGCCAGCATCCGTTCCAGGGCGAGCTTCGCGAACGCCTCCGTCTCCTGGTCGACCTCGATGCGGTTGACCAGGTTGCCCTCGGCGAGGGACTCCAGGGTCCAGACCAGGTGGGGCAGGTCGATGCGGTTCATGGTGGAGCAGAAGCAGACCGTCTTGTCGAGGAAGACGATCTCCTTGCCCTCGGGCGCGAAACGGTTGGCCAGGCGGCGGACGAGGTTCAGCTCGGTGCCGACGGCCCACTTGGAGCCGGCCGGGGCCGCCTCCAGGGTCTTGATGATGTACTCGGTGGAGCCGACGTAGTCCGCCGCAGCCACGACCTCGTGCCTGCACTCGGGGTGCACCAGGACGTTCACGCCGGAGATGCGCTCGCGCACGTCGTTGACCGAGTCCAGGTTGAACCGGCCGTGGACGGAGCAGTGACCGCGCCAAAGGATCATCTTCGCCGCGCGCAGTTCGTCCGCCGTCAGGCCGCCGTTCGGCCGGTGCGGGTTGTAGACCACGCAGTCGTCCAGGGACATGCCCATGTCCCGGACGGCGGTGTTCCGGCCGAGGTGCTGGTCGGGCAGGAAGAGCACCTTCTCGCCCTGCTGGAAGGCCCACTCCAGGGCCCGCCTGGCGTTCGACGAGGTGCAGATCGTGCCACCGTGCTTGCCGGTGAACGCCTTGATGTCGGCGGAGGAGTTCATGTAGGTGACGGGGACGACCTGCTCGGCGATCCCGGCCTCCGTCAGGACGTCCCAGCACTCCGCGACCTGCTCGGCCGTCGCCATGTCGGCCATGGAGCAGCCGGCCGCCAGGTCCGGAAGGACGACCTTCTGGTCGTCGGTGGTGAGGATGTCCGCCGACTCGGCCATGAAGTGCACACCGCAGAAGACGATGTACTCGGCCTCCGGGCGCGCGGCCGCGTCCCGGGCCAGCTTGAAGGAGTCACCCGTGACGTCGGCGAACTGGATGACCTCGTCGCGCTGGTAGTGGTGGCCGAGCACGAAGACCTTGTCGCCGAGCTTCTCCTTGGCCGCACGGGCACGCATCACCAGGTCGGGGTCGGACGGCGACGGAAGGTCACCGGGGCACTCGACGCCCCGCTCGCTCTTCGGGTCGGCCTCGCGGCCGAGCAGCAGCAGGGCGAGCGGAGTCGGCTGCACGTCGAGCTCCGGGGTCTGGGCGGTGGTCACGGCACGCACCCTTTCTACTTTTCGTCTATCTGACGTTATCTATCATAACCGGTTCACGTCAGTTTGACGATGGCCATAGCGTCGATGTGACGTGAATCCCGCCCCCGTCCCCCTGCGGGCCGCTGTCGGCCTTCCCGGCCGTGTGCGAGCATGAAGACGGAAGCAACAACGCGACAACGTGACTGCCCGGCCCGGAATGAATCCGCGGAAGCGCCGGTTGCACTCGTCGGCAAGCAGTCTCCGTACAACCCGGGAGAGATGTAGATGTCCGTATCGGACGAGACCACCACCGTCACCGACGGCATCATCCTGACCGACGCCGCCGCGGCCAAGGTCAAGGCCCTGCTCGACCAGGAAGGCCGTGACGACCTCGCACTGCGCGTCGCCGTCCAGCCCGGCGGCTGTTCCGGCCTGCGCTACCAGCTCTTCTTCGACGAGCGCTCGCTCGACGGTGACGTGGAGAAGGACTTCGGCGGGGTCAAGGTCGTCACGGACCGCATGAGCGCTCCGTACCTGGGCGGCGCCACCATCGACTTCGTGGACACGATCGAGAAGCAGGGCTTCACGATCGACAACCCGAACGCGACCGGCTCCTGCGCCTGCGGCGACTCCTTCAGCTGAGCCGAGGGTCCGTAACGGCCTGAGAGAGGGAGAAGGCGGCGCCCCCGGAGAGGGGGTCGCCGCCTTCTTGCCGTGTCGGCGCGCTAGCTAGGGCGTGTTTCGAAAGTAGCGGACCCCGCCCGGAGGGCGGGGTCGCGGCGTCTGGTGCGGTGCATCGCAAGGCGGAGGGTGGTCCTCGTACCGGGCGTACGTGGACGATCCCGACAACGCGGCGAGGTGCCGTGCCAGGCGTCGCGGACCAGACGGGACTTTCGAAACACGCCCTAACGCCGTCGTGCCGACGCCTCCGGCCGGAGCGCCCCCGGCTTGGCCTGCGGAATCCGCCCGCCGTCCGCGCCGACCACCGTCCGTCCGTCCAGTGGCGCGGCCAGGCGTACGGTCTTCATGTACTCCTTGGCGATCATCACGCACACCTTGTCCGGCCAGGGATGCTCCGTCACGGTCACGGTCACCCGCTCGGCGCTCTCCCTCGCCGCGACCGTGTAGTCGGCGCACACCCCGCCGTAGAAGCTCAGGGTCAGCTCACGGTCCTCGGCCAGGTAGCCGGTCACCTTCACCGTCCGGGGCGCCGGGGACGCGGTGGGCGCCGAGGGCGTGGCCGCCGGTGCGAGGTACCGGGGGTCGACCGCCGGACACGACACCGTGGACGCCCCCTGGCCGTCGGGCCCCCGTACCTGGAACAGCCAGGACGGCACCAGCGTCTGCCGCCCGGCCACGGAGTGCGCGGCAAGGCCGAACGCCGCCTTCTCCACGGTGACGGTGACCGGATCCCCGCCCGGCTCCGCCCCCGGCTCCGGCGCCCCCGTGGGCGCGCCGCACGGCTGCTCCAGCCGGTCCTTCGGCGGCACCGGGCTCGCGCACCCGCCGATCCCCATCCGGTGGTCGCTCCTCGGCGCCGCGTTCATCAGCTTCAGCGTCCTCGCGGCGCTCAGCACCGGATACGTGTCGCCCTTCACCGGCGCCCCGAGCAGTCCGTGCCCGCCGACCAGCTCGCCCTGCCGGTCCACGGTCAGGCCGGTCGTCCAGCCGTACGTCGGCAGCCCGCCCACCACCGGATCGGCGTCGACCACCCGCCGGGTGCCCATGACCTGGCTCGCGTCGACCTTCGCGTCGTCCAGCCCGGCGGCCTTCAGCACCGGTGCCGCCGCCCGGCTCGCCTCCGCCGCGCTCACCGGGGTGCCGGTGGGGCCCACCGGGTCGTGCGTACAGAGCGCACCCCTCTTGCAGTCGTCGGTGCCCGGCGCGTACCGGCTGAAGCTCCAGCTGCCCGGCGCGTCCCGGTTCACCGTCAGGCTCGGCTGGGTGCCGTCCTTGCCGCCGACCCGCCAGATCCGTCCTTCGGCCACGGGGGTGCCGTCCACGCCCAGCGCCTTGGCCAGCCGGGCCACCGCGTCCCGACCGACCGCGCCCTTCGGCACGTACACCGGCGCGGAACCGGGACCGGCCGGCAACCGGCCCTGGGCGACGTACGTGGCGCCGTGCGGGTCCGGCTCGCCCGGCGCGATGCCGCCGGTGGCGCCGAAGCCGTCCAGCGAGAGCGGCGGGGGAGTGGCGCCGACGCCGGTCGCGCCCGGTCCGCCCGTACGACCGCCGGTGTCACTGCCCGCCGCGAGGTAGGCGCCGCCGCCGCCGACCAGCAGCACGGCGGCGGCCACGCAGACCACCACGAGCGGTGACCGCCGCCGGCCGGCCCGCTCACTTCCACGGTCGTCGGCCGCACCGGCGCCGTCCGGTGCGACGGCCTCTGCCTCATGCCTCCCCGAGCCCCCGACCCCCTCCCGGTTCCCGGCACTCTCCGCGCTCTCGGCCTGCTCGTGACCCTCGGGGTGCTCGCGGTTCTCGGGTCGCTCGGTGTTCACCGCATCGCTCCTCGCTGGTCGTATCCCGCCTCCCCCGCATGGGGGACGGCGATGGGACGCGGGAGGGGAGCGTGCGGTTCCCGGGAACGCGCCCCGCGCCTCAGTCGCCGTACTCGGACATGGCGTCCAGCAGCCGTGCGGAACGCGCCGGCACGCTCACCCCGTGGATCCGGGACGGCGGCACCGGCCGGGACTCGGGGTGCTCGGGAACCGCCCAGTGCGGGGCCATCCGGGCGCAGTCGCCGCGCAGCGCGGCGAGACCGCCCTCGAGGTCGGCCGGGGCGGGGGAGTGGACCTTGAGGTTCGTCATGACGGCACCGTAGGCCTGCTCAGGGCCGCGAAGAAAGGTCTACTATCGGGTAGTTTCGACAGGTACAGCTGGGGCGGCCGACCGGGTAGCGTGATCTGTCGATCCGCCCTCCCGTCTCCCACCACCGCCCTTCCAACGAGCGCTCACGCGCGCACCTTCCTAATTCCGCAGGAGAATCCCCGTCGTGCGCATCGCAGTCACCGGCTCCATCGCCACCGACCACCTCATGACCTTCCCCGGCAGGTTCGCCGACCAGCTCGTCGCGGACCAGCTGCACACGGTTTCGCTCTCCTTCCTGGTCGACAAGCTCGACGTGCGCCGGGGCGGCGTCGGCGCGAACATCGCCTTCGGCATGGGCCAGCTGGGCACCCGGCCCGTCCTGGTCGGCGCTGCCGGCCCCGACTTCGACGAGTACCGGGCCTGGCTCGACCGGCACGGCGTGGACACCGCCTCGGTACGGATCTCCGAGACCCTGCACACCGCCCGCTTCGTGTGCACCACCGACGCCGACCACAACCAGATCGGCTCGTTCTACACGGGCGCGATGAGCGAGGCCCGGCTCATCGAGCTGAAGACCGTCGCCGACCGCGTGGGTGGCCTCGACCTGGTCCTCATCGGCGCCGACGACCCGGAGGCGATGCTCCGCCACACCGAGGAGTGCCGCTCCCGCGGGATCCCGTTCGCCGCCGACTTCTCCCAGCAGATCGCCCGCATGGACGGCGAGGAGATCCGGCTGCTGCTGGACGGGGCGACGTACCTGTTCTCCAACGAGTACGAGAAGGGCCTCATCGAGTCCAAGACCGGCTGGAGCGACGCCGAGATCCTGGGCAAGGTCGGCCACCGCGTCACCACGCTGGGCTCGCGCGGGGTACGCATCGAGCGGACCGGCGAGGACCCGATCGAGGTCGGCTGCCCCGAGGAGGAGCGCAAGGCGGACCCCACGGGTGTCGGCGACGCCTTCCGCGCGGGGTTCCTGTCGGGGCTGGCCTGGGGCGTCTCGCTGGAGCGCGCCGCCCAGGTGGGCTGCATGCTGGCGACGCTCGTCATCGAGACGGTCGGTACGCAGGAGTACCGGCTGCTCCGCGGGCACTTCATGGAGCGGTTCGTGAAGGCGTACGGCGACGAGGCCGGCGAGGAAGTGCGGGCTCACCTGGGCTGAGGTCCGCTGCGCCCACTCCTCTGCCGATCACCGTTCTCGGCTGCGGGCGCGTGCGGGCCGGTCGTGCCCACGCGGCCGCATGCCGGACACAGCCCCGCGCCCCCTTCAGGCGCTCAGCCGACCCGGCGTACGACATACGCCGCACCCCGCTCCGCCGGTTCCTCTCCGACGTACTCCTGGCCCCGCATCTCGCACCACGCCGGGATGTCCAGGCGGGCCGCCTCGTCGTCGGAGAGGACTCGTACGGTTCCTCCGAGCGGCACCTGTCCGAACACCTTGGCCAGTTCGATGACGGGGATGGGGCATCGCTTGCCCAGGGAGTCGACGAGCACTTCCCCGGCGTCTTCCTGAGCGGCCGCCGCGGCCGGCGCGCCCAGCTTCTCCCGGACTCCCGCGACCGCGCCCGGCAGCACCTCGAGGAACCGCTCCACGTCCTCCTCGGCCGCTCCCGCCGGCAGGGAAACCCGTACGTTCCCCTCGCTCAGCACGCCCATCGCCCTCAGCACATGGCTGGGCGTCAGCGTGCTGCTCGTGCAGGAGGAGCCGGAGGAGACGGAGAAGCCCTCCCGGTCCAACTCGTGCAGCAGCGCCTCGCCGTCGACGTAGAGGCAGGAGAAGGTGACGATGCCGGGCAGCCGGCGCTCGGGGTCCCCGACGACCTCGACGTCCGGCACCAGCCCCGGCACCCGGGTCCGGATCCGCTCCGTCAGCTCCCGCAGCCGCACCGCCTCCTGGGCCGCCTCGGCGTGCACCGCCCGCAGGGAGGCCACGGCGGCCACGATCGCGGGGATGTTCTCGAACCCCGGTGCCCGTCCCGACTCCCGCTCGTCGACGGGCCCTTGGGCGGCGAACCGCACCCCCTTGCGCACGGCGAGCAGCCCGACCCCCGACGGCCCGCCCCATTTGTGTGCGCTGGCCGTCAGCAGCGACCAGTCGCCCTCGACGGGCCCCCACCCCAGCGACTGCGCCGCGTCCACCAGCAGCGGCACCCCGGCCGCCCGGCACACCTCGGCCACCTCGGCCACCGGCTGCACGGTGCCCACCTCGTGGTTGGCCGACTGGAGCACGGCGAGTGCGGTGTCCTCGCGCAGCGCGGCCGCGTAGCCCGACGGATCCACGGCCCCGGCCCGGTTCACCGGCACCCGGGTCACCGTCCCCCCGTCCGCCTCGAACACCTCAGCCGAATGGAGTACGGAGGAATGTTCGACCGCTGACACGATCAGGTGGTGTCCCACCCGTCGCCGCCCGGCCAACGCCCCCGCGACGCCCGTGTGGACGGCCCGCGTCCCGGAGGAGGTGAACACCACCTCGTCGGCCCGGCACCCCACCACCTCGGCAGCTGCCTCCCGGGCGGCGTCCAGCAGCATCCGGGCCTTGCGTCCCTCCCGGTACAGCCGTGCAGGATCGGCCCACCCCTCATCCAAAGAGGCCAACAACGCCTGACGTGCCACAGGATGGAGGGGAGCGGCGGAAGCAGCATCGAAGTAGGCCATACGGCAACGCTAGACCGCCGGCCGGGACAGCGTCCCCGAGGGGCGCGTGACGTCCACGTCAGCGGCTCCGCCGTAGGGCGCGACCAGCCACGACGGGCCCGCAGCCGCCAATCAAGCGAACCACCCGAGCCAGTAGGCACCCCTCCCCGCGAACCCCTGGAAGGCGTCGGCTAGGGTTTGGTCCGCATAAACATCCAAACCCCTGCCCGACGCAGGGCGGCGACCGACCAGCGAGAAGGCCGCAGCCGACCGCGCGGGCGAGACTCTCGGGAAGGCGCTACGTGAGTCCCAACGGCTCCGACCGCTCGCCGCGGCGCCCGATGCGGCGGAAGCTGCTGCAGGCACTGACCGCGGGCCTGGTCCTGGCGACCGCAACCGGTTGCACATACAAGGACTTCCCCCGCCTTGGCATGCCCACCCCGACCACGGAAGAGGCTCCGCGGATCCTCTCCCTGTGGCAGGGCTCCTGGGCTGCCGCGCTCGCCGTCGGCGTGCTGGTGTGGGGCCTGATCCTGTGGAGCGCCATGTTCCACCGGCGCAGCCGCACCAAGGTCGAGGTACCTCCGCAGACCCGGTACAACATGCCGATCGAGGCCCTGTACACGGTGGTCCCGATCATCATCATCTCGGTGCTCTTCTACTTCACGGCCCGGGACGAGTCGAAGCTCCTCGACACCTCCAAGAAGCCCGACGTCACGGTCAACGTGGTCGGCTTCCAGTGGAGCTGGGGCTTCAACTACATCACCCCCGTCTCCGGTGTGACCGGCGACGCCAAGACCGACAAGAACCTGGACGCCATTCCGGACCGGTTCAAGAAGGACTTCCCGGCGAACGCCGGCGGTGTCTACGACGTCGGTACGCCCGCCACGCGGAACCCGCAGACGGGCAACCCCGGTCCGACGCTCTGGCTCCCCAAGGGCAAGACGGTCCGCTTCGTCCTCACCTCCCGTGACGTCATCCACTCCTTCTGGGTGGTGCCGTTCCTGATGAAGATGGACGTGATCCCGGGCCACGCCAACGCGTTCCAGGTGACCCCCAACCATGAGGGCACCTTCCTCGGCAAGTGTGCTGAACTCTGCGGTGTCGACCACTCCCGGATGCTGTTCAACGTGAAGGTCGTCTCCCCGGCGGCTTACCAGAAGCATCTCCAGGACCTCGCCAAGAAGGGGCAGACCGGTTACATTCCCGCCGGCATCGCGCAGACGAGCCACGAGAAGAACCGGGAGACGAACAACCTGTGAGCATCCTCAACGAACCCCAGGGTGCCGCGGCAGCTGAAGGCTCGTACGCGGACGAGATGCCGGTCAGGCGGAAGCAACCCGGCAATGTCGTGGTGAAGTGGCTGACGACCACCGACCACAAGACGATCGGGACGATGTACCTCGTTACGTCGTTCGCGTTCTTCCTGATCGGTGGCGTGATGGCGCTGCTCATGCGCGCCGAGCTGGCCCGGCCGGGCCTGCAGATCATGTCGAACGAGCAGTTCAACCAGGCGTTCACGATGCACGGCACGATCATGCTGCTGATGTTCGCGACGCCGCTGTTCGCCGGCTTCACCAACTGGATCATGCCGCTGCAGATCGGCGCGCCCGACGTGGCGTTCCCGCGGCTGAACATGTTCGCCTACTGGCTGTACCTGTTCGGCTCGACCATCGCGGTGGGCGGCTTCCTCACCCCGCAGGGTGCGGCCGACTTCGGATGGTTCGCCTACTCCCCACTGTCGGACGCGGTCCGCAGCCCGGGTGTCGGCGCCGACATGTGGATCATGGGTCTGGCCTTGTCCGGCTTCGGTACCATCCTCGGCGCGGTCAACTTCATCACCACGATCATCTGCATGCGCGCTCCGGGCATGACCATGTTCCGCATGCCGATCTTCGTGTGGAACGTGCTGCTGACCGCCGTGCTGGTCCTGCTGGCCTTCCCGGTCCTCGCGGCCGCGCTGTTCGCGCTGGAGGCGGACCGCAAGTTCGGCGCACACGTCTTCGACGCCACCAACGGCGGAGCCCTGCTGTGGCAGCACCTCTTCTGGTTCTTCGGTCATCCAGAGGTGTACATCATCGCGCTGCCGTTCTTCGGCATCATCTCCGAAGTGATCCCGGTGTTCTCCCGCAAGCCGATGTTCGGCTACATGGGCCTGATCGCCGCAACCATCTCCATCGCCGGTCTGTCCGTGACCGTGTGGGCCCACCACATGTACGTCACCGGTGGTGTGCTGCTGCCGTTCTTCTCCTTCATGACCTTCCTGATCGCGGTACCGACCGGTGTGAAGTTCTTCAACTGGATCGGCACCATGTGGAAGGGCTCGCTGTCCTTCGAGACACCGATGCTCTGGGCCGTCGGCTTCCTGATCACCTTCACGTTCGGTGGTCTGACCGGTGTCATCCTGGCCTCGCCGCCGATGGACTTCCACGTCTCCGACTCGTACTTCGTGGTGGCCCACTTCCACTACGTGGTCTTCGGCACGGTCGTCTTCGCCATGTTCTCCGGCTTCCACTTCTGGTGGCCGAAGATGACCGGCAAGATGCTGGACGAGCGCCTCGGCAAGATCACCTTCTGGACGCTGTTCGTCGGCTTCCACGGCACCTTCCTGGTCCAGCACTGGCTGGGCGTGGAGGGCATGCCGCGCCGGTACGCCGACTACCTGGCCGCCGACGGCTTCACCGCCCTGAACACGGTCTCGACCATCAGCTCCTTCCTGCTCGGACTGTCGATCCTGCCGTTCCTCTACAACGTCTGGAAGACCGCCAAGTACGGCAAGCCGGTCGGCGTGGACGACCCGTGGGGCTACGGCCGCTCCCTGGAGTGGGCGACCTCCTGCCCGCCGCCGCGGCACAACTTCCTCACCCTGCCGCGGATCCGCAGTGAATCCCCGGCGTTCGACCTGCACCACCCCGAGATCGCCGCGCTCGAGCAGCTCGAGCACGCCGGTCACGGCAGCGCCATCGCGGGCAGCAAGGAGGCCGGCAAGTGAAGATCCAGGGCCGGATGTTCATCTGGCTGAGCTTCTTCCTCCTGATCATGGCCATCGTGTATGGCGTGTGGTCGAAGGAGCCGGCCGGCACCACGGCGCTCTTCCTGGCCTTCGGTCTGAGCGTGATGATCGGCTTCTACCTGGGCTTCACGGCCCGGCGGGTCGACGCGGGCGCCCAGGACGACAAGGAGGCCGACGTCGCGGACGACGCGGGCGAGCTGGGCTTCTTCAGCCCGCACAGCTGGCAGCCGCTGCTGCTGGGCTTCGGCGGTGCGATCGCCTTCCTCAGCATCGCGGTCGGCTGGTGGCTGATCTACTTCTCCGCTCCGTTCATCGCGGTCGGCCTGTTCGGCTGGGTGTTCGAGTACTACCACGGTGAGAACCGCACCCAGTAGCACCGAGCGCACCGACCGGGAGCCCGGGCCCTCTGTCAGGAGGGCCCGGGCTCCCGGCTTTTACACAGGTGGTGGTGGTGTTTCGGGGCAGGCGGGGCCGGTGTGTCGTTCGTTTGCAGCAGTGTCGATCCCCCGTACGGGTCACCTGCCGCGCCGATGGGGTCATCGCCTCATAGCGTGATCGCATGAACCACACTCCGCGGACCCGCACCGTCGTCAGTTGCACCCTGCTGGTGACCGCGCTCGGCATGGGCGTCACCGCCTGCGGTCCGGACGGCAACCCCCTGGCGGCCAAGCCGTACGACGCGGCGGACGTGATCTCGTTCAACGGTCCGACCGAGGCAGGGAAAAAGGCCGACCCGGACAAGCCCCTGGAGGTCACCGCCGACGGCGACGACCGCATCACCGACGTCACCGTCCAGGACTCCGCAGGGCGCCATGTGCCGGGCGAACTCGACGCCGACGGCAGTAGATGGCACAGCACCGCCCCGCTGGCCGCCAACGCCCACTACACGCTCACGGTGAGCACCGAGGACGACGACGGCGCGCCCGGGCGCAAGGTCTTCGCCTTCGACACCAGCAGGCCCACCAGCAGGAAGCGCCTGACCGTCACCTTCGGTCCCAAGTCGGGCCAGTACGGCGTGGGCGAGCCCATCACCGCCCAACTGGACCAGGCGGTCAAGGACAAGGCGCAGCGCGCCGTCGTGGAACGCGCCCTGAAGGTGGACTCCGTGCCGGCCGTGCAGGGCTCCTGGTACTGGGTGAGCGACAAGGAGCTCCACTACCGGCCCAAGGACTACTGGCCCACCGGCACCACCGTCACGGCGCACAGCAACCTGGACGGCATCAAGATCGGCGACCGGCTGTGGGGCGGCCCGTCCAAGCCGGTCAAGATCACCATCGGCGACCGGATCGAGGCCGTCACCGACGCCGCGGCCCACCAGCTGACGTTCTACAAGGACGGCCAGGCGATCAGACGGATCCCCGTCACCACCGGCAAGCCCGGCTACGACACCCGCAACGGCATCAAGGTCGTCCTGGAGAAGGCCTACGTCGTGCGGATGCGCGGCACCACGATCGGCATCTCCGCCAGCAGTTCCGACTCCTACGACCTGAACGTCTACTACGCCGCACGGGTGACCTGGTCCGGTGAGTACGTCCACGCCGCGCCCTGGTCGGTGGGCTCACAGGGCTACGCGAACGTCAGCCACGGCTGCACCGGTATGAGCACCGCAAACGCCGCGTGGTTCTTCGACAACATCCACGCCGGCGACATCGTCCGGGTCGTCAACTCCCACGGTCATCAGATGGAGGACTTCGGCAACGGCTTCGGCGACTGGAACGTCGACTGGAAGAAATGGACCCAGGGCAGCGCCCTGACCAACACGAAGTCGACCGCGCCGTCGGACGTGGACACGGTACGCCTGCAGCCGACGGCGTTCTGAGCGGCCCCGAAGGGGCGCGGGGCGGTGCCGATGTGCGGCTGCCGCCGCGTGTGCGCGAAGGGGAACCACCGGCTCGCCCTCGCGCACGCCCAGGGCGGCCCCGTCCGCTAGGGCGTGTTTCGAAAGTCCCGTCTGGTCCGCGACGCCTGGCACGGCACCTCGCCGCGTTGTCGGGATCGTCCACGTACGCCCGGTACGAGGACGACCCTCCGCCTTGCGATGCACCGCACCAGACGCCGCGGACCCCGCCCTCCGGGCGGACGACGCCACTTTCGAAACACGCCCTAGGCGCCCACCAGCCGCTTCTGACGGAGCAGTGAAGCCAGGGCGGAAGAGAACTCCACGGGATCCGCCGGAAGCGTCACAGCGGCGTCGGCCCGGCTCCACGTCGCGAGCCAAGCGTCCTGCGGACGCCCCATCAGCAGCAGCACCGGCGGGCAGTTGAAAACCTCGTCCTTGATCTGCCGGCACACCCCCATACCGCCCATCGGTACCGCCTCGCCGTCCAGCACGCAGACGTCGATGCCGCCCTTGTCCAGCTCGCGCAGCACCGCGCCGGGCGTGGCGCACTCGACGAACTCGACGAGGGGCACGTCGGGAGCGGGCCTGCGGCCGGTGGCCAGCCGTACTTGCTCGCGGGTGTTGGAGTCGTCGCTGTAGACCAGCACCGTGGCGGTCGGCTGCATTGTTCCTCCGGGACGTCGGCGTCGTACGGACGGGACGGACAGGGCCGTTCGGGGCGGAGCTTACTCCCGTGGAAGTCCCCATGAACACCACGTCAACACCGGTTCGGCGGGGAGCAACACTCCGAACGGCACCCCCCGGAGTGAGGGCGGGATAAGCGACCGACATAATGTCGGTCGTGGCGACAGCAACGACAGTAGAAACCGGGCACGCGCACCCGTCGGTCAATCGGCCGAACCTCACCAGCGTCGGAACCATCATCTGGCTGAGTTCCGAGCTGATGTTCTTCGCGGCCCTCTTCGCGATGTACTTCACCCTGCGGTCGGTGACGGGTCCGGCGCACTGGAAGCACATGGCCTCCGCGCTCAATGTGCCCTTCTCCGCGACGAACACCACGATCCTGGTGCTCTCCTCGCTCACCTGCCAGCTCGGCGTGTTCGCTGCCGAACGCGGTGACGTGAAGAAGCTCCGCGGGTGGTTCATCCTCACCTTCATCATGGGTGCGATCTTCATCGGCGGTCAGATCTACGAGTACACGAGCCTGGTGAGGGACGAGGGCATCTCGCTCTCCTCCGACCCGTACGGCTCGGTGTTCTACCTGACCACCGGCTTCCACGGCCTGCACGTGACAGGCGGTCTCATCGCCTTCCTGCTGGTCCTCGGACGCACCTACATGGCCAAGAGGTTCACCCACGAGCAGGCGACCGCCGCCATCGTCGTGTCCTACTACTGGCACTTCGTCGATGTGGTCTGGATCGGCCTTTTCGCCACGATCTACCTGATCAAGTAGCCGGGACCGGTTCCCGCACATCCAGAAGCACCGACGCAGAAGATCCTGACACCGGGGTAATCCGTGAAAAAGCTCTCCGCACGACGACGCCATCCGCTGGCGGCGGTCGTCGTCCTACTCCTCGCGCTGGCGGCCACTGGGGGGCTGTACGCCGCGTTCGCACCCGCGGGCAAGGCGCAGGCCGATGATTCCGCCCAGTCCCTGACCATCCAGGAGGGCAAGAAGCTCTACGAGGTCGGCTGCGCCAGCTGCCACGGCACCGGTGGCCAGGGCTCCTCCGACGGGCCGAGCCTGGTCGGCGTGGGCGCCGCGGCCGTGGACTTCCAGGTCGGCACCGGCCGTATGCCCGCGGCCACCTCGCAGGGTGCCCAGGTCCCGCGCAAGAAGGTCGTCTACAACCAGACGCAGATCGACCAGCTCGCCGCGTACGTCGCCTCGCTGGGCGCCGGCCCGAGCATCCCCACCAAGGACCAGTACGGTCCGGCCGGTGCGGACATCGCCAAGGGCGGCGAACTGTTCCGCACCAACTGCGCGCAGTGCCACAACTTCACCGGCAAGGGCGGTGCCCTCAGCGAGGGCAAGTTCGCGCCCTCGCTGGAGGGTGTCGACCCGAAGCACATCTACGAGGCCATGCAGACCGGCCCGCAGAACATGCCGTCCTTCCCCGACACCACGCTGTCCTCGAAGAACAAGAAGGACATCATCGCGTACCTGCACGCGGTCGACAGCAGCGAGACGACGAACCCCGGCGGTCTGGAGCTGGGCGGCCTCGGGCCGGTCAGTGAGGGTCTGTTCGCCTGGATCTTCGGCCTCGGCGCGCTGATCGCCGTCGCCGTCTGGGTCGCCGCTCGGACCGCAAAGGCCAAGAAGTCATGAGTAGCCAAGACATTCCAGAAGAGAACCTGCCCGCTGAGCAGGACCACGCGCACGGCGCGGTAGGGATCGCGGACGAGGAGAACCCGTTCGCGGACCCGGGGCTGCCGCCTCACGAGCACCGCATCCAGGACATCGACGAGCGGGCCGCCAAGCGGTCCGAGCGCGCGGTCGCCCTGCTGTTCACGGTGTCGATGCTGGCCACCCTCGGCTTCATCGCCTCGTACGTGACGATCCCGCACGACAAGAACATCTTCGTGTTCCCGATCGGGCACGTCAGCGCGCTGAACTTCGCGCTGGGCCTCACCCTGGGCGCGGCGCTGTTCTGCATCGGCGCGGGCGCGGTCCACTGGGCCCGCACCCTGATGTCCGACGTCGAGGTCGCCGACGAGCGGCACCCGATCGAGGCCGCCCCCGAGGTCCGCGCGAAGGTCCACGCGGACTTCAAGCAGGGCGCCAAGGAGTCGGCGCTCGGCCGTCGCAAGCTGATCCGCAACACGATGTTCGGTGCGCTGGCGCTGGTGCCGCTCTCCGGCGTCATGCTGCTGCGCGATCTCGGCCCGCTGCCCGGCACCTCGCTGCGTCACACGCTGTGGGCCAAGGGCAAGCGCCTCGTCAACATGAACACGGGTCAGCCGCTGCGTCCCGAGGACGTCGCCGTCGGCTCCCTCACCTTCGCCAAGCCCGACGGGCTCCAGGAGACGGACGAGGACTTCCAGACGGAGATCGCCAAGGCCGCCCTGATGATCGTCCGGCTCCAGCCGGACAACATCAAGGACAAGCGCGAGCTCGACTGGTCGCACGAGGGCATCGTCGCCTTCTCGAAGATCTGCACCCACGTCGGCTGCCCGATCTCCCTGTACGAGCAGCAGACGCACCACGTGCTGTGCCCGTGCCACCAGTCCACCTTCGACCTCTCCGACGGTGCCCGAGTGATCTTCGGCCCCGCCGGCCACGCCCTGCCGCAGCTGCGCATCGGTGTGGACAGTGAGGGTTACCTCCAGGCGCTCGGCGACTTCGAGGAGCCCGTCGGTCCTGCATTCTGGGAGCGCGGATGAGTACTGCATCGAACGACGCACCCCGCTCTCGCGGGAAGGCACCGGCCGGCGAGCGGATCGCCGACTGGGCCGACGGCCGGCTCGGGATCTACTCCCTGGCCAAGGCCAACATGCGCAAGATCTTCCCCGACCACTGGTCGTTCATGTTGGGCGAAGTGTGCATGTACAGCTTCATCATCATCATCCTGACGGGTGTCTATCTGACGCTGTTCTTCCACCCGTCGATGAACGAGGTGGAGTACCACGGCTCGTACGTCCCGCTCCAGGGACAGCTGATGTCCGAGGCGTTCAACTCGACCCTGCACATCTCCTTCGACGTGCGCGGTGGTCTGCTGATCCGGCAGATCCACCACTGGGCCGCGCTGATCTTCCTCGCCGGCATGTTCGTGCACATGATGCGCGTGTTCTTCACCGGCGCGTTCCGCAAGCCGCGTGAGATCAACTGGCTGTTCGGCTTCCTGCTGTTCGTCCTCGGCATGTTCACCGGCTTCACCGGTTACTCGCTGCCGGACGACCTGCTCTCCGGCACCGGTGTCCGCTTCATGGAGGGCGCGCTCCTGTCCGTGCCGATCGTCGGCACGTACCTGTCGTTCTTCCTCTTCGGCGGTCAGTTCCCCGGCCACGACTTCGTCGCGCGGTTCTACTCGATCCACATCCTGCTGCTGCCGGGCATCATGCTCGGCCTGATGGTGGGCCACCTGATCCTGGTCTTCTACCACAAGCACACGCAGTTCGCGGGTCCGGGCAAGGCCAACAACAACGTCGTCGGCATGCCGCTGCTGCCGGTCTACATGGCCAAGGCCGGAGGCTTCTTCTTCCTGGTCTTCGGCGTCATCGCGGCCATCTCGGCAGTCACCCAGATCAACCCGATCTGGGCCATGGGCCCCTACCGTCCGGACCAGGTGTCCACGGGCGCCCAGCCCGACTGGTACATGGGCTTCTCCGAGGGCCTGATCCGCTTCATGCCGGGCTGGGAGATCAACTTCGCGGGTCACACCCTCGTCCTGGGCGTGTTCATCCCGCTGATGATCTTCCCGCTGGTCCTGGCGGCGATCGCGGTCTACCCGTTCATCGAGTCCTGGGTCACCGGCGACAAGCGCGAGCACCACATCCTGGACCGCCCGCGCAACGCCCCGACCCGTACCGGCCTCGGTGTCGCGTGGATGACGCTGTACCTGCTGCTGCTGGTCGGCGGTGGCAACGACCTGTGGGCCACCCATTTCCACCTGTCGATCAACGCCGTGACCTGGTTCGTCCGGATCGGCTTCTTCGTCGGCCCGGTCATCGCGTTCCTCGTCACCAAGCGGATCTGCCTGGGTCTGCAGCGACGCGACCGCGACAAGGTGCTGCACGGCCGCGAGACCGGCATCATCAAGCGGCTGCCGCACGGTGAGTTCATCGAGGTGCACGAGCCGCTCAGCCAGGAGCAGCTGCACACCCTCACCGCGCACGAGCAGTACCAGCCGGCCGAGATCGGCCCGACGGTCGACGAGAACGGTGTCGAGCGCAAGGTGGGTGCCGGCGAGAAGCTGCGGGTGAAGCTCTCCAACGCCTACTACGGCGAGGACAACCAGATCCCGAAGCCGACCGTCGAGGAGTACAAGGAGATCACGAGCGGCCACGGCCACCACTGATCCCCACGTCGCCACGCCACGCCGAAGGGCCCCGTCCGGGTTACGGACGGGGCCCTTCGCGGTGTCCGGGGGTGGATAGGGTGGGAATCAACCACTGATTTCGTGTACGACACCCAGGAGCGGCTTATGAGCGCTGTGACCCCCGCTGGAGGCGACACCGCGGCGGGCCGTTCCTGGCCCGAGGTACTGAACGCCCTGCTGGAGGGCCGCGACCAGAGCGCGGACGCCACGGCCTGGGCGATGGACCGGATCATGCGCGGCGAGGCGACGGACGCGCAGATCGCGGGGTTCGCCGTCGCGCTGCGGGCCAAGGGCGAGACGGTGGAGGAGATCACCGGGCTCGTGCGCGCGATGTACGACCACGCGAACGTGATCGAGGTGCCGGGGGAGACCGTCGACATCGTCGGCACCGGCGGTGACGGCGCGAAGACGGTGAACATCTCCACGATGTCCTCGATCGTCGTCGCCGGCACCGGCGCCAAGGTCGTCAAGCACGGCAACCGGGCCGCGTCCTCGGCGTCGGGCGCGTCGGACGTGCTGGAGAAGCTGGGCGTCAATCTGAACCTTCCGCTGGAGCGGGTCCCGCAGGTCGCCGAGGAGGCCGGGATCACCTTCTGCTTCGCGGTGAGGTTCCACCCGGCGCTGCGTCATGTGGCTGCCGCCCGAGGCCAGTTGGGCATCCGCACCACCTTCAACGTCCTCGGCCCGCTGACCAACCCGGCGAAGGTGCGGGCGCAGGCCGTCGGCGTGGCCGATCTCCGGATGGCGCCCATCGTGGCCGGGGTCCTCGCCGAGCGCGGCAACTCCTCCCTGGTCTTCCGCGGCGACGACGGCCTGGACGAGCTGACCACGACCGGCACCTCACGGGTCTGGGTGGTCCGGGACGGGAAGGTCACCGAGGAGTCCTTCGACCCGAGGGACGCCGGCCTCGACCTCGTCCCCGTGGAGGCCCTGCGGGGAGCGGACGCGTCGTACAACGCGGAGGTCGCCCGGCGCGTGCTCGACGGTGAGCGGGGCGCCGTACGGGACGCGGTGCTGCTGAACTCGGCGGCGGCCCTCGTGGCCCTGCACCCGACGGACGCGCCGCTCACCGACCAGCTGCGGGCCGGTATGGCCGAGGCCGCCGAATCCATCGACTCGGGCGCGGCGAAGCGAACGCTGGAGCGCTGGGTGGCGGCCAGCAACGCCTGACCCGCCGCCGACGGTCGTCCCGCGATCCGGACACGGGTTGCGGGACGACGATCTTTTCCCTTAGGTTCCCGTACCAGGTCATGAGTGACAGCCATTCGGCCCCGGCCGGCTGTCCGGCAACCCTCCGTCCGTGGCGGGGTGCCCCGGGTGAGGACCAGGCCGTAGGCAGAGAGGTCTACGGCAAGCGCGGACCCCTCGCGCGCTGCTGAGAGCGCGGGACCAGGGGTCCTGGTCATCGAGGGAGCCTTCCGTGAGCAAGCGAATGCGATAGGGCCGCCGAGCCCCGCCTCCGCACACCCTTCTTCTCTTCTTCCTGCGCCCTCGGGCGTATGTCTCACGGGAGTTCACCCATGTCTGTCTTCACCGCTGCCGTCGACCAGTCCGTTTGTACCCTGCTGCCCGTTCTGGGTAGGGATGTCACCGTCCCGCTGGTCACCGGCGGCGAGGTCACCTACGCGGCCCTCGACTACGCGGCCAGCGCCCCCGCCCTGCAGCGCGTATGGGACGACGTTGCCGCCTACGTGCCGTACTACGGCAGTGTCCACCGCGGTGCCGGCTACCTCTCGCAGCTCTCCACCGACCTGTTCGAGAACGCCCGCAGGACCGTCGCCGAGTTCCTCGGCTGCCGCGCCGACGACCAGGTGATCTTCACCCGCTCGACCACCGACTCCCTGAACCTGCTGGCCCGCACGCTCCCCGCCGGCTGCCAGGTCTTCGTCTTCGAGACCGAGCACCACGCCTCCCTGCTGCCCTGGCAGGACGCGCGGGTGACCTACCTCGACGCCCCGCGCACCCCGCAGCACGCCGTCACGACCCTGGAGCGTGCCCTCGCCGACCGCCCTGTGTCCGGTGAAGGGGGGTACGGCCCGGCCCTGGTCTGCGTCACCGGCGCCTCCAACGTCACCGGCGAGCTGTGGCCGGTGCGTGAACTGGCCGCCGTCGCCCACGCGCACGGCGCCCGGATCGTCCTCGACGCCGCCCAGCTGGCCCCGCACCACCCGGTGAACGTCCGCGACCTGGACGTCGACTGGGTCGCCTTCTCCGGCCACAAGCTGTACGCCCCCTTCGGCTCCGGCGTCCTGGCCGGCCGCGCCGACTGGCTGCGCGCGGCCGAGCCGTACCTCGCGGGCGGCGGCGCCAGCCGCAAGGTGACCCGGCGTCGGGACGGTGGCGTGGACGTGGAGTGGCACGACAGCGCCGCCCGGCACGAGGCGGGCTCCCCGAACGTCATCGGCGCCTACTCCATCGCGTCGGCCTGCAAGGCCCTCACCGAGGCCGGCTGGGAGAACCTGGTCGCACGCGAACAGCATCTGGTCGCCAGGGTCCGTGAGGGCCTGGCCGAGGTGCCGCAGGTGAAGATCCTTTCCCTCTTCGGCGCCGACGCCCCGCGCGTCGGCGTCATCTCCTTCGTCGTCGAGGGCTGGAACAGCTCCCATTTCGCCGCGGCGCTCTCCGCCGAGTACGGCATCGGCGTCCGCGACGGCCTCTTCTGCGCCCACCCCCTGGTCCGCACCCTCCTCGGCAGCGACCCGCAGACCCAGGGCGCATGCGGTGCCCCCGAGTCCGCGCCGGGCGAGAAGTCCCTCAACGCCATCCGCGTCAGCTTCGGCGCCGGCACGCCCGACGAGCACGTGGACCGCTTCGTCGCCGCGGTGAAGGAACTGGTGTCCGAGGGCGCGAAGTGGACGTACCGCACGGAGGACGGCCGCTGCGTCCCGGCGGTGTGATCAGCGCCCCGCGGGCCGGGGCGGTCTTGGGACGATCAGTTGTCCAGGCCGATCGAGAAGGCGGCCTCCAGGTCGTGCTGGGAGTACGTCCGGAACGCGACATGCGTGTCCGTGCCCTCGACCCCGGGGATCTTGCTGATCCGGCCCGGGATGACCTCGGCCAGGTCGTCGTGCCGGCGGACCCGGACCATGGCGATCAGGTCGTACGTGCCGGTGACCGAGAAGACCTCGCTGACGCTCTCCAGCGCGGCGATCTCCTCCGCGATCTCGGGGATCCGGTCCACACTGGTCTTGATCAGAACGATCGCGGTGATCACGGCTGGTTCTCTCCCTCGAGGGCCTGAGCAGGGGTGGCCTTCACTCTAGTCCCACGGCCGTAGCGCACCCACGCGTAGCCGAAGCCGAGGCCGAAGCCGACCAGGTGGGCCAGATAGGCCACCCCCGGGCCGTCGGACGCGCGCCCTGCCGCCGCCCACTGCAGGGCCGCCCAGAACGGCAGCACGACCCACGCCGGGAAGCGGATCGGCAGGAAGAACAGGAACGGCAGGAGACTGGTGACACGGGCACGGGGGAACAGGTAGAGGAACGCTCCGAGGACCGCCGAGATCGCCCCGGAGGCGCCGACCAGCGACTGCTCGGAGGCGGCGTTGGCGGCCGCGTAGCCCAGCAGGGCCAGGTAGCCGCAGCCGAGGTAGAACAGGGAGAACTCGACCCGGCCCATCCGTTCCTCGGTCATCACGCCGAAGACGAAGAGGAAGAGCATGTTGCCGAGCAGATGCACCCAGTTCCCGTGCACGAACAGGGCCGTGGCCGGGGTCAGGGCCTCGCGCACCGGCCTGGCGAACAGCTCGGCAGGCACCACGCCCCAGCGCGCGAAGTACGTCCGCTGTGCGGCGAGCAGGGCGTCCCCGGTGCCGTACCCGGGGCTGAGTCCGGAGGCCGGGCCCAGGACGAAGAGCAGACAGCACAGGGCGATGAGGCCGTACGTCATGGGAGCCGAGGTGCTCCGGACCGCTCGCAGGGCCCTGCCGGCCGCCGTACTCCACTGGCTGATCATGAATACAGAGCATGACGTAACGGGATGCAAGCTGACAGACCGCCTCGCCGCCGTGGACGGATCAGCGGCGAGTCGCCGCCAGGCCGTAGGGTTACCGCCACACGTGTCGGCCCATGGCGCGTGTGTCCAGCACGAGCGATCACGAGAAGGAAGCGGACAGCGACGATGACGGTTCCCCTGCCGACCGCGACGACCCGATGGCGCTGCACCCTGTGCGGCAACCTCACCCGGTTCGACGTGACGCGTTCGTCCAAGGTCGTCGAGTACGTCCACCTCGATCTGGCCGGGGAGCCGACCGTGGAGGAGCGCGAGGTGGTCAGTGAGACCATCGAGTCGGTGCGCTGCCGCTGGTGCAACGCGGTGGATCAGGTGGAACTCGTGGACAGGCCGGGTGCCGGCTCCTGAGCGGAGCGGTGCCGGGCGGCGGAGTAGTGGGGTGTGACGGATGGTGGAGACCACAGGCGGGGGGCCGGGCGACGGCACCGCCGAGGTGCTTGACCGTCCGCTGCCCGAGGGCGTGCGCCGCCGGGTCGTGCAGATCGTCTCGGACGGTTTCGGCAGCCTGACCCTGTCGGAGCTGCCCGCCCAGCTGAGGCAGTACGCCCGCTTCACCCCCACTCGCCGGGCGAAGTTCGCCGGGAACGCGATGGCGGCGGCGCTGGAGACCGATGCGCTGTTCCGGCAGCGGATCGGGGAGAAGCTCAGAGAGGCGCAGCCGGAACTGACCGGCGCCCTCGACTCAGGCTCACCGCCCCCGGCCGCGGACCCGCTCGACGTGGCGGCCGCGGCCTACGTCCTGCGCCCGGCAGGCTGGGTGAAGCTGGTCACCGCGGCCGGTGAGGAGGCCCAGCGCGCGGACGCCGAGCGCGCCGACGAGGAGAGCCGGGCCGAACTGGAGCGGCTGCGCGCCGAGCTGGCCCAGGCCCGCGAGCACGGCCGCGCCGAGACCGAGCGGCTGCGCGCGGAGCTGGACTCGGCGCGAAAGGAGGCGGAATCGCTTCACCGTAAGCTCCGGGCCGCCCTCAGCGACGTCAAGCGCGGCGAGGCCGCCCTGCGCAAGGCCCAGGGAGGGATGGACGCCGTACGCGCCGAGGCGCACACCCAGGTGTCGGCCGCCGAGAGCGAGGCCCGCCGGCTCAGGGCCCGGCTCGGCGAGGCCGAGGCCGCGCTGGAGGCCACCCGCCGGGCGGCCCGGGAGGGCCGCAGTGTGGAGGACATGCGGGTACGGCTGCTGCTCGACACCCTGCTGGACGCCACCCAGGGCCTGCGGCGCGAACTCGCCCTGCCGCCGGTGTCCGTGCGCCCCGCCGAGACCGTGGACGCGGTCGAGCCGGGCCGTATGACACCGAAGGACATCGCGGCACGCGCGCTGTCGGAGCACGATCCGGCGATTCTCGACCAGCTGCTCGCGCTGCCGCAGGCACATCTGGTGGTCGACGGCTACAACGTCACCAAGACGGGCTATCCGCAGATGCCGCTGGAGAAGCAGCGGCTCAGGCTGCTCGGCCAGCTCTCCGCGCTCGCCGCGCAGACCGGCGCCGAGGTGACGTGCGTCTTCGACGGCGCCGAACTGGCCGCCCCGGTGCTGCTCGCGCCGCCGCGCGGGGTGCGGGTGCTGTTCTCCAAGCCGGGCGTGACGGCCGACGAGCTGATTCGCCAGCTGGTGCGCGCCGAGCCGCCGGGCCGTCCGGTCATCGTCGCCTCCACCGACCGGGAGGTGGCCGACGGCGTCGCCGGGGCGGGCGCCCGCCCTGTCGCGTCTGCGGTGCTTCTCAAGCGACTGTCCTGAAGATCCGACGACATGTGCAATGTCGTAATTGGCGTGATCTTCACGCCACCTAGTGTCAATCGCGCATCACTGCTCGTGAGTTGTGTGCAAAGAATGCATTGTGTGATGCGATTTTCTGGTGTGAGGATTTGAACTGATCACAAGTGGGTCACTAGGGTCTGGGCTCGAACCTCCGAACGGGTGATCACTCACTCACTCACAAGAAGGAGTTCGTCCTCCGTGGCGTCCCATCGTCGACCCAAGCAGCAGAGTCGCGCCCGCGTGACCGTGCTGACCACCGCAGCCGCCGCCGCCGTCGTCCTGAGCGCGAACGCCGCCAACGCCGCGCCGAGCCAGAAGCTCACCAAGGACCAGGTCAAGGCCAAGGTCGACAAGCTCTACCAGGAGGCCGAGCAGGCCACCGAGAAGTTCAACGGGGCGAAGGAGAAGCAGCAGAAGCTGCAGAAGGAGATCTCCACCATCCAGGACAACGTCGCCCGCGGTCAGCAGGACCTCAACAAGCTGCGCGACGGCCTGGGTTCGCTGGCCACCGCACAGTACCGCTCGGGCGGCATCGACCCCTCGGTCCAGCTCTTCCTGTCCTCCAACCCGGACGACTTCCTCGACAAGGCCTCCACGCTCGACCAGTTGAGCGCGCAGCAGGTCGACGCCCTGAAGAAGATCCAGGACAAACAGCGCGAACTGGCCCAGGAGCGGGCCGAGGCCACCGAGAAACTCAAGGACCTCTCCTCCACCCGCACCCAGCTGGAGGAGAAGAAGAAGGAAGTCCAGGGCAAGCTCGCCGAGGCACAGAAGCTCCTCAACACCCTGACGGCCAAGGAGAAGCAGGAGCTGGCCGACCAGCAGGCGCGCGCCGACCGCTCCTCCAGCGAGCGCGTGAACCTCGGCGACGCCCCGCCGGCCTCCGGCCGCGCCGCCGCGGCCTTCGCGGCCGCCCAGAGCAAGCTCGGCTCGCCGTACGTCTACGGCGCCTCCGGCCCGTCCTCCTTCGACTGCTCGGGGCTGACCTCCTGGGCCTACGCCCAGGCCGGCGTCTCCATACCGCGCACCTCCGAGGCGCAGGCCACCATCGGCACCCGGATCTACGACCAGAGCCAGCTCAAGGTCGGCGACCTGGTGTTCTTCTACGGCGACATCCACCACGTCGGCCTGTACGCCGGCAACGGCCAGGTGCTGCACGCCCCGCACACCGGTGCCGTCGTCCGCTACGAGGCGATGTCCGACATGCCGTTCCAGTTCGGCGTCCGCGTCTGACCCACTCCGCGCGCCCCGGCCGGATCCTCCCGCGAAACCCCCTCGGCTACCCATACACGCGGCCGGAACGCCGACAGGACGGCGCCCGAACGGGCGAATCCCGCGGACCGCAACTGACTCCCCGCCCCGCCGATGACCTGCGTCAGCGGCGGGGCGTCACTGTGCGTCGCCGTCCCGGCCGTTGGTCGGCGCCCCCGCGCACGGCTACTGTCTGCCGCGTTTCCCCGGCGCCGGGGTCTCCCCGTCCCCAGGCGCCGGGGAAACGGTCTTACGTCCGCCAGCAGAAGGACTGCCGTGGGGTCTCATCGCCGTCTTGCCTCCTCCGGATTCGACCGGGGCGCCGCCGCCCTGTGTGTTCTGTCGGCCGCGACCGCCGCGCTCGGTGCCGTACCGGCGCACGCGGCCCCGCACGGCGACACCCGTGCCGAGGTGGACCGCCTCTACCAGGAGGCCGAGCAGGCGACCCAGGCCTTCGACAGGGCCCAGGAGCGCGCCGGGGTGCTGCGCCGCGAGGTGCGGAGCGCCCAGGACCGCATGGCCCGGCAGCAGCAGCGCATCAACACCCTGCGCGAGCGGCTCGGTGCGCTGGCCGGCGCCCAGTACCGGGCCGGCGGCATCGACCCGGCCGTCGCGCTGCTCTTCTCCGACGACCCGGACGACTACCTCGACAAGGCCGCCACCCTCGACCGCATCACTGCACAACAGGCCGGTCAACTCGGGGAGTTGCGGTCCGCGTTGCGGGAACTGGCCCAGGAGCGGGCACAGGCGGCCGGGAAGCTCGTCGAGTTGGAGAACAGCCGCAAGGCCGTGGCCGCGCACAAGCGGACCGTGGAGGAGAAGCTCGCCCGGGCCCGGCGGCTGCTCGACACGCTCTCGCCCGCCGCACGCGCCGAACTCGGCCGGGCCTCGCGCTCCGACGACTCCGGCCGCGCAGATCTGTCCGAGCTGTCCGACCTGGCCGGCGGCGTCGTCGCCCCCGACGCCCGCGCCGCCGCCGCGGTGGCCGCCGCCCGCTCCGCCCTCGGCCGGCCGTACGTGTGGGGCGCGAGCGGCCCCTCCGGCTTCGACTGCTCGGGCCTGATGCAGTGGTCGTACGCGCACGCCGGGATCCAGCTGCCGCGCACCTCGCAGGAGCAGCGCTTCGCCGGCCGGCGGGTCCCGTTGTCCCGGATCCGCCCCGGCGACCTCGTGGTCTACCGCTCCGACGCCAGCCACGTGGCCATGTACGTGGGCGACGGCCGGGTCATCCACGCCCCGTATCCGGGAGCGGCGGTGCGCTACGACCCTGTCGGCATGATGCCGATCTCCTCGGTCACCCGGCCCTGATCCGGCCGCTCGCCGTTACGATCGGGCAGTGGCTGGTGGCAGGCGGGCGTGGAGCATCGGGGCCGTGGGGCTCGCTCTGCTGCTGCCGCTGGCGGGCTGCGGCGGCACCCCGGCCGACTCCACCCGCACCGAGGTGCAGCACCTGCTCGACCGGCGCTCCGCCGCCCTGCTGCACCACGACGAGGCGGCGTACGGGGCGACGGGCACCCGCACTGAGTACACCCGGCTGCGCGCCCTGCCGCTGGCCTCCTGGAGCTACCGGGTCACCGACGTGCACCGCACCGGTTCCGGCGCCACCGCCGACGCCGACCTCGGCTACCGCGTAGCCGGGTACGACAGGGCCCCGGTCGACGCCCGCCGCACCCTGACCCTCGGCCGCACCGCCGGCGGGAACTGGTACGTCACCGCCGACCGGCCCGCCCGGGACGCCGGCCAGCAGTTGTGGGACCAGGGCGCGGTGACCGCCGTCAGGGGCGCGCACAGCCTGGTGCTGGGCACCGGGCGGACGATCACCGACCTGCGCGGCTACGCGCGGCTGGCCGACCGTGCGGTCCCGGCCGTCTCCCGGGTGTGGGGCACCGGCTGGGCCCGCCATGTCGTCGTCCTCGTCCCGCGTTCCCTCGACGGCATGGCCGGGCTGCTCGGCTCGCCCGCCGCCAACTACCGGGGCATCGCCGCCGTCACCACCGGGGAGGCGGGCGGCTCGGGTCGGGCTCCGGCGGACCGGGTGGTCGTCAACCCGGAGGCGTACGCCATCCTCGGCGACCTCGGCAAGCAGGTGGTGCTCACCCACGAGACCACCCATGTGGCCACCCGCGCGCAGACCACCGCGGCGACCCCGCTGTGGCTCTCCGAGGGCTTCGCGGACTGGATCGGCTATCTCGGCACCGGCCGCACCCCGACCGAGGCGGCGCCGGAACTCACGCGGGCCGTGCAGGACGGCCGTGCGCCCACCGCCCTGCCCACCGACCAGGACTTCGGTTTCACCACCGACCCGGCCGAGCTCGCGCAGGCCTACGAGGGCGGCTGGCTGGCCTGCCGGATGATCGCCGAACGCTGGGGCACGGCCCGGCTCGACGCCTTCTACCGCGCCGTCGGTGCCCGTCCGAAGCGGGCGGGGGCGGTCGAGGACGGGCTGAAGAGGGTGCTGGGGACCACGACCGGGGCGTTCACCGAGCAGTGGCGGGAGTACGTGCGGGACCAGCTGACCCCGACCGAGTGAACAACGCCCCGTGACCGAACGGTCGGTCGGACTTCTCCAGCGTCTCGACGGCCTCCTTCAGCCAGGCCCGTTCCGCCTTCCCGGTGGCCAGGGCGACCCGGAGCATGCCCTCGCGGAACAGGTCCCCGGCCTCCTCCGCGCGCACCGGCTCACCCTGCCGTAGAAGAAGCTCGGGGGCCTGGAGGAAGTCCAGCCGGCGGCGCAGCACCGAGGCCCGGGCGGCGGGGTCGTCCAGGTGCCGCAGGAAGGCCAGGAGTGTGTTGAAGCGGACACGGTCGGTGATCTCCGCCTGCTCGGGCGCGCGAGCAGCTCCCGCCGGCCCTCGGCCGTCAGGGACAGCACCCGGCGCGGGTCGGCGCTCGCGCCGTCCTCGCTGCGCACGCCCGCCGAGGCACCGCCCGCCGTGCCGGTGCCCGCCGCCCTGCGCCGCACCCTCACCACCGGCCTGACCATGTCCGCCGACTTCACCGTGCGCCGGAGCGGGGTCCTGGTGCTGGTGGCGATCGGGGCCCGGCTCGGGGTGGCGGCGGTGGCCGCCTGCGCCATCGCCTACAAGGTCATGTACCTGGCCACCATGGGCTTCTACGCCGTCCGGCAGGCCGCCGCGATCCACACCGCGCACAACCGGGGCGCCGGCGCGGACGCGCGGCGGGACATCGGCCGGCAGGCGGTGCTCGTCTCCGGGACCCTGGACCTGGCCGCCTCCGCCCTGTTCGCCGCGACGGCCCCTGGATCACGGCCGCGTTCGGCGCCCGGCCCGAGGTCGCCCGCCAGGGCGCGCTGGTCCTGCGCTGCGTCGGTCCCCATCTGCTGCCGACGGCCTGCCTCATCGCGCTCGGCGGGGTCTTCGGGGGCGGAGGCGGGGCACCGGTGCGGCTGCGGGTCACCCTGCTGGGCACGGCCGTCCAGCTGGTCCTGGCCGATGCCCTCGGCGGCCTCGGCCTGCCCGGCGCCTGCCTGGCACTGGCGCTCGCGATGGGCGCCGGGTCAGGGGGAGACGGGGGCCCGGTGGGACCGGGCCTGCTCGGGCGGCAGGGGTGCGGTGGGGGCGGGGGTGACGGTCGAGCGCCACAGCCGGCGGGCCGCCGTGACGGAGGCCGCGACCAGCAGGCCGTTGCGCAGCACCAGCAGCAGCACCCCGTACCGGTCGCTGACCACCACATGGCCGAAACCGAGCGGGAACTCCAGGACCGTCACGAAGGACGCGGCCACCACCATCATCGCGGGCGCGCCCATCCGGCTCGCCCGGTACGACACACACACCGCGGCCAGGCCGACGAGCCACACCATGTACTGCGGGCTGATCACCCGGCTGGTGACCGTGAACAGCAGGACCGCCGTGAAGGCCGCCTCCGCGAGCGTGTGCGGCGCCCTGCGGGTCGCGCGCAGCCGCCACAGCAGCAGCCAGCCGAACACGACAACGGTCAGCGCCAGCGCCGCCGCGCTGACCTGCTGCACGTACGGGCCGACGAACTCGATCGACCCGTAGTTCAGCAGCACCTGGCCCTGCCAGCCGAAGTGCCGGGCCACATGGAGGACCAGGGCGCCCAGCGACTCCACCTCGGTGCCCCGGTCCCGCTGGAAGGTCAGGAAGGCGAAGGCGCCCGGCATGGACACCGAGAACAGGGCGGCGAGACCGGACGCGGTCACCGCCGCCGACCACCACGCCCGCCGCCGCACGACGCCGGCCAGCAGCAGCGCCGGCCACACCTTCAGCAGTGCACCGAACGCCGTCAGCGCGCCCATCACCCGCGGATGCCGGGCCCCGGCGAGCAGCGCCGCCACGGCCACCGCGGTGACCATCACGTCGTAGCGGGCGTACACCGTCGGGCCGAGCAGCGGCACGCCCGCCACCCACACCCACAGGCCGCGAGGTGAGCGGCCGGGGCCCCGGTTCGCGTACAGCAGCAGCGCCAGGACGACCGCGTCGGCGAGGAAGGCCAGCAGGAAGAAGGCGTGCTCGTACGACAGGAAGGGCAGTGCGGCGGGGGAGAGGATCGGCAGGGCGGCGGCCGGCGGGTACTGCCAGGTGACGTCGTCCAGCGGAAACGTTCCGTGCCGCAGCACCTCGTACCAGCCCCGGTAGGTCACCGACACGTCGGAGGTGACGTCCAGGTCCGAGAAGGCGAACACCCGGAAGACGAACAGCAGCAGCATGGTCCGGGTCACGGCCCAGGCCGCGAGCAGCCATGCCAGGGACCGCCCGGCGCCTTTGGTCTCCACGTGTTCCCCCTGCCGTCCGATTCCCGTGCCGATGGTCGCTTCGGCGCCGCCTCGCGGGACCATGATGTCGTGCCCGGCTGTGGGCATGCCACAGACTCGGCCGTGCCGCACCCGGTACTGCCCGCTCGGGCCCGGCCGGACCCGGCCCGTTCGGTAGGGTCGGCGGCGATGCACAAGACCCTGATCGTCACCAACGACTTCCCGCCCCGGCCGGGCGGCATCCAGGCCTTCCTGCACAACATGGCCCTCCGCCTGGACCCCGGCCGGCTGGTCGTCTACGCCTCCACCTGGAGGCGCGGCCGGGAGGGCGCCGAAGCCACCGCGGCTTTCGACGCCGAGCAGCCCTTCACCGTCGTACGGGACCGTACGACCATACTGCTGCCCACCCCGCGGGCGACCCGGCGGGCGGCCGGGCTGCTGCGCGCACACGGGTGCACCTCGGTCTGGTTCGGCGCCGCCGCGCCGCTCGGCCTCATGGCCCCGGCCCTGCGCGAGGCGGGCGCCGAGCGGCTGGTGGCCACCACCCACGGCCACGAGGCCGGCTGGGCCCAGCTGCCCGCCGCCCGGCAGTTGCTGCGCCGCATCGGTGAATCCACGGACACGATCACCTATCTGGGTGAGTACACCCGCTCCCGGATCGCCGCCGCGCTCACGCCCGAGGCGGCGAGCCGCATGGTGCAGCTGCCGCCGGGGGTGGACGAGAAGACCTTCCACCCGGGCTCAGGCGGCGACGAGATCCGCGCCCGCCTCGGCCTCACCGACCGCCCGGTCGTGCTCTGCGTCTCCCGGCTGGTGCCCCGCAAGGGCCAGGACACCCTGATCAGGGCCATGCCCCGCATTCTGGCCGCCGAGCCCGACACCGTCCTGCTCATCGTCGGGGGCGGCCCCTACGAGCGGGACCTGCGCCGGATGGCGGCCGAGACCGGCGTCGCCGGCTCCGTGCGCTTCACCGGCGCCGTTCCCTGGTCCGAACTCCCCGCCCACTACGGCGCCGGCGACGTCTTCGCCATGCCCTGCCGGACCCGGCGCGGCGGCCTGGACGTGGAGGGCCTCGGCATCGTCTACCTGGAGGCGTCGGCGACGGGCCTGCCGGTGGTGGCGGGCGACTCGGGCGGCGCACCGGACGCCGTCCTGGACGGCGAGACGGGCTGGGTCGTCAGGGGAGGCTCACCCGAGGAGGCGGCCGACCGCATCGTGCCCCTGCTGGCCGACCCCGGTCTGCGTCGAAGGATGGGCGAGCGGGGCAGGCAGTGGGTCGAGGAGAAGTGGCGCTGGGACCTGCTCGCCGAGAAACTGAAAGACCTGCTGTAGCGGTAGCCGGTCCGTAGGGGCGGAGCCCTTGGCGGAACCCCATAATCCGCCCATGCTGCGCTCATGACAACAAACCTGATGGGGCGTCAGCTGACACGACGTCGCATACTCGGCACGGCCGCACTGCAGACCGCAGCGGCCCTGGGTTTCACCCGCATCAACCTCCAGTCGGCCCGGGCGGCGCAGCCGACCGCGGTCGAATCCGCCCCGGCGATCGTCGTCGGTTCCGGATACGGCGGTGCCGTGGCCGCCCTGCGCCTCGGCCGGGCCGGCATCCGCACCCTCGTCCTGGAGATGGGCCGCCTGTGGAACACCACCGGCGCCGACGGCAAGGTCTTCTGCTCCACCTCCGCCCCCGACAGGCGCTCCATGTGGTTCCGCACCCGCACCGAGGCCCCCCTCGCCACGTTCCTCTGGCTGGACGTGGTCAACAAGGACATCAGTCCCTACCCCGGTGTCCTGGACCGCGTGCACTACGACGCCATGTCCGTCTACGTCGGCAGGGGCGTCGGCGGCGGCTCCCTCGTCAACGGCGGCATGGCGGTCACGCCCCTGCGGTCGTACTTCACCGAGCAGTTCCCCACGGTGGACGCCGAGGAGATGTACGGCACCTACTACCCCCGTGCGCGCGCCATGCTCGGCGTCAACACCATCGACCCGGCGTGGTTCGAGTCCACCGAGTGGTACCGGTTCACCCGCACCTCCCGGAAGGCCGCGGACAACGCCGGTCTGAGGACCACGTTCGTGCCGAACGTCTACGACTTCGACTACATGCGGCAGGAGGCCGCCGGCACGGCCGTGAGGTCCGCGCTCGCCGGCGAGGTCATCTACGGCAACAACCACGGCAAGCGCAGCCTCGACAAGACCTATCTCGCCGCCGCCCTCGGCACCGGCAACGTCACCCTCCACACCCTGGAGAAGGTGACGTCCGTCAGCCGGGCCGGTGACGGTTCCTACGTGCTGACCGCCGACCGGATCGACACCACCGGCGCGGTCCTCGGGACCAAGCAGTACAGCTGCACGTACCTCTTCCTCGGCGGCGGCAGCATCGGCACCACCGAACTCCTCGTCCGCGCCCGGGACACCGGGACGCTGCCCGACCTCGACCCCGCCGTGGGCGCGGGCTGGGGCACCAACGGCAACACCATGCTCGGCCGCGCCAACCACGTCTGGGACACCGTCGGCGCCGACGAGGCCACCATGCCGGTGATGGGCATCGACGACTGGGCCAACGCCGACAACCCGGTCTTCGCCGAGATCGCCCCGCTGCCCATGGGCTTCGAGCACTGGATCAGCCTGTACCTGGCCATCACCAAGAACCCCGAACGGGCGTCGTTCACCTACGACTCCGCCTCCGGCGCGGTGAGGCTCGGCTGGACCGCCGCCCAGAGCGCGGTCTCCGTGGGCATGGCCAAGAAGCTGTTCGACCGGATCAACCTGGCCAACGCGACCATCTACCGCTACGACCTGTTCGGCTCGACCGGCAAGGTCTTCGCCGACGACTTCACCTACCACCCGCTGGGCGGCTGTGTGCTGGGCGGGGCGACGGACGACTACGGCCGGGTGAAGGGCTACGACCGGCTCTACGTCACCGACGGCTCGCTCGTGCCCGGCAACATCGGCGTGAACCCCTTCGTCACCATCACCGCGCTCGCCGAACGCACGATGGCGCGGGTCCTCGCCGAGGACACCGCGCCATGACGGCCCGTCAGGAGGCCCGCTACTTCGCGTAGATCGCCTCGATCTCGTCCGCGTAGTCCTTCGCCACCACGTTCCGCTTGAGCTTCAGCGACGGGGTGAGGTGGCCCGACTCCTCCGTGAACTGGGAGGACAGAATGCGGAACTTCCGCACCGATTCCGCCTTCGACACCGCGGCGTTGCCGTCGTCGACCGCCGACTGGATCGCGGCCAGCAGGTCCGGGTCCTCGCGCAGCGACGCCGCGGTGGAGCCCGCCGGCTTGCCGTGCTCGGCGGCCCAATGGCCCAGGAACTCCTCGTCGAGGGTGACCAGCGCGCCGACGAACGGCCGCCCGTCGCCCACCACCATGCACTCCGCGACCAGCGCGTGCGCCCGGATCCGGTCCTCGATCACGGCGGGTGCCACGTTCTTGCCGCCCGCCGTGACGATGATCTCCTTCTTCCGGCCGGTGATCCTGAGGTAGCCGTCCTCGTCCAGAGTGCCGATGTCCCCGGTGTGGAACCAGCCGTCGGCCAGCGCCTCAGCGGTCGCGCCGGGGTTGTTCCAGTACTCCTTGAACAGGTGCTCGCCGTGCAGCAGCACCTCGCCGTCGTCCGCTATCCGGATCACCGAGCCCGGCAGCGGCTGGCCGACCGTGCCGATCTTCTGCCGGTCCCAGGGGTTGAACGCCGTCGCCGCGCAGGACTCGGTCAGGCCGTAGCCCTCCAGCACGGTGAAGCCGATGCCCCGGAAGAAGTGACCGAGCCGCTCGCCCAGCGGGGCGCCGCCGGAGATGGCGTACTCGCCCCGGCCGCCGAGCACCGCGCGCAGCTTGCCGTAGACCAGCCGGTCGAACACCTTGTGCTTGACCTTCAGGCCGAACGACGGACCCGACGGGCTGTCCAGCGCCTTGCTGTAGGCGATCGCGGTGTCCGCCGCCTTGTCGAAGATCGCTCCCTTGCCGTCCGCCTGCGCCTTGGCGCGCGCCGAGTTGTAGACCTTCTCGAAGACGCGCGGGACGCCGAGGACCAGCGTCGGCCGGAACGCGGCCAGTTCGTCGGTGAGGTTCTTGATGTCCGGGACGCAGCCCAGCTTGATCGGCGCCATCATCGGCGCGATCTGCACGAGCCGGCCGAAGACGTGGGCGAGCGGCAGGAAGAGCAGCACCGAGCACTCGCCGGTACGGAACAGCGGGCGCAGCCGCTCCACGATGTTGCCGCACTCGGCGAAGAAGCTGCGGTGGGTGAGCACACAGCCCTTGGGGCGGCCGGTCGTGCCGCTCGTGTACACGATGGTCGCCGGGTCGTCGGCCCTGGCGAGCGAGCTGCGCTCCTCGACCGTGCCGTCCGACACGTCCAGCCCGAGCCGCCCCAGCTCCTCGACACCGCCGGCCTCGATCTGCCAGACGTGCTTGAGGGCGGGCAGCGACTCGCGCACCGACTCCACGGCGGCGGCGTGGTTGTCGAGCTCCACGACGCAGGCGGTGGCGCCCGAGTCCGACAGGATCCACTGCACCTGCTCCGGGGAGCTGGTCTCGTACACCGGGACGGTGACCGCGCCGGCGCTCCAGATCGCGAAGTCGAGCAGGGTCCACTCGTACCGGGTGCGGGACATCAGACCCACCCGGTCGCCCGGCTGCACCCCGGCCGCGACGAGACCCTTGGCCGCGGCGTGCACCTCGGTCAGGAACGCCCGGGCCGTCACGTCCTGCCAGACACCGGCCACCTTGCGGGCGATGACGGCGACGTCGGGATGCTGCGCGGCGTTTCTGCGGACGATGTCGGTCAGGTTGCCGTCCGCAGGGACCTCGTACAAAGCCGGAAGGCTGAACTCGCGCAAGACTGCTGCTCCTCACAGGGCGCCGGCGCCACGACACTGTGTGATGCGACGGTGCGGTCCAAGGCTCGGGCGGGTGCTCGGGAATTCAGCTGTTGAAATCCAGAGCACGACTGGACTGCCCGGACGTTACCCGCCGGTATGGCCTTCCCGACAGGGGGTTCCGCCGAGATGTTCGCTGCGTCACACGCTGGGCGTTCCTTCGCGCACAGTAGTCCACGGCCGAACCGACCGGCGAGTAACCGCGGGCCGGACCGACACTGTTCACGCAGATCCCACAGGCCTACGCTTGATCGCCATGGCACCCACACGCTCCGGCAACCGAAGGACGCGCGTCCATGTGGTCAGCGACGTGCACGGCAACGCCCGCGACCTGGCCCGGGCCGGCGAGGGTGCCGACGCCCTGATCTGCCTCGGCGACCTCGTGCTCTTCCTCGACTACGCCGACCACTCGCGCGGCATCTTCCCGGACCTGTTCGGCAAGGAGAACGCCGACCGGATCGTCGAGCTCCGCACCGCCCGCCGGTTCGAGGAGGCCCGCGCGTTCGGCGCCCGGCTGTGGGCGGGCATCGGCGCCGACCGGGTGACGGCCGTCGAGAGGGCGGTGCGCAAGCAGTACGCCGAGCTGTTCGCCGCGTTCCCCACCCCGACGTACGCCACGTACGGCAATGTCGACATGCCGCCCCTGTGGCCGGAGTACGCCGGCCCCGGCATCACGGTCCTCGACGGCGAGCGGGTGGAGATCGGCGGCTGGACCTTCGGCTTCGTCGGCGGCGGCCTGCGCACGCCCATGCGCACGCCGTACGAGATCGGCGACGACGAGTACGCGGCGAAGATCGAGGCGGTCGGCGAGGTCGACGTGCTGTGCACGCACATCCCGCCGGAGGTGCCGGAGCTGGTGTACGACACGGTCGCCCGCCGGTTCGAACGCGGCAGCCGCGCCCTGCTGGACGCCATCCGCCGCACCCGGCCCCGCTACGCGCTGTTCGGCCATGTGCACCAGCCGCTCGTCCACCGCATGCGCATAGGCGCGACCGAATGCGTGAACGTCGGGCACTTCGCGGGGACGGGCCGGCCGTGGGCGCTGGAATGGTGAGAAGCGGGACATCGGTTGAAGGCGGCAGGTCGGCGGCGCGGTAGCCTTCACGCTGCACACACGTGCGCACGACGACCTCTGTACCGGCCCGCATCTGGAGGAGCCACGGCGATGGCGGAACACACCAGCTCGAGCATCACCATCGAGGCGGCACCGGCCGACGTCATGGGGGTGATCGCCGACTTCGCCCGCTACCCCGACTGGACCGGCGAGGTGAAGGAGGCGGAGGTCCTCAAGACCGACGACCAGGGCCGCGCCGAGCAGGTCCGCCTCGTCATGGACGCCGGTGCCATCAAGGACGACCAGACACTGGCGTACACCTGGACCGACGAGAACGAGGTCTCCTGGACCCTGGTCAAGTCCCAGATGCTGCGCTCCCTGGACGGGTCGTACGTCCTCAAGCCCACGGGACCGTCCACCACCGAGGTCACCTACCTCCTCACGGTGGACGTCAAGATCCCCATGCTCGGCATGATCAAGCGCAAGGCGGAGAAGGTCATCATCGACCGCGCGCTGGCGGGCCTGAAGAAGCGGGTGGAGTCGGGGGAGAAGTAGTCACTCCCGTTTCGACCCCGCGCACGGCGGTACCGTTCACCCCCATGCGCACCATCCTGATCACGGGCCCGGGCGGCAGCGGTCGTACCACGATCGCCGCCGCCACCGCGCTCGCCGCCGCCCGCGAGGGCACCCGCACGCTCCTCCTCGGCGCCGACCGCACCGACACCCTCGGCGCCGCACTGGGCTCCGCGACAGGACCGGCTCCGCGACAGACCGCACCTCACCTCACCGCCTGGCGGCCCGACGCCGTCGAACGCTTCCGTGGGGACCTCACCGCATTCCAGGACCGCGCCGCGAACGTCCTCGACCTGCTCGGCGCCGCCCGGCTGGACGCCGAGGAGGTCACCCCACTGCCCGGCGCCGAGGAGCTGTCCTTCCTGCGCGCGCTCAGGGACGCCGCCCTGTCGGAGCGCTTCGACCTCCTCGTCGTCGACCTGCCGCCGCTGCCGCAGGCCCTCGCGCTGCTCGGCCTGCCCGAGGAGCTGCGCCGTTATCTGCGCCGCCTGCTCCCGCCCGAGCGGCAGGCGGCCCGCGCCCTGCGCCCGGTCCTCGGCCGGCTGGCCGGGGTGCCGATGCCGTCCGAGTGGCTCTACGAGACGGCGGCCCGCTGGGACGTCGAACTGGCCGCCGTCGAGGCCGTCCTCACGGACCGGAACACCGTCGTACGCCTGGTCGCCGAGCCCGGCCCGGCCGGCGCCGACGCCGTACGGAGCGCCGGCCTCGGTCTCGCCCTGCGCGGCCTGCGCACCGAGGCCCTGGTCGCCAACCGCGCCCTGCCCGAGAGCACCCCGGACAGCTGGCTGTCCTCCCTGCTCGCGCAGCAGCGCAAGACGCTCGCCGACTGGCAGGAGCAGCCGTACGAGGTTCATCCCGTCCCGCACCTCGGCCGCGACCCGCGCGGCGCCGACGACCTCGCCGCCCTCGCGGTACCCGGCGTCGACCCGGCGCCCGCCCCGGTCGAGTGGCCCGTCGTGGACCGGCGGAGTGAGGACGGCGTGCTGGTCTGGCACATTCCGCTGCCCGGCGCCGTACGGGACGAGCTGGACCTGGTCCGGCGCGGCGACGAACTCGTGATCACCGCGGGCCCCTTCCGCCGGATCGTCCCGCTGCCCTCCGCCCTGCGCCGCTGCGGCGTCGCCGGCGCCGGCCTGCGCGAGGGCGAGCTGCGCATCCGGTTCGCCCCGGACCCCGACCTGTGGCCCGCGACCGGACGGTGATGATCCGGGTGCGCCCGTTCGGGTAACGTCGTAGAGGCGAACCGTAGTCAGGAGTCCGCCATGAGCGAAGAGCGCCCCGCATCCGACTCGTACGAGGAACAGGGCCGGGCGACCGACGCCGACGCCTGGGCCACGGCCTGTGCCGAGGACCTCGCGGCCGAGAAGGCCCGCCGCCGCGCCGAGCACGGCCCGCAGCCGGGCTCGGCCGCGGAGGAACTGAAGAGGCTCGTGGACACGGTGGCCGACAGGCTCTCCGGCCTGCAGTCACCGCTCCTCGGCGGCCTCGCAGGACCCGCCGCCCAGCAGGTGGTGCGCCAGGTCGTCCAGCAGGCCAAGGCCGCCGTCGAGCCCGTCATCGACCGCAACCCCGACGTCTTCGACCACCTCGCCGCCGCCGGCAGCGAACTGCTCGCCGCCTACCGCTCCGCCGTCCAGGCCCAGGAACGCCGCTGGACCGCCCGCACGGCCGACGACCTCACCCGCGAGGGCCCGGACGACCGCCCCGACGGGGGTGAGGGCACCGGTCCGGGGGAGCGCATCGACCTGGACTGAAGCCCTCCCACGGCAGGGCCTCGGGTACGGTTGGCCGTAGCGGGGCTCGACCGGAACTGAGGGATTCATGGGACTCACCATCGGCGTCGACATCGGCGGCACCAAGATCGCGGCCGGCGTGGTCGACGAGGAAGGCAACATCCTCTCGACCTTCAAGGTGCCGACCCCCACCACGCCCGAGGCCATCGTGGACGCCATCGCCTCGGCGGTGGAGGGTGCGCGCGCCGGGCACGAGATCGTCGGCGTGGGCATCGGAGCCGCCGGTTACGTCAACCGGCAGCGCTCCACGGTGTACTTCGCGCCCAACATCGACTGGCGCAACGAGCCGCTGAAGGACAAGGTCGAGGCCCGCGTGGGCCTCCCGGTCGTGGTCGAGAACGACGCCAACGCCGCGGCCTGGGGCGAGTACAGGTTCGGCGCCGGCAAGGGCCACCGCAACGTCATCTGCATCACGCTCGGCACCGGCCTCGGCGGCGGCATCATCATCGGCAACAAGCTGCGCCGCGGCCACTTCGGCGTGGCCGCGGAGTTCGGGCACATCCGGATGGTCCCGGACGGCCTGCTGTGCGGCTGCGGTTCGCAGGGCTGCTGGGAGCAGTACGCCTCGGGCCGCGCCCTGGTCCGCTACGCCAAGCAGCGCGCCAACGCCACCCCCGAGCGCGCCGAGGTGCTGCTGGCGCTGGGCGACGGCACGCCCGACGGCATCGAGGGCAAGCACATCTCCATGGCCGCCCGCCAGGGCTGCCCGGTGGCGGTGGACTCCTACCGGGAGCTGGCCCGCTGGGTCGGCGCGGGCCTGGCCGACCTGGCCTCCCTCTTCGACCCGTCCGCGTTCATCGTCGGCGGCGGCCTCTCCGACGAGGGCGAACTGGTCCTCGACCCGATCCGCAAGTCCTACAAGCGCTGGCTGGTCGGCGGCAACTGGCGCCCGGTGGCCGACGTGATCGCCGCCCAGCTCGGCAACAAGGCGGGACTGGTGGGGGCGGCCGACCTGGCCCGGGAGCCCGATCCGATCATGTGAGGGACGTTCACCCGAGCAGGGGCGCGGGGCTGTGTCTCCTGTGCTGCTACCGCCGCGTGGGCATGACCGGCCACGACGGCGCGGCAGCGGTACACGGCCTCCGCGCCCCGAGTCGTCGGGCGCCCCGACCCCGGGGCGTCGTAGATTGACGGCATGGCAACCCCCGCGCTCCCCAACTCCCGTACCGAGCCCGACGGTTCCGCCGTCATCCGTGTCCTGAGCTACAACATCCGCTCGATGCGCGACGACACTGCCGCCCTGGCCCGGGTCATCACCGCCTGTGCCCCCGACCTGGTCCTGATCCAGGAGGCCCCCCGCTTCTTCCGCTGGCGCAAGAAGCTGGCCCGGCTGGCGGCGGCCTGCGGGCAGGTCGTTCTCACCGGTGGCGCCACCGCGGCGGGCCCGGCGATCCTGTGCTCGCTCCGGGCCATCGTGGAGCGGACGGAGGACGTGCTGCTGCCTCTCACCCCGGGGCTGCACCGCCGCGGCCTCGCCACGGCGGTGGTCCGCTTCGGCGGTGCCCGCGTGGGGGTGATCAGCTGCCATCTGAGCCTCGACGAGAGCGAGCGGTACGAGCAGGGCGGGATGCTCCTCGACCGGCTGGCCGGGCTCGGGGCGGAGCACGCCCTCGCGGGCGGCGACCTGAACGAGGGCCCCGGCGGCCGGACCTTCCGCCGGCTCTCCGCGAGCCTCCAGGACTGCCGGGCCGTCGCCCCCTGGGGCGGCGGGACGACCTGGCCGCACAGCGACCCGCCGCAGCGCATCGACGCCGTCTTCGCGACCAAGGGCGTCGAGGTGCTCGGCTGCGGGGTCCCCCATGCCCGGCCGGGCGTCAGCCGCGCCGACCTGACGGCGGCCACGGACCATCTCCCGGTCCTCGCCGCGGTGCGCGTGCCTGCGGTATGACCGTCGCTTGAACCGAGTGCAGGAGATCGACCACCGTGGTCAGACCACGGCGCCCCGCCCCGGGTCGTCGTCCTCGTCGTCGTCCGTGCGCATCCGCATCACGAGTGCGCCGAAGCCGCCGAGGAAGCCGCCGACGCCCAGGGTGGTCAGCCACCAGGTCATGTCCCAGCCGAGCAGCACCGCCAGCAGGACCAGGACCGGGCCGCCGACGACGCCCAGCCAGGCGAACTTCGCGGTGGTGTCGGCGGCCGGCAGCGGCGGCGGCTCCGGCGGCACGAAGTGGCCCTCGTCGTCCTCGTCGAAGTCGTCCTCGGAGGGCTCGGGCGGGGTGTGGTCGCGCGGGCCGACCCCGGGCGCGAAGGACACGGAGCTGCCCAGCGGCGGCCGCACCGGCGCCTTGTCGGCGGTGTCGCTCTCGGCGTCCTTCTCCGGCTCCGGCAGCGCCAGGTCCTCCACCGGCCGGAAGGGCGTGGCCCCCGGCGGGTCCGGCGGCTCCTCGCCGTACCCCGCGACGATGGCCCGCCAGGCGGCGTCCTCGTCGAAGGGCGGGTTCTGCTCGTCCGGCTCGCGGCCCTCGCGGTCGGACTCGTGCTCAGCCACCTGTGGCCGTCCCTTCCTTGCCGAGACCGGGTGCGAGCCGACCCATGAAGGCGAGGCTCTCCTCGAAGACCCGGTCCGCGTCCTGGTCCAACGTCGCCACGTGGTAGCTGTGTTCCAGCACGATCTCCGTCACGTCCGTGGAGGACACCCGGCTCAGCACCCGGGCCGAGTCGGTCGCCGGAACCACATGGTCCTGGGCGCTGCGCAGCAGCAGCAACGGCTGGGTGACCTGGGGCAGCTCGCCGTCCAGCCGGCGCAGGAACAACCGCAGCGAGTGCGCCGCGTGCAGCGGCACCCGGTCGTAGCCCAGCTCGGCAGCGCCCTCCTTGGCTATGTCGCTGGCGATGCCCTTCGTGGTCCGCACGAGGTGCCGGGCCACCGGAAGGGCGTACGCCGACAGGCCGTGCACCTTGTTCGCCGGGTTGACGACCACCACGCCCGAGACGCGCTCGCCGTGCCGGGCGGCCAGCCTGAGCGCCAGCGCACCGCCCATCGACAGGCCCGCCACGAACACCCGGGAGCAACGCCCGGAGAGGATCCGCAGCTCGCGGTCCACCTCCGCGTACCAGTCCTGCCAGCCGGTGACCGCCATGTCCTCCCAACGGGTGCCGTGGCCGGGCAGCAGGGGAAGCGACACGGTCAGGCCGTGCGCCGCGTGGTGCTCCGCCCAGGGGCGCAGCGACTGGGGCGAGCCGGTGAAGCCGTGGCAGAGGAGGACCCCCACCTCCCCGCCCTCGTGGCGGTACGGCTCGGCTCCGGGGAGGACCGGCACCTTCGACGCTCCTGTTCCTGAAGAGGCCCCCGCCGGTGGCCGGCGCAGGCGTGAGGGAAACGTGCGGATGTGCTTCACCGTACGCGACCGCACTGACACCGACCAGGGTCGTCGGGTGCTTCGGCGCTCCCGCGGGTTAAGGTCTGTTCGACGGAAACAGGAGGCAAGCGGGTGTTGTACGGCACGATGAAGGTCGCCATCGGGGGACCGCTGAAGGTCGCCTTCAGACCCTGGGTGGAAGGCCTGGAGAACATACCGGCCGAGGGCCCCGCCATCCTGGCGAGCAATCACCTGTCCTTCTCGGACTCCTTCTTCCTGCCCGCGGTCCTGGACCGCAAGGTCACCTTCATCGCCAAGGCCGAGTACTTCACGACGCCCGGGGTGAAGGGCCGGCTGACCGCCGCGTTCTTCAAGGGCGTCGGGCAGCTCCCGGTGGACCGCTCCGGGGCGCGCGGCGCCGGCGAGGCCGCGATCAAGAGCGGCATAGAGGTGCTGGAGCGGGGCGAGCTGTTCGGCATCTACCCCGAGGGCACCCGCTCACCCGACGGCCGCCTGTACCGGGGCAAGCCGGGCGGCCTCGCGCGCGTGGCGCTCGCCACCGGCGCTCCGGTCATCCCGGTGGCCATGATCGACACCGAGAAGATCCAGCCGCCCGGAAAGGTGATGCCGAAGCTGATGCGCCCCGGCATCCGCATCGGCAAGCCGCTGGACTTCAGCCGCTACCACGGCATGGAGCACGACCGCTTCGTCCTGCGGGCCCTGACCGACGAGGTCATGTACGAGATCATGAAGCTCTCCGGTCAGGAGTACGTCGACGTGTACGCGACCGCCGCCAAGCGGCAGATCGCGGAGGCGGCGAAGGCGGCCAAGGAGGCCAAGGAGGCCAAGGAGGCCGAGAAGAAGGACGCCGAGAAGAAGAAGGCAGAGGATTAGGGGCCTCGCACCGGGGGCCGGGGGGACGGGGGACATGGCCGAGCGCGTCGGAGGCGCAGGAGCCGCACAACGGGCCGTGACGAGGATGTCGGTCGAGCTGCCGCTGTGGCGCGCGCTCTCCGGCTACCGCGTCCTGACCATGCTGTACGCCATCGGTCTGTGCGCCACCGCGTACTCCCACTTCGTACGGCCCTGGGTCGCCGTCGCCTACTACGCCGTCCTGGTGGTGTGGACCCTCGCCACCCTGCCCCGGGTGCGCAACGCGGCGAGCTGCACCAAGGGCTTCCTGGCCGCCGACCTGACCGTCGCGCTCGTCGGCATCCTGCTCACCCCGTTCGCCGACAACCACGAGCGGATCGCCGGCGGCGGCCCCACCCTGTCGTCGATATGGACCGCCGGCTCGGTGCTGGCCTTCGCCCTGAAGGGCGGCTGGCGCTGGGCGGCCGTCGCCTCCACCGCCGTGGCCGCCGCCAACCTGGTCGAGCGCGGGCGCCCCGCCCGGGACACCGTGCACAACGTGATCCTCGTCTGGGTGGCCTCGATCGCCATCGGCTACGTCGTGGAGGTCGCCCGCGCCTCCGAGCGCACCCTCGCCCGCGCCCTGGAGATCGAGGCGGCCACCCGGGAGCGCGAGCGGCTGGCCCGGGACATCCACGACGGCGTGCTCCAGGTGCTGGCCATGGTGCAGCGGCGGGGCGCGGTCATCGGCGGCGAGGCGGCGGAGCTGGGGCGGCTCGCGGGCGAGCAGGAGGTGGCGCTGCGCACCCTGGTGTCCGGCGGTCCGCCACCGGTCTCCCGGCTGCCGGAGGGCACCGCGCCCGGGGCCGTGCCACGCGCCGTCGAGGACGAGGAACCGGTCGATCTGCGCTCACTGCTGGCCCCCTTGGCGGGTGCCCGGGTGAGTCTGGCCGAGCCCGGGGCGCCGGTCGAGCTGCCCGCGCCGGCGGCGCGGGAGCTGGCCGCCGCGGCCGGCGCCGCCCTGGACAACGTACGCAGGCACGCCGGGGCCGAGGCCCGGGCGTGGATCCTGGTCGAGGACGAGCCGGACGGGATCGTGGTGACCGTCCGGGACGACGGCCCGGGCATCCCCGAGGGACGGCTCGCCCAGGCCGAGGGCGAGGGCCGGCTCGGCGTGGCCCAGTCGATCCGGGGGAGGCTGCGCGACCTGGGCGGCAGCGCCGAACTCGTCTCCGTCCCCGGGCAGGGCACGGAAGTCGAACTGAGAGTGCCGAAGAACGTGAAGGCGGGACGTCGATGAGCGAGCAGCGGGACCCGATCAAGGTCATGGTGGTGGACGACCACCCCATGTGGCGCGACGCGGTCGCGCGGGACCTGGCCGAGTCCGGCTTCCATGTGGTCGCGACCGCCGGCGACGGCGAGCAGGCGGTCCGCCGCGCCAAGGCCGCCGCCCCCGACGTCCTCGTGCTGGACCTCAACCTCCCGGCCAAGCCCGGTGTCCAGGTGTGCAGGGAACTGGTCGGTCACAACCCGGCGTTGCGGGTCCTCGTCCTCTCCGCGAGCGGTGAGCACGCCGATGTCCTGGAGGCGGTGAAGTCCGGCGCGACCGGCTATCTGGTGAAGTCGGCCTCCACCGAGGAACTGCTGGACGCCGTGCGCCGCACCGCCGTCGGCGACCCGGTGTTCACACCGGGCCTCGCCGGGCTGGTCCTCGGCGAGTACCGCAGGCTGGCCGCCGAGCCGGCACCCGCGCCCGACCCCGACGGACCCGGCGCGCCCCGGCTGACGGACCGGGAGACGGAGGTACTGCGGCTGGTCGCCAAGGGCCTGAGCTACAAGCAGATCGCCGAACGCCTGGTCATCTCCCACCGCACGGTGCAGAACCATGTGCAGAACACCCTCGGCAAGCTCCAACTGCACAACAGGGTCGAGTTGGTGCGGTACGCCATAGAGCGCGGCCTCGACGAGGAGTAGCACCTCCCTTGCCGCCTTCGGCAATGCCCCGAAATCACCCGTCCCGCCCCTCCCGGTGTGACCTGGATCACCGTTAGCGTGACTGCCTGTCAGGGAATTGCGGTGAAGGGACATATCCATGCGGGTCGGAGTACTGACCGGAGGCGGCGACTGCCCCGGGCTCAACGCCGTCATCCGGGGCGTCGTCCGCAAGGGCGTGCAGGAGTACGGCTATGACTTCGTCGGCTTCCGGGACGGCTGGCGGGGTCCTCTCGAAGGCGACACCGTCCGTCTCGACATCCCCGCGGTGCGCGGCATCCTGCCCCGGGGCGGCACCATCCTCGGCTCCTCGCGCACCAACCCCCTCAAGGCGGAGAACGGCATCCGCCGGATCAAGGACAACCTGACCAAGCTGGAGGTCGAGGCCCTCGTCGCGATCGGCGGCGAGGACACCCTCGGCGTCGCCGCCCGGCTGTCCGACGAGTACGGGGTGCCCTGTGTCGGCGTGCCCAAGACGATCGACAACGACCTGTCCGCCACCGACTACACCTTCGGCTTCGACACCGCCGTCAACATCGCGACCGAGGCCATCGACCGCCTGCACACCACCGCCGAGTCCCACATGCGGGTCCTGGTGGTGGAGGTGATGGGCCGTCACGCCGGCTGGATCGCCCTGCACTCGGGCCTGGCCGGCGGCGCCAACGTCATTCTCATCCCCGAACAGCGCTTCGACGTCGAGCAGGTCTGCGCCTGGGTGACCTCCCGCTTCCGGGCGTCGTACGCGCCGATCGTGGTCGTCGCCGAGGGCGCCATGCCCAAGGACGGCGACGCGGTGCTCAAGGACGGGTCGCTGGACTCCTTCGGACACGTCCGGCTCTCCGGGGTCGGCGAGTGGCTGGCCAAGGAGATCGAGAGCCGCACCGGCAAGGAGGCCCGCACCACGGTTCTCGGCCATGTCCAGCGAGGCGGCACGCCCAGCGCCTTCGACCGCTGGCTCGCCACCCGGTTCGGTCTGCACGCCGTCGACTGCGTCCACGAGGGCGACTTCGGCACGATGGTGGCCCTGCGCGGCACCGACATCGTCCGCGTCCCGCTCGCCGAGGCCACGGCCAAGCTGAAGACGGTGGACCCGAAGCTGTACCAGGAGGTCGGGGTGTTCTTCGGCTGACCGTCCGGCCCGGGCCCGAGGACCGGGCGGTCCCCGGGCCCCTTCGCTCACCTCGCCGTGCCGGCCCCGCGCAGCCGGCCGACCAGCTCCCGCACCACGGCGGCCCCGTCCAGGGTGAGGACGGACTCCGGGTGGAACTGCACCCCGGCGAACCCGGGGCCCCGTACCGCGTGCACCTCGCCGTTCGTCGCCCGGCTCACCTCGATCCCGTGCGCGGCCAGCTCCCGGGCCGCGTCCTCGTCGCAGCGGGCGACGAAGCTGTTGTAGAAGCCGACCGTCTCGGGTCGTCCGAACAGGTCGATCGTGGTCTGCGCCCCCTGGTACGGCACCTCCTTGCGGACGATGTCCAGCCCCAGTCCGGCCGCGATCAGCTCATGGCCCAGACAGACGCCGAGCACCCCGTGCCGGTGCTCCCGGAGCAGGGCGGCGGTCAGCTCCCGCAGGAAGCGCATCTTGGGGTCGGTGGGATCGCAGGGGTCCCCGGGACCCGGCCCGAGGACGACGGGTCCCTCGTGCGCGAGCGCCGCTTGCCGCAGCCCCGGCTCGTCGTACTGCCGGACGGCGACGTCCAGCCCGCTCGACCGCAGCACATGCGCGAGCATCGCCGTGAAGGTGTCCTCGCCGTCCACCACCAGGGCGTGCCCCGCCAGAGCCGCGGAACGCTCCTGCATCCGCAGCCAGAACGGCGCCAGTGCCGAGCGGCGCCCGTCCAGCGCGGCCTGCACCCGCGGATCGTCGGCCAGCCGGGGCCGCTCGCGCTCTTCGCGCGGCCGGGACGGCCGTACCCCGAGGGCCGCCAGCACGCCCGCCGCCTTGGCGTGGGTCTCCGCGACCTCGCCGGCCGGGTCCGAGCCGCGCACCAGCGTGGCGCCGACCGGCACGCGCAGCCGGCCCTGTGCGCAGATGTCGGCCGTGCGGATCAGGATGGGGGAGTCCAGGGTCTGCGCCCCGCCGTGGTCCCGGCCGAGCAGGGCCAGCGCACCCGCGTAGTACCCGCGGCCACCGACCTCGTGGCGCTCGATGACCCGGCAGGCGTTCCGCACGGGCGAGCCGGTGACGGTGGCCGCGAACATCGTCTCGCGCAGCACGTCCCTGGCGTCCAGGGACGACTTCCCGCGCAGTTCGTACTCGGTGTGCGCGAGGTGCGCCATCTCCCTCAGACGCGGCCCGACGACCACCCCGCCCATGTCGCCGACGGTGCACATCATCTTCAGTTCCTCGTCGACGACCATCGACAGCTCCTCGATCTCCTTGCCGTCGGCGAGGAAGGTCAGGAGGTGCTCGGGGCTCGGGCCCCCGGCGGGATAGCGGTAGGTCCCGCTGATGGGGTTCATGACGACCGTTCCGCCGGACATCCGCACGTGCACCTCGGGGCTGGCCCCGACCAGTGTGCGGTCCCCGGTGTGCACGACGAACGTCCAGTACGCGCCCCGCTCGCCCTCCAGCAGCCGGCGGAACAGCGCGAGCGCGTCGGCCCGGCCGAACCCCGGGATCGCGCCCTCGTACGTCCGCCGGATCACGAAGTTCGCGCCCTCGCCGCGGCCGATCTCCTCCGCCAGCACCCGACCGACGATCTCGCCGTACGCCTCGTCGCCGACGTCGAAGCCGCCGCCCTCGACGCGCACGTCATGACGCGGCAGCCGCCGCAGGGCTTCGTCCAGCGGGATCTCGTACGCCTCCTCGGGGACCAGCACCAGCAGCGGTGTGCCGTCGTCGCGGACGTCGAAGCCGCGCTCCCGGATCTGCCGGAACGGCACCAGCGCGAGTCCCTCGTCGGGCAGGTCGGCGAGCCGGTCGCGGCGGGTCACCGGGCCGGTCAGCACTTCCACCGTGTGCTCGTCGCGGCCCGGTGTGCGGCGGCGGAGCAGGGCGAAGGGGCGGTCGTCGTGCAGGAGCTGTGCCAGGTCCATGGTTCCTCTTCCGTCGGTGGGGAGGAACGACCCCGGACACACCGAAGGCCGCCCCTCGGGCGGCCTTCGCGAAGTCTTGCGCACGCGCGATCAGTGGGCCGCCGGATGAGCGGTCCACCACCAGTTCCGGATCGACGGCGCGAACATGGCAGAGACCCTACCGCACCCGCCCCGCGTCCACAGGACAACCTTCGCGTCTCACCTTTCGAGCCAGAAGAGGGGGCACGCGACACGACCCCGTAATGTTTACGAGGTGACCGTGAACGCTAAGACCAGCCCCGGCGCTGGCAACACCTGGCGAAACCTGCCCGCGGCGCAGCAGCCCGAGTACCCCGACCCCGAGGCTCTGCGTGCAGTGATCGCGGACCTCGAGTCGTATCCGCCGCTCGTCTTCGCGGGCGAGTGCGACCAGCTGCGCGCCCGGATGGCGGCCGTCGCCAAGGGAGAGGCGTTCCTCCTCCAGGGTGGCGACTGCGCCGAGGCCTTCGACGCGGTGTCCGCCGACCACATCCGCAACAAGCTGAAGACGCTGCTCCAGATGGGTGCCGTCCTCACCTACGCGGCCGCCGTGCCCGTGGTGAAGGTCGGCCGTATCGCCGGGCAGTACTCGAAGCCCCGTTCCAAGCCGACCGAGACCCGCGACGGCGTGACGCTCCCGGTGTACCGGGGCGACTCCGTCAACGGCTTCGAGTTCACCGAGGCGTCCCGGATCCCGGACCCCGAGCGGCTCAAGCGCATGTACCACGCCTCGGCGTCCACGCTGAACCTGGTGCGCGCCTTCACCACCGGCGGTTACGCGGACCTGCGCCAGGTGCACGCCTGGAACCAGGACTTCGTGCGGTCCTCCCCCTCGGGCCAGCGCTACGAGCAGCTCGCGCGCGAGATCGACAACGCGCTGAACTTCATGCGGGCCTGCGGCACCGACCCCGAGGAGTTCAAGACCGTCGAGCTGTACTCCTCGCACGAGGCGCTGCTGCTGGACTACGAGTCCGCGCTGACCAGGGTCGACTCGCGCACCGGCAAGCTGTACGACGTCTCCGCGCACATGGTGTGGATCGGTGAGCGCACCCGCCAGCTGGACGGGGCGCACATCGAGTTCGCCTCGCAGATCCGCAACCCGCTCGGCATCAAGCTCGGCCCCACGACGACGGCCGAGGAGGCGCTGCGGTACATCGACCGCCTCGACCCGGACCGGGAACCGGGCCGGCTGACCTTCATCGTCCGGATGGGCGCCGGCAAGATCCGGGACAAGCTCCCGGAGCTGGTGGAGAAGGTGACGGCGTCCGGTGCGACGGTGGCCTGGGTCACCGACCCGATGCACGGCAACACCTTCGAGGCGGCCTCCGGGCACAAGACCCGCCGCTTCGACGACGTGCTCGACGAGGTCAAGGGCTTCTTCGAGGTCCACAAGGCGCTCGGCACCCACCCGGGCGGCATCCACGTGGAGCTGACCGGTGACGACGTCACCGAGTGCGTGGGCGGCGGCGACGAGATCTTCGTCGACGACCTGCACCAGCGCTACGAGACGGCCTGCGACCCGCGGCTGAACCGCAGCCAGTCCCTGGACCTGGCGTTCCTGGTCGCGGAGATGTACCGGGACCAGTGAGCGGCCGAAGGGGCGCGGATCACACCGGATCCGCGCCCCTTCCTCTTTCGCCGGGCCCCACGGGATGGGTAAGGTTAGGTTTGCCTCACCGAGATACGGGACGGCAGTCATGGAGCGATCCCGTCGGGAGGTGCACCGCGTGTACGTCTGCAGCTGCTTCGGCATCACCGAGGCCCAGGTCGAGCGGCACGTCGAGGACGGTGCCTGCACGCCCCGCCAGATAGCCTCCGCCTGCAAGGCGGGCACGGACTGCGGCGGCTGCGTTCGGCGCATCCAGGCCCTGCTCGGGCGGAGTGCCTGTCCCCGCCGGGAACTGATCGAGCGGCGCGCCCCGGCTCTCGGCCGGCTGGACGAGGCCGCCTAGCGTCCGTGCCGCCGGCCGCTCAGTGCGTCGAGAAGCCGCCGGTGCCGGGGCCCGAGGCGTCGGGCTGGCTCTGCTCGATCAGGGTCGAGATGTACAGCGCCTCGCCCAGTTTGTCCACGAGTTCCAGCTGGGTGTCCAGGTAGTCGATGTGGTGCTCCTCGTCGGCCAGGATCGCCTCGAAGACGTTCGCCGAGGTGATGTCGTCCTTCTCCCGCATCACCCGGATGCCGCGGCGCAGCCGGTCGATGGCCTCGACCTCGATCTGCCGGTCGGCCTGGAACATCTCGGTCACTGTCTGACCGACCCTGACATGGAAGAGCCGCTGGTAGTTCGGCAGGCCGTCGAGCAGCAGGATGCGGTCGGTGAGGACCTCCGCGTGCCGCATCTCGTCGAACGACTCGGCCCGGGTGTACGTGGCGAGTTTCGACCACCCCTTGTGGTCCTGGAGCTTGGCGTGCAGGAAGTACTGGTTGATCGCGGTCAGCTCGGCGGTCAGCTGCTCGTTGAGCAGTTCGATGATCTCGGGGTCGCCCTGCATCGCAATGGACTCCTTCCAGGTAAGCCGGACCCGGCCGATAGCGCCGCATGATGGCACCGGCGACGAAGATCGTCCAGTAAGTGCGTACTTAGTAAATTCGTCATGAGTTGTCAGGCCTTGTCCGGCTTGGAGGAGGGTGGTCAAGGGCACTGCCCTAGGTCTGTCAGGATGGATACATGGGTCATCCGGTGGAGCGAGCGTCTGGAGCGAGGGCAGGGGCCGAGCTTCCGCCGGGTCAGCGGCTCCAGCGAGGCTGGCCGGTCACCCACTACGGACCCGTGCCGAAGTTCCGCCCCGAGCGCTGGGAGTTCCGGGTCTTCGGCGCCACCGCCGACGGTGACAAGCACATCTGGAACCACGAGGAGTTCACGGCCCTGCCGTACACCACCGTCGTGGCCGATCTGCACTGCGTGACGAAGTTCAGCATGGTCGGCGCGGAGTGGGGCGGCATCCCCGCCCGCACCATCCTCGACCTGGCCCCACCGGCGCCCGACGTCACCCACGTGATGGTCTGGGCGGAGTACGGCTTCAGCTCGAACCTCCGCCTGTCGGACTTCGCCGCCGACGGCACCATCTTCGCCACCCACAAGGACGGGGAACTCCTCACCGCCGAGCACGGCTTCCCGGTCCGCCTGATCGTGCCCCACCTGTACGCGTGGAAGGGACCCAAGTGGGCCCGCGGTGTCGAGTACATGAGCGCCGACCGTCGCGGCTTCTGGGAGGAACGCGGCTACCACAACATCGGCGACCCGTGGAAGGAACAGCGGTACTCCTACCAGGAGGAGCCGGGCGAGGGCCCGGAGCTGTGAGCCGGGGCCGGCCGGGCCGTCAGGCGTCCCTGAGCTTCTTCAGCCGCTCCACGTCCGCCGCGTGCCCCTCCTTGCCGCCCGGCGTCTCGATGATCAGGGGCACGCCCTCCGTCGCCGGGTGGGTCATCAGGGCGCGGAACGGGTCCTCGCCGATGTGGCCGGCGCCGATGTTCTCGTGCCGGTCCTTGTGCGCGCCGGCCACGTCCTTGGAGTCGTTGGCGTGGATCAGCTTCAGCCGGCCCTCGCCGACGGTGTCCACCAGCAGGTCGAGGGTCTGGTGCATGCCGCTCGGCCCGGTCAGGTCGTGACCTGCCGCGAAGACGTGGCAGGTGTCCAGACACACACCGAGCCTCGGGTGCGCGTCCAGCGCCTCGAAGTACGGGCCGAAGTCCCAGGTGCGGGAGCAGAGCGAGGCGCCCTGCCCGGCCGTCGACTCCAGCAGCAGGAACGGGTCGTCGTCGTGGGTCAGCTCGTCCAGCAGCGGCAGCAGATGTGCCCGCACCTGCTTCAGGGCCACCTCCCGGGTCCGCCCGCCGGTCGCGCTCCCGGTGTGCACGACCACGCCCAGCGCGCCGATCTCCCGCCCGCGCCGCAGGGAGTGCCGCAGCGACTCCACCGACCGCTCGACGGTCGCCTCGGTGTGCGAGCCGAAGTTGATCAGGTAGGGGGCGTGGACGTACGCCGGGATCGACTCCTCGGCGCAGGCCGCCCGGAACGCCTCGTCCTGCCGGGGATTGCCTGCGGGGTGGCCCAGCCGCGCGGATTGGCCACGAAGACCTGCACGGTCTCCGCCTTCAGCGCACGGGCGTACGACAGCCCCACCGCGTGCAGACCACCCGCGACGGGCACGTGGCCGCCGACGGGGTTGCGGAGGGAGGGGGCCGGGAGCGAGGGGGAGGAAGGTGAGGTCATGGCCCACCCAGCATGCCAGGACGTGTGGGGACGCCCCCGATCAGGGTACGACTGCACCAGCGCGCCCGCGCGGACGCCAGGGGAGGGTACACATGGGGGACGTCGTCAGCTTCTCGCTCCCGGACGGGGGCAGGGTCCTCGTCGAACCGGTCGACGAGGACGTCTACGGCCTGGAGGAGATCTCGGTCAACGGTGGCACGGTCGTCAGACGGGCCCAGGAGGGCCTCGGAGAGGCACTCGACGGCATCCGGCGCATGGCCGCGGAGGCCCATGCCCGGATCACCTCGCTCGCCGTCGCCCCGCAGCGCCTTGAACTGGAGTTCGGAGTCAAGCTCAGCGGGGAGACCGGAGCGGTCCTGGCCAAGGCGACCGGTGAGGCACACCTCGTCGTGCGGGCCGTGTGGGAGAACTAGCGGGGCCCGGCGCGGCCGAGCCGAGGTGTCCGGATCCGTCGCGGCGTGCGTACGGCCTTCTCCCGCAGTCGGGGGAGGTCGCCTACCATGCCCGAGTGGCGCGGACGCCGCAGTGCGGGCCGTGTGCCGGATGTCCCGGAGACGGAAGGGGCACAGGCATGGAAGAGACGACGGGGGTCGAGTGCGAACTGCCGGACATCGCCGCGTTCACCGTCGACGAACTGCGCGCGCTGCCGGGGTCCGTGCTCGCGGCGGCCCTGGAGCGGCTGCGGGCCGAGGCGGCGGAGTCCGGCGAGGACGCGTACAACAGCTGGCAGTCGAGCCCCTGACGGGCCGATGGCAGAGGTCGAGACGCTTCTCGCAGAGGGCTGGCGGCCCGTCCCGCTGCGCCAGTTCGTCGTCAAGATACGCAGCCGGTGCAATCTGGCCTGCGACTACTGCATCATCTACGAACACGCCGACAGGACCTGGCGCCGTCAGCCCGGTGCCATGAGCCCGCAGACGGTGCGGCAGACGGGCCGGCGCATCGCCGAGCACGCGACGCGGCACGGGCTGCGGCAGGTCCGGATCGTGCTGCACGGAGGCGAGCCGCTGCTGGCCGGACCGACGGGTATCGGCCGAATCGTGGGAACCCTGCGTGCGATCGTCGAAGACGCGGGCGCCGAGGCCGAGTTCGCCGTCCAGACCAACGGCACGCTGCTCGGCCCCCGCATGCTGCACACCCTGGCCGAACACCGGGTGCGGGTCGGGGTCAGCATGGACGGGGACCGGCGGGCGCACGACGCGCACCGCCGCACCCGGTCCGGCGCGGGCTCCTACGACCGGGTGACGGCCGGTCTGCGCCGCCTGTCCACGCAGTACCCGCACCTGTACGCCGGTCTGCTGTGCACCATCGACCCCGTTCGGGACCCCGTCGCCGTCTACGAGTCGCTCCTGCAGACCCGCCCCCCGCTGATCGACTTCCTGCTGCCGCATGCCCACTGGGGCGCCCGCCCGCCCGGACCGGCCGGCGCGTACGGCACCTGGCTCGCGGCCGTCTTCGACCGCTGGGCCGGAGCACCGCGCAAGGAGACCTCGGTGCGCCTGCTGGACGAACTGCTGCACGCCGTCCTCGGCGGCCGCAGCCGACTGGACTGGGTCGGCGTCACCCGCTCGGTGTCCGCCTTCGTCGAGGCCGACGGCGGCATCCACCAGAACGACGCCCTGCGTACCGGGTACGACGGCGCCTCCGCCACCGGCCTGGACGTCTACCGCAACTCCTTCGACGACGTCCTGCTGCACCCGGGGTTCGCGGCCCGGCAGGCCGGCCGGCGGATGCTCGCCGAGCAGTGCCTGGACTGCGCCGAGCTGTCCGTGTGCGGCGGCGGCGAATACGGCCACCGCTACGGCCCGGGCGGCGGGTACCGCCGACCGAGCGTGTACTGCGCGGACCTCCTGCTGCTCATCCGGCACATCCGGCGCTGGGTGGCCCGCTGCGCGGAGCCGCCGCAGTGATCGTCACGCACGTCATCCCGGACCGCGTCTTCGACGCGCTCGCCGCCGGCGGGGGCGGCCCGGACGCCGTACGGTTGCTGCGCCAGGCCCGGCGCAGCCGCAACCTCCTGCTGCTGCGGCGCATTCTCGACGGCTCCTGCGCGGCCGCCGCCGAGCCTGCCGCCGACCTGCTCGCCCGGGTGGAACGCGGCGACCCCGCCGCGGCCGGGAGCGTGATCGACGCCTCCTCGTTCGGCACCTGGGCCGCGCGCGCCGGGGGCGACTGCCCCGCCCACCGGCACGGCGGATGCAGCGCGCGCGCCCTCGGCGCCCTCGCCGCGGTCGCCGCCGTACGTGCCGGGATCGCCGCCGAGATCGCGGTACCGGTGCACGACGGCACCCTGCGGCTGCCCGGCCTGGGCACGGCCACCCGGCTCGGCACCGCCGACGAGGCACTGGTCGTGGTCACCCCCCGGCCGCGGGCGCACTCCGAGGCGTACGGTGCGCGGCCCGCCCGGTGCCAGGTGGAGATCCGGCTGCCGGGCGAGACACGGCCCCTGCCGCGCGATCCGGGCCGGGAGGGACACGACTGGCAGCCCGTGGCCTTCCTGGAGGCCCGGCACCGGGGGCTGGCACTGCGGCTCCCGCTGGAGACCGCCGACCCCCGGCTGCCCTCCCTCGACACGGCCAGCGCCCGCCCCGCGGCCTGGCAGGAACTGCTGCGGTCGGCCTGGCGGCTCCTGGTCGACAGCCACCCCGGCCGCGCCGCGGAACTCGTGGCCGGACTGGGCGCCATCGTCCCCCTGCCCGCGCCCGCGCGGGGGGTCACCTCCGCGACCTCACGCCACGCCTTCGGCACCGTCCTGGCATCCTGGCCCGCCGACCCCGACCGGCTGGCCCTGACCCTGCTGCACGAGTTCCAGCACAGCAAGCTCAGCGCACTGGCCGACCTCGTGACCCTGCACGAGCCGGACGGTCGTCCCCGTCTGTACGCACCCTGGCGGCCCGACCCGCGCCCGCCCGCGGGACTGCTCCAGGGCATCTACGCCCACCTCGGCGACCTGGCGTTCTGGCAGCAGCGCAGCGCCGGCCGGACCGCGCTCGAGCGTACCGACGCGGAGTGGCGGCTGGCGCTGACCCGGGCCCAGGCCGAGCGGGGCCTGACGGAGGCGGCGAGCCGGCTCCGGCTCACCCGGCTCGGCGCCCGGTTCCTCGACCGGGCCGCGCAGACCGTGCGGGCCGTCTGCCTGGATCCCGGCCCGGCCCGGGTCGCCGCACGTGTGGAGGCCGGTACCGAGGCGGTCTGGCGGCTGCGCTGGGCCGTGGCCGACGGCACCGCGATCAAGCAACTGGCCGAGCAGTGGCGCGCCCGGCTGGCGGCCGGGCCGCTGCCGCCCGGTGACATCAGGCCCGCCTCGGGTCCCGTGGCCGGGCCGGGCCCCGAGTTCGGCCGGTGGGCGGCCCGGCAGCGCGGTGCCCACCGGGCACCGCCCGCCCGGCAGGCCGCCGAAGCCGTCGCCGCCGCGCCCGACCGGCTCGAACGCTGGGCCCAGCTGGCCGGCTCCGCGGCGGAGGAACGGCTGCCGGGGGCCGCGGTGCTGCGCCGCCGTACCGAGGTCGTCCGGGACCTGTACCGCGAACTCGCCACAGGGGAGGGCACCGCCGCAGAAGCCCGCCCCCCGGAGCCGCTGGCCCTCGCGGCCTGGCTGGCCGGGGCGCAGGACGCCGACGCGGGCGAGGACACCGGTGTCTCATCGCCGGAGCGTGCCTGCCGGCCGCGGGGAGGACCCCAGGGAACCGGACAGCCGGACGGCTGAGGGACCCGCCGCCCGTGGCCCCGACAGCCGGGGCCCGGGGCCCGGGGCGGCGTGGGGTGCCTGTTTGCCGTGGGTGGGGAGGTGTGAGGCACCGGTCGGTCCGACGACCGGGGAGCCCCCCGGACTGGTCGGCCCTCGCGGCCCGGGTGGCCGGGTGGCCGGGTGCCGTCGGTCCGGGAGGCGGGCGCCGGTACGGGTCAGAACACCGGTGTCTCGATGTCGCAGAAAGCGCGCTCACCGCGGGAGAACACCCTGGCCACCGGATAGTCCGGGCCCAGCGTGTCGGCGAACCGGGTCAGTACGTCGTCGAGGAGCGCCGCGGCCTCCTCCTCCCGGCCCAGCGAACGCAGGTCGTGCACCAGGTTGCCCCCGCACACCAGCGTGACCGGATGGTCGGGACCGAGGGTCTCGCGCAGCGCGTCCAGCTGGCGGGTGTTCGCCCGCACCGCCTCCTCGAAGCGGCCCGCCGAGTGCAGGTCGTTGGCGAGGTTCACCCCGCAGCGCAGCGTGCAGTTGTGCTCCGGCCCGAACCGGCGCTCCAGCTTCTCGTAGGCGGACAGGTTCAGCGACAGCGCCCGCTCGTACCGGCCGAGCGCCCGCAGGACGACGGCGTGGTTGGTCTCCGTCATCGGAACATAGGGGTGGTCCGCGCCGAACAGCTGCTCGTATCCGTTCACGGTCAGCGCGGCCAGCCGCTCCGACTCCTCCAGCTCACCGCGCAGCAGCAGGTCGACGGCGTGATTGCCGATCGCGGCCAGGGTGTTGAGGTCCCCCTCGCCGTAGCGGGCCCGGCAGCGTTCCACCGTACGGCTGGAGCGCTCGTACGCCTCCTCGTAGGCGCCCATCGCCCGCAGCGAGACGGCGAGGTTCTTGGCCACGTCCAGGGTGTAGGGATGTTCGCGGCCCTGCCGGTCGCGCAGCTTGGGGTAGAGGGCGCGCAACGACTCCGTGGAGCCGTGGTAGTCGCCCAGTTCCCGCTGGTCGCGGGCATAGTTCGCGGCCACCACCAGGGTCAGCGGGTCATCCGGGCCGAAGACCCGCACGCGTCGCTCGTAGGTCTGCGCGTCCAGCTCCAGCGCCTCCTGGAACCGGCCCAGCAGCCGCAGGTCGAGCGCGCGGTTGGCCGCGGACATCAGGGCGAGCGGATGGTCCGGGCCGAAGCCCGTGATCAGCCGCTCCAGAGTGTCCCGGTCCCGTTCCGCCGCCGCCTCGAAGTCGCCCAGCACCCGCAGGTCGGCGGCGTTGCTGTTGGCGATCGCGAGGGTCTCCTCGTGGTCCTCGCCGTACACCCGGCGGGTGCGTTCCAGCAGCTCGGCGTTGAGCTGCCGGGCCTCGTCGAACTGCCCGAAGCTGCGGATCAGGTTGCCGTACGCGCGGGTGATGCGCATCGTCTGCGGGTGGTCCTCGCCGAGCCGTTCGCGCCACTCCCCGCGGGCGAACTCGGCGAGCTGGGCGCCGCCGGTGTAGTCGCCGTGCTGGTAGAGATAGCGGACCTCGTTGATCACCAGGTCGCGGACGTCCCGGTGCTCGCACTCCACCGCCCGGGTGGGCCGGATGTGCGGGCGCAGCTCGGCGTACCGCCGCCAGTTGGCGTCGTCCTCCGGCTCCTTGGGGTCCGCCGCCGCCAGCAGGACGTGGGTGAGGTGGTAGGTGTCCTCCTGCTCCTGCGGGGACATCTGGTTGAACAGCACCGCCTGCACCAGCCGGTGCATCTGCAGACTGTTGCTGCGGTGGTCGATGCGGGCCAGCGCCAGCCGGCCGATCTCCCGGGTGACCAGGCCCAGCTCCACCGGATCGCGCAGCGCCTCGGCGAGCGGGGACGGCAGCGGAGCGAAGGCCGCGCTGCGCAGCACGGCCCAGCTGATCGGCTCCGGCGCCATGCACGAACACAGCCGCAGCAACTGCACGGCGGCCGGGCTGCGTTCGGCCAGCCGTTCCATCGCCAGGTTCCAGGTCGCCACCACCGAGTGCGGATAGCCGGACGGCACCGAGCTGTCCAGCAGCCGTCCCGCGTGCTCGCGCAGCAGCTCCAGGTACTCGTCCACGGACATCGCCGTCTCCGCGTGCCAGGCACCGGCCTGCTCCACGGCGAGCGGAAGGTCGCCCAGCGCCTCGGCCAGCCGCGCCGCGTCCTGCGCGGGCATGCCCGGTACCCGGCGCTGCAGGAAGCGCACGGACTCCGCCCGGGAGAACACGTCCACCGCGATGGGATGGGCGTGCCCCGCCCAGCTCTGGTTGCGTGACGTCACCAGGATGTGGCCCTCGCCGGAGGGGAAGTACTCCTCCAGGTCCTCGGGCCGGTCGGCGTTGTCGAACACCAGGAGCCATCTGCGGAAGGGCGTGCCCCTGCGCAGACTGTCCAGGACGAGCGGGAGCGCCTCGTCGCCGCTGGGGGCCGCCTCCAGGCCCAGGTGCGGGGCGAGCGCGGCGATCGAGGAGCGGACCAGCGCCGGGTCCTCGGCGTTGATCCACCAGATCAGCTGGTACTGGGACTGATAGCGGTAGACGTACTCGACTGCCAGTTGGGTCTTGCCGACTCCGCCGAGGCCGAAGAACGCCTGCGGCACGATGGCCGCGCGCCGGTCGGCCAGCCGGTCGTGCAACTGCGTGATCAGTTCGTCCCGGCCGGTGAAGATGTGGTTCCGCGGCGGAATGCGCCGGCCCCACACCTGCGGCACGCTCTCCTCGAACCGCACCGGCCGGGTGTTCGTCGGCAGGGGAGCGGTGCCGGGCCCCCCGGTGCGCGAAGGGCCGTCGACGCCGGCCGGGCGAGACACGGACTCGGCCACGGATGATTCCCTTTCCGCTGATGGCCGGCGGGTCTCCGCCGCCCGGCCGGGTCCGACCGGGTGGGGACGGCCGGCCCCGGCTTCGGCAGTGTTGTTCAAGGATGTGGTGTCGGTCACGTCGTAATCGTAAGACTGCGCTGCGTCACCGCGACTCGCCGGGCGCTGCTGTCGGGAGATGAGTCCGCGCAGTCGGCGCGCCCGGGCGGCGAAGCTCCCGCCCAGCGCGTCGGCCACCGCCGCGTCGACCTTGGCGAAGGGCAGGCTCTCCACGCTGATGCGCGACGGCAGCTGGGCCGACGGATCGGCCAGCGTGGCGTCGAACCGGTACGGCGCCGACGAGTGTTCGGCCAGATAGTCCGAGACGGCCGTGAGGACCCGGCGGCTCTCCTGTCGGTGCAGGGAGCCGAGCAGCAGCGAGCGCACGTCCTCGGGGAAGTCGAACTCCGTCTGCTCCGCCGGGCGCCGCCGGGCGCAGGGCACCGGGTGCAGCAGTCCGGACAGGAACACCTCCGCGAGGTGCGACGGGGTCGTGCGGGGCGCCATGACCTGCTGGACCAGGCGCATCACCGGCAGGAACAGCGGGGCCGCCGCCAGGTACCCGGCCAGCTCGAAGGCCTGGGGCGAGGCCTGCGCGCGAAAGGCGAGCACCCGGTCCAGCGGGGACAGCCGCTCCTCGGCCGGCCGCGGGGGCGCCGTCCGCGCCGGGGCCACGGGTGCCGCGTCGCCCGCCACCACGGCATACCCCTGGAACGGCGAGGCCTCGGGACGGGCGACCAGGCGGGCCCACATCTGCAGCGCCGCGGGCGCGAGTTCCACCACCGGCACCAGGACGCCGGGGACGTCGGCAGCGCCGTGCAGGTCGCCGTTGGGGGCGCCTGGGCGGGAGGCGTGCAGGGCGACCGGGACCGGGCGCAGCGCGGTGCGGTGCCACAGCCGCCGGTCGAGCGGCTGCACGAGTGCCGTCGGCCGGCCGCGCGCCCAGCGGGCCAGCAGTCTCAGCGCCGCGCCGGAGCGCCAGCCGGGGCCGATGCCGTCGCTGAGGACGAGCACGGCACCGCGCGGCGAGTGATACGCGGGCGGCCCCTGGCCGGCGCGGCGGCGCGGCCCGCCCCCGGACCAGGGAGGCGCCGTGGTACGCACCGCGAGGGTTCCGTCCGCCAGGTGCTCCAGCCAGCGGACGGTGATCGAGCGGAACGCTCCCACCCGGCGCAGCACCGTGCGCAGCTCGCTCACCGCGCTGTCCCACAGCACCATGGACTCGCCCGTGTCGACCACCAGCACCAGATCGAGCCAGGGTTCCTCCTCCGGGACCAGCACCGGCTCCCAGACGTCGGTCTGCGCCGCGCGGTCGGCGGTGGCCTCCTCGTCCATCCGGTGCCGCACCGCGGACGAGACCCGGCGCCTGAGCGGCCGCAGCGCCCGCCCCAGTTCGACCGGCCTCGCCAGCGGGCGCACCCCGGGCGAACGGACCGGCAGCGCCGGTACGGCCGTCGCGGTGTCCCCCTCCGGCGCGCCAGGACCCCGGGCGTGCAGCTCCGGCCCCCGCGTGCGCGGGGCCGGAATGCCCGCGCGTACCGTGCCGTCCGCGTGTGGCTCGTCGGGCTCCTCGTCGGCCGGGGTGTCGCGCCGGCGCCGGAGCGGATCCGGCTCCAGCTGGCCCGTGAGCCCCGACAACGGGTGCGGCCTGCGGCCGGCCGGGCCTGCCTGCGCCGCGTGGTTCTCGGCATGCGCCAACCGCGCCGCGAGCCAGAGGACTTCGGCGATCTCCCGCGCGTCCGGAGTGGGGCGCTCCGGTGATTCGTACGCCATCAGGGCCCCGTCTCGAGATGCCGCCACAGGGTGCGCAGCAGATCCTCCCACTGCTCGCGGTCCTCGTCCGCGCCCGCGCGCGCCAGCTGGATGGCGCCGAGCAACTGGTCCACCGCCACGCTGCCGTTGCCCTGTTCCACGAGGAAGGCCTCCACCAGCGGGCGCGCCTCCTGCAGGGCCTCCTCGCCCAGATGCGCGGCGACGATCGCGGCGAGCCGTTCCGGACCCGGCGGTTCGATGTCGTACCGCAGGCAGCGCCGGGCGAAGGCGGCGGGAAACTCCCGCTCCTCGTTGGAGGTGATGACCACGAGCGGGAACGCCCAGCAAGCGATCTGACCGTCCGTCACCTGTGCCTGCCCGCCGTCCGCCGTCCGCACGGACACGCTGCGCTGCTCCGGGGGCAGCCGCAGCAGCTCCTCGATCGCGAAGCGTCCCTCCTCGAACACGGTCAGAAGATCGTTCGGCAGGTCGATGTCGCTCTTGTCCAGCTCGTCGATGAGCAGGACGCGCGGCCGGCGGCGCGGCAGCAGGGCCGTGCCCAGCGGCCCGAGCCGCAGGAACCGGCCGATGTCGCCGGTGCCCCCGCCCGTGTCCAGGCCCGCCCGGCGCAGGTTCGCCTCGTGCAGCCGGCCGATGGCGTCGTAGGCGTACAGCCCGTCCCGCAGCGTCGTGCGGGACGTCACCGGCCAGTGCAGCACGGGGCCGAGCCCCAGCTCGTAGGCGACGGCGTGGGCCAGCGTCGACTTGCCGGTGCCGGGGCGGCCGGTCAGCAGCAGCGGACGGCGCAGCAGCAGCGCCGCGTTGACCACGTCGACCAGTCCCCGGTCCACCTTGAACACCCGGCCCCGCCGGGCGTCGGCCGGCTCGGGAGCGAGAGGCTCGTCCTCGGGGGGCGTGCCCTGCTGGATCGGCCGCCAGCCCGGAGGGTCGGGGAGCCGTTCGATCGCGTCGTGCGGGACGCCGTCGCCGCGATACAGCCACCAACCGGGTGTCTGCGGGCTTCCGGTCTCGGTCACGAGGGGTCACCTCCGGGGGCGGGTACGGGTGCGGCCAGGGGGGTCTGTGGTGGCAGCCGGTCGAACGGGTCCCAGAGGAAGCCGAGGCGCAGTCCGCCGCCGATGCGCGGCCCGCCGCCGGCGGACACCGGCGACCACTCGCCGCGCCGGGCCCGCAGCACGGCCTCCGGCAGGCCCCGCACGCCGGTCGCCCGCAACCGGTCCGGCAGCTCCCGGGTGACGCGCGCCCCGTCCTGTTCGTCGTGCGCCCACACCAGCGCGGGAATCCCCGCGTCCAGGGCGGCGTCGAACTCCGGGTCCGGCGTGCGCTTCCGGGACGCCCGCGGCGGGAAGCCGAGCACCAGCGCGAGCGGTCCCTCCTCGGGGTACAGGGCGGAGAACAGCACTTCGTACGACGCGGTGTCCTGGCTCCGGGCGGGCAACACATCGACCACCCGCTCCCCGGAGAGTACGGACATCGCTCTCATCCTGTCCCACTTACGGGACCAGTTATGCCCCCATCCGACCCAAACCGATTCGTTCTGGCGCTCGAGGCTGCGCACGGCGACCGGGTGCACCACCCCCAGACGCACCTCCGCGCCGCTGGGCGTGCTGATCGGGAGCCCGTCCACGGGTCTGCCCAGCAGCTCCCGGGGCAGCACGAACTCCACGAAGAGATCGGGGGAGTCGATGGCCTTCGCCCGGCGCATCCGGATGATCTCTTTCCTGATCAGACGCTCGATGTCGGCGAACCGCATGGCCTCGGTGTACTGCTGGACGGCCTCGCGCGGCGAGCCCTCGTGCTCCTGGAAGACGTCGAGCAGATAGTGCCGGGACGGCGAGGCCGGAGTGATGCGGAAGGTGGCGTACGTCCACCGGGCGCCGGCCCGCGCCGGACGCGAGCGCCGCCCCAGCAACGGGCCGGGATCGACCACCGGCACGCAGTGCCCGGCCCGGCCGCGCACCCAGCGGGCCAGTTCCTGCCCGCGGGTGCCCGGGACCCGCTGGGACAGCGCCGCGACGAACGTCAGCAGGGGTGGCACCGGGCGGCCTGCCTGAGCGATCTGCTGCAGGTCGTGCACGATCCCGAGGATGTCCTCGGGGGCGCCCTGCCAGGGGCGGCGCACCGGCCCGAGCGCCTCGTCGCGCAGCGCCACCAGACCCGGGAGCGGCACCGCCCCGTCCAGCAGCAGACGGTAGAGGTCGTCCATGGCCTCCGCGTCGAACGGGCCGTCGTCGAACGGCACCGGGTGCGGGGCGGTGTCCGGCTCGGCGCCGGGCGGGGGCAACTCACCGGACAGCGCGAGAGCGGCCCGCAGCGGGGGCCAGGCCCGGGCCAGCCGCGCCAAGGGGATCATCCATGTCACCCCCGCGTCCGGGGCCTTGTCCCGCAGCACGGCCAGCCCCATCACCCGGGAGGTCGCCACGTCCTTCACGCCGCAGCCGCTGTACCCCTTGCCGACCTTGCGGCCGGTGTCCGGCGCGTCGTTCAGCTGGATCAGCGCCGAGGCGGGCCCCCCGGGGCCGGCCATGAGGCAGTCCGCCCACACCCCGTGCGGCTGCCCCTGCGGATAGCCGTACACCTGCATCCGCCGCTTCGCGCTGTACGCGCCCGCGGACAGATGACCGTGCGAGGTGGGCAACTGGTCGCCGGCCAGGGAGAGATCGCCGTGCAGGGTCAGCACCGAGAAGTCCTCGTGCGAGTGTCCGCCGGAGTAGAGGTGCCCGCCGCCCGGGGAGCCGCGCAGCCGCAGGCCGTTGCTCAGGCTGATCGTCACGGTGGCGCCCGGGTCGTCCTGCCACTGCCGGCCGACGGCGCTCGCCACCACGTGCGCACACGTCAGCACGTACCGCGGCGGCATGATGACCCCTCCGCCCACGGGTGCGCCCGTGGGCCCGAGGATGCTGACCTGCCAGACGTCGGTTGCGGTCAGCTCCGCGACCGGTTCCACCCCCAAGAGACCTCTCCCCCCGTCCGTCCCGCAACCGGACCCGCGTCTGCGGAGCCGCCATAGTAGCGGCCTCGAAGGGGAAGGAAGCAGGGGGCAACGGCCCTTCGACGGCGGGCAGTTGACCTTGCCGCCGAGCCGCCCGCGAGGGCCCCGGTCAGCGGATGGTGATCGTGATGGTGGAGCCCTTGGGGGCCTTGTCGCCGGCCTGCACCGACTGCTTCTTCACGGTGTCGCCGAACAGCCCGAGCAGCCCGCGGTCCTCGTCCACCTTGAAGCCGGCGCCCTCCAGCGCCTTGTGGGCGTCGTCGACGCTGTCGCCGACCACGTCCGGTACCTCGATCATCTCCGGGCCCTTGGACAGCGTCAGCGTCACCGTGTCGCCCTGGGCGGCCTGGCTGCCGTCGCCCGGGCTCTGCTGGGCCACCTTGCCCTTGTCGTACTCGGAGTTGACCTGTCCGGGCGCGACCCGCACCTTCAGCCCGGCGTCCGTCAGCTGCTGCCGGGCGTCCGCCGGATCGTCACCGGTGACGTCCGGCACGTCGATCGGGCTGCCCTTGCTGACGGTCAGCGCGATCGCCGAGCCGGCGTGCCGCTCGGTGCCGGCCTGCGGGGTCGTGGCGATCACGGAGCCCCTGGGCACGTCCTGGCTGAACTCCCGGGTGACCATGCCCGGCTCCAGACCGTCCGCCTTCAGCCGTGCCCGCGCCTCGGCCAGCGTGCGGCCCTCGACGTCCGGCACCTTCACCGTCTCCGGGCCGAGCGAGATGGTCAGCGTCACCGAGTCGTGGTCGCGGATGCGCGCGCCGGGCGCCGGGTCGGTGCCGATGACCGTGCCCCGCGCGACGGTGTCGTTGTACTCCCGCCTGACCCGCCCGACCTCGAGACCGGCCGAGTCCAGCCGGGCGCGGGCCTGAGCCTCGGTCTTGGCCAGCAGCGGCGGGACCTTCGTGAACTGGCCCGAGTTTATGTACCACACGCCGGCTCCGGCGCCGAGCAGCACCAGCACGGCGGCGGCGATCGTCAGCACCATCCGCGTGGACCGGCGGGGCGGCGCCGGGGGCGCCTGCAGCCGACTGGTGCGCTGCACGCCACCCTCGGCCGGCTCCTCGTCGCCGACCGGCAGCGGCCTGGGCACCGTCAGGGAGCGCGGTATCACGCTCGTACGGTCGCCGGCGTTGTCGTGCTCCGCCGTGACCGCCTGCGGCGGCATCGCGTCCAGCTGGTCGTCGCGCAGCCCCTGCCGCGCCTCGCGCGCCCGGGCGAGCAGCGCCACGGCGTCCTGCGGGCGGATGTCCGGGATACGCGCGGTCGCCGACGCGACCAGCTCGTCCAGGTCGTGGGGCAGTCCCGGCACCAGCGCCGAGGGCGGCGGCACGTCCTCGTGGACGTGCTTGTAGAGCACCTGCGCGGGGGAGTCCCCCGCGTGCGGCTTGGCGCCGGTAAGCATCTCGTACAGCACGACACCGCACGCGTACACGTCGACCCGCGCGTCGGCGCTGCCCTGCTCGATCTGCTCCGGCGCGAGGTACGACACGGTCCCGAGGACGGCTCCGGTCGTGCTGGTCTGGGTGTCCACGGACCGCACGAGCCCGAAGTCGGCGACCTTGACCCGGCCGTCGTCACCTATCAGCACGTTCTCGGGCTTCATGTCCCGGTGCACGAACCCGGCCCGGTGCGCCGCCCCGAGCGCGGCGAGGACGGGTTCGAGGATGTCGAGCGCCGCGCGGGGCTGCAGCGCCCCCCGCTCGCGCAGCACGTCCCGCAGAGTGCACCCGGCGACGTACTCCATCGCCAGGTACACGTACGACCCGTCGGTGCCCTGGTCGAAGACCTGCACCACGTTCGGGTGCGCCAGCCGGGCCACCGACTTCGCCTCCCGGATGAACCGCTCCACGAACGATCCGTCCATGGCGAGCGCCGGGTGCATCACCTTCAGCGCGAGCACACGGTCCAGACGGGTGTCCAGGGCCCGGTAGACCGTGGCCATCCCGCCGACCGCGATCCGCGCGTCGACGCGATAGCGGCCGTCGAGCACCTGCCCGACGAGGGGGTCCTGAAGGGTCGTATCCACGAGAGGGGAGTCTACGAGGAGCGGCCGACAGCGCCGCACGGTGCGCCGAGGCCGGTGACGGAATGCAGCACAGCTGTGACGGCCCCGCGATCAGAACGCCGGGCGCTCGGGATCCAGGTGGGCGCGTCCCTCGGCGGGGGAGGAGGCCTCGGCGAAGTGCCTGCGCGGAATGCGTCCGGCCAGCCTGGCCAGCCGGCCCCCTTCCACGGCATGCCGCATCGCGGCGGCCATCGTCTCCGGCTCCTGCGCCCGGGTCACGGCCGAGGCGAGCATCACACCGGCACACCCGAGCTCCATGGCGAACGCCACGTCGGACGCCGTACCGGCCCCCGCGTCCAGAATCACCGGCACACGTGCGTGCTCGACGATCAGCTGGAAGTTGTGCGGGTTGCGGATGCCCAGCCCGGAGCCGATCGGCGAGCCCAGCGGCATGACGGCGGCACAGCCCACGTCCTGGAGCTTGCGCGCCAGCACGGGATCGTCGTTGGTGTACGGCAGCACCGTGAACCCGTCGTCGACCAGTGTCTCCGCCGCCTCGAGCACCTCCACCGGATCCGGCAGCAGCGTCCGCTCGTCGGCGATGACCTCCAGCTTGATCAGGTCCGTGCCCAGCGCCTCCCGTGCCAGCCGCGCGGTCAGCACCGCCTCGCCCGCGGTGAAACAGCCCGCCGTGTTCGGCAGCACCCCGATGCCCAGCTTCCGAAGCACCGACAGCACCGAACCGTGCACGGAGGGGTCCACCCGCCGCATCGCGACCGTCGTCAGCTCCGTGCCGGAGGCGACCAGCGCACGCTCCAGCACATCGAGGCTGGGCGCACCGCCCGTACCCATGATCAGCCGTGACGAGAGGGTCGTACCCCCGAGGACCAAGGGATCGTCGGCCATGCCTCAGCCCCCCTGCACCGCGGTGAGGACTTCGACCCGGTCGCCCTCGGCCAGCGCCGTGGCGGCCCACTGCGCGCGCGGGACGACGGTCTCGTTGACGGCGGCGGCCACCCCGGACGGCGACGGGGTCAGCGACCGTACGACGACGTCGAGAGCGGTGCCCGGAACGATCTCCCGGCGCTCCCCGTTGACGGAGATCGAGACGCTCATGCGGGCAGCTCCATGAGGACGGCGGCGCCGAAGCGCCGCGGTGTGAAGGGACGGGCCTGTTCGGGCAGCTCGCCGTCGGCCAGCAGCCGCGCCATCACATCCCCGGTGACCGGCGTCAGCAGGACCCCGTTGCGGTAGTGCCCGGTGGCCAGCAGCAGCCCGTCCAGTCCGGACGGACCGAGCAGCGGAGCGTTGTCCGGGGAGCCGGGACGCAGCCCGGCCCGGGTCTCGGTGAGCGGCAGCTCGGTGATCCCCGGAGCCAGCTCGTGGGCGTCCCGCAGCAGCTCGTACACCCCGCCCGCGGTGACGGTCGTGTCCCAGCCCAGTTCCTCGCTGGTCGCGCCGACGACCAGTTCGCCGTTCTCCCGGGGCACCAGATACACCTGGCTGCCGCGGACCACGGCACGGACGGTACGGCTGAGGAAGGGCGCGTGCCGGCGCGGCACGGCGAGCCGCAGCACCTGCCCCTTCACCGGCCGCACCGGCGGCAGCAGCGCCTGCGGCACGCCCGCGAGTCGCCCGCTCATGCTCCCCGCGGCGAGCACCACTTGCCCGGCGAGCAGAGCGGTGCCGTCGGCCGTGGTCACCCCGGTCGCCCGGTCGCCTGCGACGTCCAGCCGTTCGGCCCGCGCGCGGTGGAAGGCGACTCCGGCCCGCTCGCACGCGGTCACCAGGGCCGCCGCGAGCCGCCGCGGATCGATCTGGTGGTCGCCGTCGACCCGCAGCCCGCCGCGCACCCCGGGTGCCAGCATCGGCTCGAGGCGCCGGCACTCCCGCCCGGACAGCCACTGCGAGTCCAGGCCCGAGCGCTGCTGCAGCGCGTGCAGTTCGCGCAGGTGGGCGCGGTCGTCGGCGTCGAGCGCGACCGCGAGGGTGCCGCAGCGGCGGTAGCCGAGGTCGTGGCCGGTCAGCTCGGTCAGCTCGGCCGCGAACTGGGGGTAGCGGCGGGCCGACTCCAGGTTCAGGGCGAGCAGCGTCTCCTCGCCGTAGTGCAGTTCGGTGACGGCGGCAAGCATCCCGGCCGCGACCCGCGCGGCCCCGCCGCCGGGCTCGGGGTCCACCACGGCCGTGGCGAGCCCGCGCTGCGCCGCCCGCCAGGCCGTGACCAGGCCGATGATCCCGCCCCCGATGACGAGGACGTCGGACGTACGTGACGACATGGGCGTCCAGCCCCTCCCTTCGCCGGCATGACCCGGATCAGGTTCGTACGGTCGGAGGCCGCCAGCCCCCCTCTCAGCCCGGTGCGTCCGGGCTCCCGCGAGTGCTTGTACGGGGGCCACCCTAGCCCGCCGCCCGCGCCGCCCGTAAGAGAGCCCCCGGCGGTGCGGGGCCGTCCGGTCGGCACCCGGGAGGGCGAGCCGCCGGGCTTCGGGGCACCGGTACGAGCGGTGTGGAGCAGGTCACCGGGCATCACGGCTGACTGACGCTCCGTCACCTGTCTATGGTGATCGGGTGAGCGAGCAGACAGCCCCGGAGGGCACGTCACAGGGGCGGCGCGTGGTCGTCGTCGGCGCGGGCATGGCCGGGGTGCAGACCGCGGTCGCGCTGCGGGAGCAGGGCTTCAAGGGCGTCATCACCGTGATCGGCGCCGAACGGCACCAGCCGTACGACCGGCCGCCGCTGTCCAAGGCCGTGCTCCTCGGCAAGGCCGAGGACTCCGCCTTCGACGTGGACTTCGAGTCCCTCGGGGTCGAACTGCGGCTCGGCTGCGAAGCGCTGGGCCTGCGCCCCGCCGAGCACGAGCTGGACACCGAGCGGGGCCCGGTGCCGTACGACGTCCTCGTCCTCGCGACCGGTGCCGAGCCGATCACCCTGCCGGGCACCGAGGGCGTGCCAGGCGTGCATCTGCTGCGCACCCTGGACGACGCCGAACGGCTGAAGCCGGTGCTCGCCCGGCAGCACGAGATCGTGGTCGTCGGGGCCGGCTGGATCGGCGCCGAATTCGTCACGGCCGCCCGGGAGGCCGGCTGCGCGGTGACCGTCGTGGAGGCCGCCGACCGGCCGCTCGCCGGTGCGCTGCCCGCCGAGGTCGCCGCCCCCATGGCCGCCTGGTACACCGACGCGGGCGCCGAGCTGCGCACGCGCGCGCGCGTGCAGCGCGTCGAGCCGGGCGCGGTGATCCTCGCCGACGGCACCCGGCTGCCCGCGGGCGCGGTCGTCGTCGGCATCGGCGCCCGTCCCGCCACGGCCTGGCTGGCCGGCTCCGGCGTCGATCTGGGCCCGCACGGGGACGTCCTCGCCGACGCCCGGCTGCGCACCTCCGCGCCGGACGTGTACGCCGTCGGCGACTGCGCCTCCTTCCCCTCCGCCCGCTACGGCGAACGGCTGCTCGTCCACCACTGGGACAACGCGCTGCAGGGCCCGCGCACGGTCGCCGCGAACATCCTCGGCGAGACCCCGGCGGCCTACGACCCGGTGCCGTACTTCTGGTCCGAGCAGTTCGGCCGCTTCGTCCAGTACGTCGGCCACCACCCCGCAGCCGACCGGTTCATCCGGCGGGGCGACCCGACGGGCCCGGCCTGGACGGTGTGCTGGCTGTGCGAGGACCGTCTGGTGGCCCTGCTGGCGGTGGGTCGACCGCGTGATCTCGCCCAGGGGCGGAGACTGATCGAGGCGGGCAGCCGCATGGACGCGGCGGCCCTGGCCGACCCCGGAAAGCCCCTGAAGGACGCGAAGGCCGACTGATCGGTGCTTTGAGGGGCAGTGCCCCAAAGCGGGCGCGGGGCTGTGCCGACAGCGCTGCTCCACCGCGACGGGTGTCCCCCTCGGGTTCGAGCGAAGCCGGGAACCCGGGGGCGGCCTGCCATGACGGCATCGCCCCCGCCCGACGACACAACAGGCACGACGCATCGCGACCAGACCGGCCGAGCGCCTACCCTTGGTGCCGTGACCGAGATTGACGCAAAGATCGATGCTCTCGTCCCCGCCTGGCTCACCCTCCCCGACATCGCCGAAATGCTCGGCGTGGAGGTGACGCGCGTGCGGCAGCTGGTCAAGGAGGGTCAGCTCATCGCCGTCCGCCGCGGTGAGAACCGGGCGCTGCACGTCCCCGCCGCCTTCATCGACGGGGACAAGGTCGTCAAGGGCCTGTCCGGCACCCTGACGCTCCTGCGGGACGACGGCTTCACGGTCGAAGAGATGATCGAGTGGCTCTTCACCCCCGACGACACCCTGCCCGGCACCCCCGCGCAGGCCCTGAGCGAGAATCGCGGCACGGAGGTGAAGCGCCGCGCCCAGGCGCTCGCCGTCTGAGCCGATCCGCACGAGGGGGTGGCGTGCGGGCCGCGGAGCCCGTACGCCACCCGTGACCGCAGCCAGGGACACCGATCAGGGGGACCCACGTATGTCCGACACCGCGCGCGCCGCGCTTGCCGACGCCCGTCTGTACCTCTGCACGGACGCGCGCACCCGTCAGGGCGACCTGCCCGAGTTCCTGGACGCGGTCCTGGCCGGCGGAGTCGACATCGTGCAGCTGCGCGACAAGGGCATGGAGGCCGCCGAGGAGCTGGCGCACCTGGAGGTCTTCGCGGACGCCTGCGCCCGGCACGGGAAGCTGCTCGCGGTGAACGACCGCGCGGACGTCGCCCACGCGGCCCGCGCCGACGTCCTGCACCTCGGCCAGGGCGACCTGCCCGTCCCGGCCGCCCGCGCCGTCCTCGGCGACGAGGTGCTGATCGGCCGTTCCACGCACGCCGAGTCCGAGGCCGCCGCAGCCGCCCTCCAGGAGGGCGTGGACTACTTCTGCACCGGCCCTTGCTGGCCCACGCCCACCAAGCCCGGCCGGCCCGCGCCCGGACTCGGCCTGGTCCGGTACACGGCCGGCCTGGACACCGATCGTCCCTGGTTCGCGATCGGCGGCATCGACACGGCCAACCTGGACGAGGTGCTGGAGGCGGGTGCCCGCCGGGTGGTCGTGGTCCGTGCGATCACCGAGGCCGACGACCCGGGAGCGGCCGCGGCCGAGTTCGCCAAGCGGCTCCGGCAGGCCTAGGGCGTGTTTCGAAAGTCCCGTCTGGTCCGCGACGCCTGGCACGGCACCTCGCCGCGTTGTCGGGATCGTCCACGTACGCCCGGTACGAGGACGACCCTCCGCCTTGCGATGCACCGCACCAGACGCCGCGGACCCCGCCCTCCGGGCGGACGACGCTACTTTCGAAACACGCCCTGGTGCCGCAACAGGCAACGTTCCCCCCGTCGCGACGCCCGGCACGTACTCTCGCCGCTGACGCCGCGCGGCCGCCCTTCGGGCAACGACGTCAGAATGGCCCTCCAGCGTCTGTCGTCGCCGCCCGTCGGGCGACGTCGGAAACATGACGACAGGCCTCAGCGGCTCGGCGGACCTGCGATCTTTGTCCAAGGGATGGACAGGACAGCGGCAATTCGGGCAAATCGCCGTGCTCCGGTTGGGGGACCGCCCACCCCTGGCTAACCTGCCCGTATGGCCCTCGGAACCTCCTCCACCAGGACTGATCGCGCACGCACCGTGCGCGACATTCTCGCCACCGGCAAGACGACGTACTCGTTCGAGTTCTCGGCGCCGAAGACCCCCAAGGGCGAGCGGAACCTGTGGAGCGCGCTCCGACGGGTCGAGGCGGTCGCGCCCGACTTCGTCTCCGTCACCTATGGTGCCGGCGGCTCCACCCGCGCCGGCACCGTCAAGGAGACCGAGCAGATCGTCGCCGACACCACGCTCACCCCGGTCGCCCACCTCACCGCGGTCGACCACTCCATCGCCGAACTGCGGAACATCATCGGCCAGTACGCGGACGCCGGGATCCGCAACATGCTCGCCGTGCGCGGCGACCCGCCCGGCGACCCCATGGGCGCATGGGTGCCGCACCCGCGGGGCCTGACCTACGCGGCCGAACTCGTCCGGCTCATCAAGGAGTCGGGTGACTTCTGCGTGGGCGTCGCCGCGTTCCCGGAGATGCACCCCCGCTCCACGGACTGGGACACCGACGTCGCCCACTTCGTGGACAAGTGCCGTGCGGGCGCCGACTACGCCATCACACAGATGTTCTTCCAGCCGGAGTCGTATCTCCGGCTGCGCGACCGCGTGGTGGCCGCGGGCTGTGACACCCCCGTGATCCCCGAGGTCCTGCCCGTCACCAGCGTGAAGATGCTGGAACGGTTGCCGAAGCTCAGCAACGCCCGCTTCCCGGACGCCCTGAAAGAGCGGATCCTCACAGCCAAGGACGATCCGGCGGCGGTACGCTCCATCGGTATCGACTTCGCCACGGAGTTCTGCGCTCGGCTGCTCGCCGAGGGAGTGCCCGGACTGCACTTCATCACGCTCAACAACTCCACGGCGACCCTGGAAATCTACGAGAACCTGGGCCTGCACCACCCCCCGCAGGCCTAGACCGGCCGCACCGCGATACGACACACTGCGTAGCGGTCACTGGGAGAGGGGCGTACATGGGCTGGACGGTCCTCTACATCGCGTTCGGCATCGTCGCACTGTGGTTGCTGGGCGAGGTGCTGCTGCAGTACAAGGCGCGACTGCGCTGGCGGCTGCTCGCCTTCGTCGGCTTCCTCGGAGTCGTCCTCGGCGTGCTGATGCCGTCCGTCGTCGTCATCGGGGTCGGCGCGATCGCCTTCGCGATCGGCCAGACCTACGTCACGCTGTCGTTCCGGCGCGGCTTCGCCGCCGGCTGGGCGGTCAAGCGCCCCGACCCCGACACCGAGGGCGGCAGCAAGCGCCGTCGCGGCAAGGCCGACCGGCACGACCCCGAGCTCGACGGCCACGAGCCGACCGGCCCGGAGGACGACCGGGACGCCGACGGCCTCTACCACCAGGACCACGGCGCCTACGACGAGGACTACGACCGCGACGACGTCTTCACCCCGGCCTCCCGCGGTGCCGAGCCCGCAGCCGCCGGGACCACCGCCGTCTACGAACCGCAGCCCATGCCCGAGGACACCGGTTCCTACGGCGTCTACGGCGACCCCGCCCACGCGGGCGCCACCCAGGCCCAGGGCACCGAGCAGCAGCAGTACGCCTACGACTACTCGGGCTACGGCCAGCAGGGCTACGGCTACGACGCCGGGGGGCAGCAGGCCTACGCCAACTACTCCGACCCGTACATCGGCAGCCAGTCCTACGGCGGCGCCCCGTACGACCCCGGCTACTCCGGGCAGTACGCCCAGCAGGGTTACAGCCAGGACCCGTACGGCGGCGGCTACGGCGAGACCCCGGCCAGCGGGGTGTGGGTCCCGCAGCAGCGGACCGACGAGACCTACGGCGGAGAACTCCCCCAGGAGCAGCCGTACCCCTACCAGGGCCACGCCCAGCAGCCGCAGCACGGCGCCGGGTACGACGAGCAGTACCGCTTCTGAGGCGCGTACCGCCGTCACTGGCCCGGCGCCTGCTCACCGGGAGCCGCGGAACTCCGGGCCCTCCACGATCAGTCCCGCCACCAGCGCGCCCGACATGCCCGCATGCGGCAGGCCACCGCCGGGGTGGGACCATCCGCCGACGGCGAAGAGACCGGTCAGACCGGTGGCGTTGCCCGGGTGCAGCAGGCGTCCGGCGCCTGCCGCGAGCGCCGGGGCCGGTATCGCACCGCCCGCAGCTCCCGTGGCCTCCTCGACCGCGGCAGGGGTGAGCACCTCCGTCCAGAGGATGCGGTCCCGCAGCCCGGGCACGGCCCGCGCGGCCGTGTCGATCAGGTTCTCGGCGTGGCGCCCGAGAACCTCCTGACTCTCCTGCCGTGGACCGGCGGGGACCACCGAGGACAGGACGACCGCCTCATGGGCCGCGTCCGGCACGAGTGCCGGGTCGTCCGGCCGCAGCACGGTGACGGTCGGGCGCGCCACCGTCCCTCCCGAGCTGCCGAAGATCAGCTCCCGCTCGGCCTCCGTGTCCTCCGCGTGCACCACGGTCCGGTGGGCCGTGCCGTCCGGCCGCTCGCCGTGCAGCGCCAGCAGCACCGTGAGCCGGCTCGGCATACCCCGCTGTGCAGGGACATCGCCCGCACCGCGCGGGGCCGCGCCCGGCACGAACCGGCCGAGGACGTCCGGGGCCACACCGGCCACCACGAAGTCCCCCTCGGCCACGGTGCCGTCCGCCAACTCCACGCCCACCGCCCGGCCGTCCTTCTCCAGGACCCGGGTGACCTCCGTGCCGAAGACGAACTCGACCCGCCGCCGCACGCACCGCTCGTACACCGCGCGCGCCAACTCCCGGACGCCGCCGCGCACATACCAGGTACCGAAGGCGTGCTCCATGTAGGGCAGCACGGCCGCGCTCGCCGGAGCGGTCCGCGGGTCGAGCCCGTGGGCGAGCGCCGCACTCTCCAGCAGCGCGGCCAGCCGCTCGTCGCGCAGCTCCCAGGCGCCGACCTCGGACAGCGTGCTCGCCCGCCGCGTGCGCAGCAGCCGCTTGTGCGGGACGGCCGGATACGGCTCCTTGTCCGCCAGCACCTGCCAGTTGGGCCACACCGGCTCCTCGAGCAGCGGTCTGCGGGTGCGGTCCCACGCCTCCCGGGCCCGCACCAGGAAATCGCCCCAGCGCTCGCCCGCGCCCGCGCCCAGCGCCTGGTCCAGGGCCGCGACCACACCCGCGCGCGAGGCGTTCGGCAGCGACACCTCGGTGCCGTCCGCGAAGACGTGCCTGGCGGAGGGATCGACCTGGACCAGCTCGACGCAGTCCTCCAGCGGCTCCTTGCCGGTCTTGACGAACAGATCGCGGTACACGGCGGGCAGCGTCAGCACTCCCGGGCCGGTGTCGAAGCCGAACCCGCCCCGCTCGAAGCGGCGCACCGCTCCGCCGTACGTGTCCGTGCGCTCGTACACCACCACCCGGTGGCCCGCGACGGCCAGCCGGGCGGCGGCAGCCATCGCGCCCATCCCGGCGCCGATCACCGCAATCCGTGCCATGCCTGCGACTTTACCCACCGCCACTGACGATCCGGTCCGCGGGAGGCGAGCACCGACGCGCCCCCGCGCCGGGCCGTCGGCCGCGGGTGTGAACAGGCTGAGTACCCGTACCCAGGCCGAGAGATGAGTATGTGCGCGGATGGGCCGCGACCCGGGTGAACGGGACAGTGGAGACACGGCCAGGGGGCGCGGTGCGGCACCGCCGACACGGGGCGGCGGAACGGCGCCCGCCACCGGGCCGCTCCTTCCGCCGATCCGTCGGCGGAAGCGAGACGGGGGCCCGGGGGGACGACCGCCCTCGGGGAACCACAGGGGGAGAACCGTACGGGGGAGTACGGGGAGTGGGAAGGCGCCGGCCCGGCGGCGGACCGGCGCCTTCCGCATGTCCCGGTGCCTGCGGCCCCGCCGCGGGCCGCTCAGCCCTTTCCGCTCACGCGTCCCTGCAGCAGCCGGGACAGGGCCGCGTGGACGTCGTCCAGGGAGCGCTCCGGCTGGAAGGACTTCCAGTCCAGCGCGGCCACCAGCACCATGCCGACCAGCGCGGCCGCCGTCAGCTGGACGTCGATCTCCTCGCTGAACTCGCCGGACGCCACGCCCGCGCGCAGCACCCCCTCGACCACCGCGACGGCCTCCTGCCGGACCACCATCAGCGTCGACTGCCAGGCCCGGTTGGTGCGCCACAGCTCGGCCACGTACAGCTGGGTGAAGGCCGGGTAACGGTCGATGAAGACCAGGCCCGCCCGGATCATCGCGTCGAGCGCGTCCACCCTGCTGCCGCCCGCCCGCGCGGTCCGCTCCGCCGCCTCCTTCAACGAGGCGGTGAGCAGACCGACGCCGTGCCGCAGCAGCTCCTCGAAGAGGACCGACTTGCTCGCGAAGTTGTAGTAGACCGTGCCCTTCGCGACCCCGGCCCGCTCGGCGATCTCGTCCACGGTGGTCGCGGAGAAGCCCTGCTCGGCGATGAGAGTGACGGCCGCCTCGTAGAGCTTCTGCCGGGTGGCCTCGCGGCGGGTGCTGCCGCCGGCCCTGGCGCTGCTGCTTTCCATGGCCCCGATTCTCACAGGTACGCGCGCGTGCGGTGACAGCGCGGGGAGCACGGACCTCACAGACTCAGCTCCGGGTGCAGCCGGTCCGGCGTCCACACCTGGCGGCGCCGGGCCGCGAGGGCGGTCAGCGCGACCGCGCCCGCGGTGAACGCGGCCAGCACCGCGCACGCCTGCCAGACCGGGGCGAGCCCGCCCCCGGTGATCAGGCGGCGCAGCGCCTCCACGATGTAGCTCATCGGCAGGAACGGATGGATCGCGTTGAAGAAGCCCGGACTGGTCTGCACGGGGTAGGTGCCGCCCGCCGAGGTCAGCTGGAGCATCAGCAGCGCCAGCACCAGGATCCGGCCCGCCGCGCCGAAGCGGGCGTTCAGCCACTGCACGATCCCCGCGAAGCACGCCGTGACCAGGAACAGGAAGCCGATCGTGCCGGCCGCACGCAGCATCTGCAGACCGATCGCCCAGTGCAGCACGGCCATCAGCGCGGTCACCTGGAGCACACCGACCGCGACCACCGGCAGCCAGCCCGCGAAAGCGATCCGCCAGGCCGGCGAACCGGCCGCAAGGGCACGCCGGTTGAGCGGCGGGATCAGCATGTAGGCGACCATCGCGCCCACCCACAGGGACAGCGGGATGAAGTACGGGGCGAAACCGGTGCCGTAGTTCGGCGCCCTGTGCAGGTCGTGGGAGGCCAGCTGGACCGGGTCGGACATCACGCCGGTGCGCCGGTCGCGGTCCTTCTTGTCGTAGTCCGGGATCTTCCCGGCGCCGTCGTGGAGACCGCCGGCGAGCCTGCCGGAGCCGTCGGACAGCTTGTAGAGGCCGCCGTTCAGGGTCTGGGCGCCCGATGCGGCCGTGCCGATGCCCTTGTCCAGCGAGGTCGCTCCGGCCTGGGCGGTGCCGAGCCCGGTGTGCAGCCTCTTGGCGCCGGCGGCGACCTTCTGGGCACCGCTGTTCAGTGCGTCGATCTTCGCGACGGCGTCGTTCACGTCCTCGTACAGGTGCGGCGCGCGCGCTTCGAGTGCCTTGGCCTGCTGCTGGAGGGTGCCGAGGTTGTCCCGCATCGTCTTCAGGTCGCCGTTCTGGTCGGCGATCAGCGTGTTGAGGTCGTCGGCCACGGTCGCCACGTCGTCGGCGGCCGTCCTGGCCCGCCCGAGGTCGGGGCAGACCGGGTCGGGGACCGCGGCCTTCTCGCAGCGCGTCCGGTAGACCTCGTCCAGGACGGCCGAGGACGCGTGGGCGGTCCTGGCGGCGCCCGGGGCGAGCTTCACCAGGACGTCCAGATTGTCGTCGACGGTCTTGGCCGAGTCGGCGACCAGGCGGGCGGTGTCCCCGATCGTCCTCTCGTTGTCCTTCAGGTAGGGGCCGGCCTTGCCGTGGACACCGTCGACCTTGTCGGCGAGCGCCTGGGTGCCGTCGGCGACCTGCCGGGACCCGTCCTGGAGGTCTCCGGCGCCGGTGTTCAGCTTCTTCAGACCCTTGGCAAGCCTGCCGCTGCCGCTCTTGGCCTCCTTCAGCCCGTCGGCGAGGTCCTTGGAGCCCTTCTCCGCCTTCCCGATGCCGGTGTTCAGCCGGTCGGCGCCCTCGGCGGCGGTGACGGTCCTGTCGTGGATGTCGGAGAACGAGACGAAGATCTTGTCCAGGAAGGTGCGGGAGGTCTTGGCGGAGGCGGCCGAGCGGACCTCGTGGAAGACGGTCCGGGAGATCTGGCCCACGATGTAGTTGTTCGCGTCGTTGGTGCGCACCTGGAGTGCGCCGGTCTCCGGGGAGCCGCCGGAACTGGACGCGATGCGCCGGCTGAAGTCGGCCGGCATGGTCAGCGACAGATAGTACGTGCCGTCCTCGACGCCCTTGCGGGCCTCCTCGTCGCTCACCTGGTGCCAGTCGAAGGTCCGGCTGTCGCGCAGCCCGGCCACGATGTCGTGACCGGCGGTGATCCGCTCACCGTCGGCCGCGGCGCCCTTGTCGTCGTTCACCAGGGCCACCGGGATGCGGTCCAGGCGGCCGTACGGGTCCCAGAACGACCACAGGTACAGGGCGCCGTAGAGCAGTGGCAGCACGAGCAGCGCGACCAGGGCCGCACGCGGGAGCCGCCCGCGTCCGAACCTCCTCAGCTCGAGCGCGGCCAGCCTAGGCGAGCGCATCGGCGTCCTCCTTCGGGTCGCTGTTCCGGCGCTGCTCGCCGCCCGCGTCGGCGCTGTCGGCCTCGGTCGTGCCGGGCTCCGCACCGGTGTCCTTCGGCCCGGTCCGTACGACGACGCAGTCGCCGGGGGCGGTGCGGCAGACGGCCGCAACCGTCGTCCCCGCGCGCGTGAGCGAGCGCAGCAGTTCCCACAGGTCGGCGCGCTCGGCGTCGGAGAGCTTGGTGTCGATGTCGTCCACGCCGAGGAGTGCGGGCCGGCCGAGCAGTGCCAGGGCGACGGAAAGGCGCAGTTCCTGGGGCCGGTCGAGGTCGCGTACGGCCGTACGGGAACCCTTGGGCAGCGTTTCGAGGTCGAGGCCGGCGGCGGCCAGGGCCGCGTCCACGCGCAGCCGGGCCTCGTGCACGCGATGGGTGCGAGGCCGCAGCAGGTCGCGCACGGAGTCGGCGAAGCGGCTCTGCCACAGAGCCCGTTCCCGCAGGTGCTCGCCGACGGTGAGCGCCGGCTCCAGGTCGGTCACCCCGGTCACGTTGGCCACCGCGCTGACGCGGCGCAGCCGGGCCATGTGCCGGGGCAGCCGGAACCCGCCGACGGTGGCCGTCCCCTCGGTGGGCTTCATTCGTCCGGTGAGCGCGAGCAGCAGACAGGTCCGGCCGGAGCCGGAGGGTCCTTCGATCGCGATGAGCGAGCCGGGCTCCGCGCCCAGGGTGACGCCTCGGAAGGCCCACCCCCGCGGCCCCTTGAGCCCCAGGCCCTCGGCCCTGACGTCCACGCCGTCCACAAGCCCCCTGCCCCTTCGTGTCGTGAATTCTTTTGAACTGACTGGTCAGTGCAAAAATACGCCCGAACCTACGATCGAAGCAAAACACCAGGTCAGAACGGATTGTCAGTGCCACACCCCACGATGAGCACATACGGCACCCGTGCCGTCACCCAGACGACAGGAGGTTCGTCATGGCCAACCCGTCCGCAGCCGCCGCCCGCCGGCGCCGCGCCACCGGCCCTGCCCCCTCACTGACCGGCCCGGCGAGCGATGTGCACCCCGTGCTCCGCCGGGCCACGGCCCCGCCCGCCGCCCTCGACCTGCTCGCCCAGGCCCGCACCGGGCTGGACGAGGCCGCCGTCCTGGAGACGCCGAACGAGCGCTATGCGACGGCCCACCTCGCCGCCCTGCGCACCGCCGCCGCCGTGCTCGCCGCCCGAGGCCGCCCCGAGACCTCGCCCCGCCGCCGCACCCGGATCCGCAGTGCCTGGGAAGTGCTGCCCGAGATCGCCCCGGAACTGACCGAGTGGAGCGCGCTGTTCGCCTCCGGCGCCGCCCGCCGTGCCCGCGCCGAGGCCGGCATCCAGGGCGCGGCGAGCCACCGGGACGCCGACGACCTGATACGGGACGTGGCGATGTTCCTGCGCATCGTCGAGCGGATGCTCGTCCTCCAGCCGCTCCTGCCCCAACCCCGCCAGGACCCCGGAGAACCGGACGGCCCGAGAGCGCGCGGTGACCTTCCGGACGCGGGCTGACCACCGGAAGTCCGGCGGGCGAGACGAGCCCCGTCCGACCCGCCTGCGGTGACCGCCGAAGCGGCGGAGGCAATAGGGTGGAGCCGCCTGAAGCCTTCCAGCCCTGCCGAGGAGTCAACCGCCGTGTCGGATCCGATGCGCCCGCCCGCCTCCCACCAGCACCCGCACCCGGCGTCGCTGCGCTCCGACACGCCCCGCTCCCGCGCCTCCCTGCGGACCGCTGTCGTCTGGGAGGTCCTCCAGGACGCCCTCGACCGCCGGGTCAAGGCCACGGGGCGGGAGGCGCTGGACGTCCTCGACACCGGAGGCGGCAGCGGCAACTTCGCGGTGCCCGTCGCCCGGCTCGGCCACCGCGTCACCGTCGTCGACCCCAGCCCCAACGCGCTGTTCGCCCTGGAGCGCCGGGCCGCCGAAGCCGGCGTCGCCGAGCGGGTCCAGGGCGTCCAGGGCGATGCGCACGGCCTGTTCGACGTGGTCGAGCGCGGGGGCTACGACGCCGTGCTGTGCCATGGCGTCCTGGAGTACGTGGACGACCCGGCCGAGGGCGTCCGCAACGCCGTCGCCGCACTGCGCTCCGAGGGCTTCCTCAGCCTGCTCGCGGCCGGACTCGGCGGCGCCGTGCTGGCCCGCGCCCTCGCCGGGCACTTCACGGAGGCCCGGCAGGCGCTGCAGGACCCCGAGGGCCGCTGGGGCTCCGGGGACCCGATGCCGCGCCGGTTCACCGCCGAGCAGCTCACCGCGCTCGTCGAGGGCGCGGGCCTGAGGGTCGGCGCCGTGCACGGCGTGCGGGTCTTCGCCGACCTGGTGCCCGGCGTCCTCGTCGACACCGAGCCCGGTGCGCTCGATGCCCTCCTCAAGCTGGAGTGCGCGGCGGCCGAGCTGCCGGCCTTCCACTCCGTCGCCACCCAGCTGCATGTGCTCGGTGAGACGCCGGGTGCCGCCGAGGCCTGAGCCGACCGCCGTGACCCGCCGCTGATCAGGGCCTTGGCGGCGGATGGAGTACGCCACAAGCCCCCCGATCGAGGGGTTTGCGCCGTATGATCGAGGTACACCACCCGGCATGACGGGTCGGCCGCCGGGGAATGGAAGTCTCAGCGGCCGGGACGGCCATGACGGACTCCGGTTGGCCAATTGGCGTAGAGGGGCGGGTTTCACGGGGGCGATTCCCTGCCTATCCTGAAGGGACCCCCCGGGTCGCCCCGGCGACTGCACGATGAGGAGGACTCCGTGCCGCTCTCGGAGCACGAGCAGCGCATGCTCGAGCAGATGGAGCGAGCGCTGTACGCCGAAGATCCCAAGTTCGCGTCGGCGCTTGAGGGAAACGGGCTGCGGACGTACACCCGGCGGCGGGTCTACCAGGCGGTGGCGGGCTTCCTCGTCGGTATCGCGCTCCTCATGGCCGGCATGGTCGCGCAGCTGATCTGGGTCAGCGTGGTGGGTTTCCTCGTCATGCTGGGCTGCGCCGTACTCGCGGTGACCGGCTGGCGCAAGGCGCCCAAGCCGGGTGAGCAGCAGCAGGCGGGAGCCGTCCGCCGCCAGGCGCGGCCGAAGCGCTCCATGATGGACCGGATCGAGGAGCGCTGGCAGCGCCGCCGGGACGGGCAGGGCCAGTAGTCGTACGGCGGCTTCGGGGAGCGAACCGGACGACGCCGACGGACAAGACTCGACGTGTGAGGGGCGGCCACCAGCGGTGGCCGCCCCTCACACGTGCTCTCAGCCCTGCTGTTGCGCCGGCCTGCGCAGGCCGGACCTGGCCCCCGTCAGCCGGGCCGTGAGCGTTGCCCAGCCGGCCGACACCGCCCACAGCACCCGCACCGACGAACGGGGCAGGAACAGCGCGCGCAGCCGCGTGCCGGTGCTCACTGTGCCACGCAGCCCTGCGATCGCCCGGCGCACGTCCTCCGCCGCCCCCGCCGCCGGACGCGGCCGGGGCGCGTAGAGCGCCTGCTCCACCGCGTCGGCGAGTCGGTGCACCGAGGCAGCGGCCGCCGGATCAAGTCGGCCGAGCTCCGCGATCCGGGCGGCCGCCCGGCGCGGGGTCAGCGACTCGTCGGGCCCGATGCCGTGGTCCCAGGCGCTGTCCGTCAACTCCTGCCAGGCCGCCAGGGTGTGCGCGACCGCGCCCTCCTCGGTCCGGGCGTGCCCGCCGAGCCGCACCGAGCGCACCCGCAGCCGCCACAGCAACGGCGACAGCGGAATCGCCAGGACCACCAGCGCGGCCAGGCCGATCAGCAGATACCACCACGGGCCCGCGCCACCGCCGCCGCTGTGCGGGGCCGCCGCCGCGGACGCGGTGTCGCACCCCTGCAACCTGGCCAGGTCGGGCGTGCAGCTCTGGCTCTGCGAGGCCGCCGCCGAGGGCGCCGCGGACGCCTCGTGCGACGGCAGGTCCGGGTTGGGCAGCGAGGTGCCGGGCGTGTCCGACTCGGTGTACGACGGCATGGTGCCGCGGGTCGGGGTCGGCTCGAAGCGGGTCCAGCCCACACCCTCGAAGTACAGCTCGGGCCACGCGTGCGCGTCCTTCTGGTTCACCGTGACCGTGCCATCGGCCTGCGGGGTGCCGGGTGCGAAGCCCACCGCGACCCGGGCCGGGATGCCGAGGGTGCGGGCCATCGCCGCCATGGCGAAGGAGAAGTGGACGCAGAAGCCCTCCTTCTTCTTCAGGAAGGTCGCGATGGCGTTCGGACCGCGGCCGACCTCCACCTGGGTGTCGTACTGGAAGCCACCCGAGACGGCGAAGTAGTCCTGGAGCTTGACCGCCTGCTCGTAGTGGCTGCGGGCACCCGCCGTGATCTCCCTGGCGGTCGTGGCCACCACCTTGGGCAGCGAGGACGGCACCTTGGTGTACTCGCGCTCCAGGGCGGGGGGCGGCTCCGGCGCCGTGGACAGTTGCTCGGCGGTCGGCTGCACGTCCAGGCTGGTCACCTGGTAGGTCTCGCCCCGCGTGGTCTGGCCGTGGTCGCCGACGAGGGTCATGCCGACCGGCTCGTACCGCCAGCGGCCGTCGGCCTTCACCCCGCTCGGCGGGTACGGCATCGGCAGCCAGTCCTGGGCGTACCAGTCCGCCGCCGAGATCGTCGTCGTCACCGTGGCGCGCTTGACGTCCCCGCCGAGGCCGATGGGGGTGGGGAACCGGTCCGGTACGCCGACGATGTGCCGCTGGGCCGGCTTCCAGGTGGTGCCGTCGAAGTCGTCCAGGGACACTATCCGCAGATACAGGTCCGAGATGTCGGTCGAGCTGGTCCTCAGGGACAGCACCTGGCGGTCGGTGTTCGTGTTCAGGCTGTCGCGCAGGGACACCAGCGGGTTGACCGCGGAGATCGTGCCGCCGTTGCCGTTGCCCGCTCCCACGCCCGTGCCGGCGGCGCCCAGCAGGCCCCCCTGCATCGCGGGCAGGGCGAGCGGCACCACCAGGGCCGCGCCGAGCGCGAGTGCGCCGATCCGCCGCCCGGTGCGCACCGGGGCTACCGCGTCGCTCTCCGCGGAACCCGGAGCACGGGGCGCGCCGCCGAAGACCCGGCCCCACTGCGCCAACCGGTCCCGGCCCTCCGCGAGCAGCAGCATCAGATAGCCGGCCGCCGCCACCAGGAACCACAGCCAGTCGGCCCCGCCGCCGGACAGCCCGGCGGCCACCGAGTACAGCGCGAGCAGCGGCAGCCCGGCCGGGGCCGCGCTGCGGAAGGTCACCGCGAGCGTGTCCACCAGCAGACCGATCAGCAGCACCCCGCCGATCAGCATCAGCCGGATGCCGTCGGTCAGCGGCGCCGGTATCGCGTACTCGCTGACATCGGTCGAACCCTGTCGGAGCAGGTCGCCGAAGTGCCGGAAGGCATCCGGGCCCGGCAGCAGCCCGACGATCGCGTGCTCCCGGGCGAAGACCAGGGTCAGCAGCACCAGGGTGACCAGCACCTGCGCCGTCACGGTGAGCGGCCGGCCCAGCGGCACCCGGCGGGCCGCCGCGCCCACCCCGGTCTGCACGGCCAGCAGCGGGAGGAGCTGCAACAGCCAGGTCGGCGCGGCCACCAGGGGCAGCAGCGCGCAGGATGCCATCAGCGTGGCCGCCGCCGCGCACAGTGCCAGGCGTGCCCGCGCGCTCATCGCGCCGCCTCCCCGCTCATCGCGGCCAGGCCCGAGCGCTCCCGGTCCGCCTGCTGCCACAGTGCGTCCAGCGCGCCGCCGCGCGGCACGCTCAGCGCGGTCCAGCCGGCCTCGCGCAGGATGCGCAGCCGCTCGGCGTGCGGGTCGCCCGGCCGGGGCACGTCGGTCGCCTCCCGGGTCCACGTGTCCGGGTCCAGCACGAAGGCGACGGCACCGCCACTGCGCCGGCTCATCTTGGCGACCGTCGCCGCCTGCTCCTCGTCCAGGTCCCCCAGGAAGGCGATCAGCAGGCCCTCGTTGCCGCCGCGCAGCACGTCGTACGCGTGGGACAGGCCCGTGCCGTCGGAGTGGTCGATCACCGCGAGGGTGTCCATCATCAGGCCGGCCGCCTCCGCGGTCTCCTGGCCGGTGCCCGCGAACCCGTCGGCACTCGCACCCGGCACCGTGCTGCCACTGTCCGTCAACAGTCTTACGGAGAATCCTCGTTCGAGCATGTGCACCAGCACGGAGGCGGCACCGGAGACGGCCCACTCGAAGGCCGAGTCAGGGCCCGCGCCCTCGTAGGCGCCGCCCCGGGTGTCCAGCAGGACCGTGCACCGGGAACGCCGGGGCTGCTCCTCGCGGCGCACCATCAGCTCGCCGTAGCGCGCGGTGGACCGCCAGTGCACCCGGCGCAGATCGTCGCCGTGGCGGTAGCCGCGCGGGATCACGTCGTCCTCGCCGGCCAGAGCCAGCGAGCGCTGCCGCCCGTCGCCGTACCCCTTGGCCTCGCCGCTGAAGCGGACCGGGGCGAGCGGCTCCACGCGCGGGATCACCGTGAGGGTGTCGAACGTCGAGAAGGAACGGGTGAGTTCGCACATCCCGAACGGGTCCGTCAGCCGCAGCTGCAGCGGGCCCAGCGGATAGCGGCCGCGCAGATCGGAGCGGACCCGGTAGGACACCTCGCGGCGGCCGCCCGGCTCCACCCGGTCCAGCACGAACCGGGGACGCGGCCCGAGGACGTACGGCACCCGGTCCTGGAGCATCAGCAGACCGGTGGGCAGTCGCGAGACGTTGTCCATCCGCAGATGCACCCGGGCCTCGCTGCCGGCCGGCACGCGCGCGGGGGAGAGCCGGCGGGTGCCGGTCACCCGGTAGCGCGTGCGGTACACCACGGTCGCGCAGATCAGGGGCAGTGCGGCGAGCAGCAGGCCGACCCGCAGCAGATCTCGCTGGCCGAGGACGTACGCGCAGATCGCCGCGGCGATCCCGGCCGCCAGGAAGGAGCGGCCACGGGTGGTCAGGCCCGCGAGGGCCGTACGCACGCCGCCCGCGTCCCCGCGGTCGGCCTCCGCCTGCCCGGTCCCCCCGGCGCCCATCACAGACCCCGCGGGGGCTGCTGGGGATACGCCGGAGCGCCCCGCCCGAGCCCGCCGAAGCCGCTCTGCCGGCCCGGCGCGGAGGGCACCGGTGTCTGCTGGAGGATCTCCTGCACGACCTGTTCGGCCGTACGCCGGTTCAGCTGGGCCTGGGCGGTGGGCAGCAGGCGGTGCGCGAGGACGGCGACGGCGAGCGCCTGCACGTCGTCCGGCAGCGCGTACTCCCGGCCGGCCAGGGCCGCGGACGCCTTCGCCGCGCGCAGCAGGTGCAGCGTCGCGCGCGGCGAGGCGCCGAGTCTGAGGTCGGGGTGCGTGCGCGTCGCGGCGACCAGTTCCACCGCGTACCGCCGGACCGGCTCGGCGACGTGCACACCGCGCACCGCGTCGATCAGCTTCACGATGTCGTGGGCGTGCGCCACCGGCTGCAGGTCCTCCAGCGGGCTCACCGCGCCATGGACGTCGAGCATCTGCAGCTCGGCCTCGACGCTCGGATAGCCCACGGAGACACGGGCCATGAAGCGGTCGCGCTGGGCCTCGGGCAGCGGGTAGGTGCCCTCCATCTCGACCGGGTTCTGCGTGGCCACCACCATGAACGGGCTGGGCAGTTCGTACGTCTGCCCGTCGATCGTGACCTGGCGCTCCTCCATCGACTCCAGCAGCGCCGACTGGGTCTTGGGCGACGCGCGGTTGATCTCGTCGCCGATCACGATCTGCGCGAAGACGGCGCCCGGTTTGAACTCGAAGTCCCGGCGCTGCTGGTCCCAGATGGACACCCCGGTGATGTCCGAGGGCAGCAGGTCGGGTGTGAACTGGATCCGCCGCACCGAGCAGTCGATGGACCGCGCCAGCGCCTTGGCCAGCATCGTCTTGCCCACGCCGGGGACGTCCTCGATCAGCAGGTGGCCCTCGGCGAGCAGCACGGTCAGTGCGAGCCGTACGACCTCGGGCTTCCCCTCGATCACGCCCTCCACCGAACCGCGCACCCGCTCCACCGTGGCGGTCAAGTCAGTGAGGCTCGCTCGATCGTCATAGGTCGTCACCCGGCCCTCCTCGGCCCGTTCTGTCCGGGCCGACGCTATGCGATGCGAAACCGGCCCACCCCGAAACACGGACACCACGCGGGAAAAGTTCCGCGTGACGCCACACCCCGCATTCTTGCCGCCGTTACCGATTCGTGTCACTCGCCTGTGGACAACTGCCCGCACGAGGTCGGTGTTACGTCTTTTTCGATCCCGGTTTCGATACGGGGTGCGGCGGGATGCCTTCGGGGCGGCCGGTGCGCCCCGGTCAGGCCGGGTCGACCTCGCGCAGCAGACCCGTGCGCACGTCGAACACGAAACCGCGCACGTCGTCCGTGTGCAGCAGGAACGGCGAGGTGCGCACGCGCTGCATGGACTGGCGGACGTCCTGGTCGACGTCCCGGAAGGCCTCCACCGCCCAGGCCGGCCGCTGGCCGACCTCCATCTCCAGGTCGTGCCGGAAGTCCTCGGTGATGGTCTCCATGCCGCAGCCGGTGTGGTGGATGAGGACCACGCTGCGGGTACCGAGCGCGCGCTGGCTGATGGTCAGGGAGCGGATCACGTCGTCGGTGACCACGCCGCCCGCGTTGCGGATGGTGTGGCAGTCGCCGAGCTGCAGGCCGAGCGCCTTGTGCAGGTCGAGGCGGGCGTCCATGCAGGCCACGATCGCGACCTCGAGCACGGGACGGGCGTCCATGCCCGGGTCGGTGAACTCGGCGGCGTACGCCCGGTTCGACTCGACCAGGCGGTCCGTGACGGTACCGCCGTCGGTTATGGCGCCTTCGGATCCAGTGGGCACTGCTGCGGAAGTCGTCATACTCATGACGTTACTGGTCACGGCCGGTCCCGTCTCCCGGGGAGAGCGGGACAAAAAACGTCATCGCGGCGTGTTGTGAGCTAACCCACAGGGAGGGCAAACCTGCTCCGGGCGGGTGAATCCCGTCGCATCCGGGCTTCCGCCGCGATGCGGCGGGCGACGCGCAGGCCGGTTGATTGACCGCGAGACAGGGTGGACTAAAGTGACGCGAAGCGGGAGACGTGGCTCTCCCTGCTGGTGAAACCCCCGGAGACCCCGGCTCGCCCCCGGACCGTCTCCCCACGTGCGCGGCGCGTACGTACGGCTCGGCCTCCTCCCGCTCCCGGTCCGGCTGACGCTTCCGGCGCCGGCAGGCCCGACCCTTCACGAGCTCGCGGGGGCCCGGCGGTGCGTGCGGCCCGCGCCGGAGATGAGAGGCCCCCTTGAGCCAGAGTCGACACGTCCCGGTGATGCTCCAGCGGTGCCTGGACCTGCTGGCGCCCGCCCTGGAGCGGCCGGGGGCGGTGGTCGTCGACTGCACCCTCGGTCTCGGTGGGCACAGCGAGGCACTGCTGGCCCGGTTCCCCGAGGCCCGGCTGATCGGTCTCGACCGGGACAAGGAGGCACTGCGCCTGTCCGGCGAGCGGCTGGCGCCCCACGGCGAGCGCGCCACCCTCGTGCACGCCGTCTACGACGAGTTGCCCGACGTCCTGCGAAAGCTGCGCGTCGCGCGCGTGCAGGGCGTTCTGTTCGACCTCGGGGTCTCCTCGATGCAGTTGGACGAGGCCGACCGCGGCTTCGCCTACGCCCAGGACGCGCCCCTGGACATGCGGATGGACCAGACGACCGGCATCAGCGCCGCCGAGGTCCTGAACACCTACCCGGCGGGCGAACTCGTGCGGATCCTGCGCGCGTACGGCGAGGAGAAGCAGGCGAAGCGGATCGTGGCCGCGATCGTGCGGGAGCGCGAGAAGGAGCCGTTCACCACCAGCGCGCGGCTGGTGGAGCTGATCCGTGACGCCCTGCCGCAGGCCGCCAAACGCACCGGCGGCAACCCGGCCAAGCGCACCTTCCAGGCGCTGCGCATCGAGGTCAACGGCGAACTGTCCGTCCTGGAGCGGGCGATCCCGGCCGCGGTGAAGGCCCTGGACGTCGGCGGCCGCATCGCCGTGCTGTCGTACCACTCGCTGGAGGACCGCCTGGTCAAGCAGGTCTTCGCGGCCGGTGCGGCCTCCACCGCACCCCCCGGCCTCCCGGTCGTGCCGGAGCGTTACCAGCCGCGGCTCAAGCTGCTCACCCGGGGTGCCGAACTTCCCACCGAGGAAGAGGTCGCCGAGAACCGCCGCGCCGCCCCGGCCAGGCTGCGCGGCGCCGAACGCATCAGGGAGGACGCCGAGTGACCGAGACGGGCCGGTTGGATTCCCGAACCGATGGGGGGAACCACGGGGACTCCCCGCCGCACCGTGGCACCTGCGAGGGTTCCCGGGCCGGCCGGGAGGGGCCGGGGGATCTCCCCGGTCACCTCGCACGCCAGGAGGAGTCGCCGATTCGTCCGGGGCACCGCCGGGACCGCCGGCCGCTCCGGGGAACCGGGGTGAATTCCCGGCCCCGTCGGGGGCACCGTCAGCGCTTCCGGACCCGTCGGGGGAGCCGTGCGTAGGAAACCCCAGCTGAAGGGGCGGGCCGCCCGGCTCGCGCGGCTCTTGCCGGCCGGCCGGCCCAGGGCCGCCCGTACCCCGTTCGTGCTGCTCGTCGTCCTGCTCCTCGGCGGTGGCCTGATCGGGCTGCTGATGCTCAACTCCGCGCTCAGTGAAGGCTCCTTCAGACTCGCCGACCTGCAGAAGCAGACGAAGAACCTCACCGACGAGGAACAGGCGCTCCAGCGGGACATCGACGCCTACTCGTCCCCCGACGCCCTCCAGCGCCGCGCCCGCGAACTCGGCATGGTCCCCGGCGGCGACCCGGTCTTCCTCGGCTCCGACGGCAAGGTCAGGGGCATCCCGAGCCCCGCCGCCCCCGAGGCCGCCGCCCTCACCGACCCGGTCGCCCCCGAGGTCCTGACCCCGGCCCCCGGCCCCTCCGCGCCCCCGGCCACGCCCGACGCCGCCGTCACACCGCCCCAGGCCCGGCCCCGAGCCACCCGGACCCCCACTCCCTCGGTCTCCGCCGCGGCCGTACCCCCGCTCCGCTCCCAGCCCACCCCCACCCCGACCCCCGGCAGGTGACCGAAGTGTCCGACAGGGAACCGCCGCGCCGGCGTGTGCCCGGGCCCGCCGGGCCACCGCGGCCGAGGAGTGCCGCACGGCGGCAGCCCGTGCCCGGTGCGCGTCCGGCCCGGCGCCCGAGCGCGGCCCGGCCGTCCGTGCCCGCGTCCCGGCTCCGGCTCGGCAGCCCCCGGCCCCGGCTGCGCATGGTCAGCCTCACGCTCACCCTGGTTCTGATCGCCTTCGTCGTACGACTGCTCCAGGTGCAGGCCGTCGACGCCGGTGCGTACGCCGCCCGGGCCGAGCAGAACCGGTATGTCGTGCACACGCTGGCCGCCGAGCGCGGCGGGATCACCGACCGCAACGGCGTCGCCCTCGCCATCAGCGAGGACGCGTACGACATCACGGCCGATCCGACGATGTTCAGCAGGAAACAGCTGAAGATCGACGACGGCCCCGAGCAGGCCGCCGCGCTGCTCTCGCCGATCCTCGGGCAGAGCCGGGCCGCCCTCGTGAGGAAGCTGCGGCCCAAGAACCCCCACTCCCGCTACGCCCGGCTCGCCACCCGGCAGACCCCGCAGGTCTGGCAGCAGATCAAGGACCTGAAGACCGCCCTCGCCGGCAGGGCCGAGACCGACAAGAACGCCGTCAACGTGCTCGCCGGCGTCTTCGCCGACCCCAGCAGCCAGCGCGTGTATCCGAACGGCGACCTCGCCGCCGGGATACTGGGCTGGGTCAACGCCGACGGCAAGGGCGGCGGCGGCATCGAGCAGGAACTGGACAAGCAGCTCTCGGGGAAGGACGGCAAGATCCGTTACGCCCAGTCGGGCGGCCGCGAGGTGCCGACCGCGGGCTCCAACGAGACGCCCGCCGTGCCCGGGTCCGACGTCGAGCTGACCATCGACCGCGACATCCAGTGGGCCGCGCAGAACGCCATCGCCGAGCAGGTGAAGAAGTCCAAGGCCGACCGCGGTTACGTCATCGTCCAGGACACCCGCACCGGCCAGGTCCTGGCCATGGCCGACGCGCCCGGCTTCGACCCCAACGACCTGTCGAAGGCCGACAGCGCCGCCCTCGGCAACGCGGCCCTCCAGGACGCCTACGAGCCCGGCTCCACCGCCAAGGTGATGTCCATGGCGGCCGTGCTGGAGGAGAACGCGGCGACGCCGCTCACCCATGTCGTCGTACCCAACCGGTTGCACCGCGGCGACCGGCTGTTCTCCGACGACGTCGACCACGGCACCTGGTACCTCACGCTGAACGGCGTCCTCGCCAAGTCGAGCAACATCGGCACCATCCTGGCCACCGGCCAGCTCGGCAGGACGCAGTCCGAGGCCGACAAGGTCCTCTACTCGTACCTGCGCAAGTTCGGCATCGGCAGCTACACCGGGCTCGGCTTCCCCGGCGAGACCCCGGGCATCCTCGCGCCGTACCAGAAGTGGTCCACCTCGCAGCAGTACACGATTCCCTTCGGCCAGGGTTTCTCCCTCAACGCGATGCAGGCCGCCTCCGTGTACTCGACCATCGCCAACGGGGGGGTGCGGATCCAGCCGACGCTGGTGCGTGCCACCAAGGGGCCCGACGGGCGCTTCATGCCCGCTCCCAAGCCCAAGGAGACGCGGGTGATCAGCGAGAAGACCGCCAAGGCCCTGGCGCAGATGCTGGAGTCCGTGGTGGACGACGAGCAGGGCACCGGCATCAAGGCGCGCATCCCCGGCTACAACGTCGCCGGCAAGACCGGCACGGCCAACCGCGTGGATCCGGCCACCGGACGGTACCGCGGCTACACGTCGTCGTTCGCCGGATTCGCGCCCGCCGACAACCCGCGGATCACCGTCTACTGCGCCATCCAGAACGCCACCTCGGGCAGCTACTTCGGCGGCCAGATCTGCGGCCCCATCTACAAGCAGGTGATGGAGTTCGCCCTCAAGACCCTCCAGGTGCCGCCGACCGGCGCGCCGGCCGCGGACCTGCCCGTCGACTACAAGCCCTGATCAGCACCGGAACACCAGGAACGAGTCCGTGACGACGATCACCCCGGAACCCGGGAACCAAGGCGCCCGCAGCCCCTCGCTTCGCTCCGGACGGGGTACGCCCGGTACGCTCACCGCCGTGCCACACGCTGATCAGTCCCAAAACACCCAGAAGGGCGCTTCCGTGACATATCCGGGACCGCCGCGACCGGTCGAGGTCTCCGCCACACCCCTCGCGGAACTGGCCGATCAGCTGGGTGCCGCCGCTTCGCAGGCCGCCGCCGAGGTCACGGGGATCACCCACGACTCGCGCGCCGTACGCCCCGGCGACCTGTACGCCGCCCTCCCGGGCGCGCGCCTGCACGGCGCCGACTTCGTCACCCAGGCCGCCGGGCTCGGCGCGGCCGCCGTGCTGACCGACCCGACGGGCGCCGAGCGCGCCGCCGCGACCGGACTGCCGGTCCTGGTCGTCGACGACCCGCGCGCGCGGATGGGCGAGCTGGCGGCGACCATCTACGGCCACCCGGGCCGTGACCTGCTCCAGATCGGTATCACCGGCACCTCCGGCAAGACCACCACCGCCTACCTCGTCGAGGGCGGCCTCAGGACCGCGAAGTCCACCGGTCTCGTCGGCACGGTCGAGATGCGCATCGGCGACGAGCGCATCAAGTCCGAGCGCACCACCCCCGAGGCCACCGACCTGCAGGCCCTGTTCGCCGTCATGCGCGAGCGCGGCGTCGAGGCGGTCGCCATGGAGGTCTCCAGCCACGCCCTGGTCCTCGGCCGGGTCGACGGCTGTGTCTTCGACATCGCCGTGTTCACCAACCTCAGCCCGGAACACATGGAGTTCCACTCCGACATGGAGGACTACTTCCGGGCCAAGGCGCAGCTGTTCACGTCGCAACGCAGCAAACTCGGTGTGGTCAACGCCGACGACGAGTACGGCCGCCGTCTGGTCCGGGAGGCCACCGTGCCGGTCGTCACCTTCTCCGCCGAGGGCCACCCCGACGCCGACTGGCGCGCCGAGCACGTCCAGGTCGGCCCCATGGACTCGACGTTCACCGTGCTCGGCCCGAACGGCGAGCGGATCCACGCCAAGTCGCCGCTGCCGGGCCCCTTCAACGTGGCGAACACCCTCGCCGCCGTCGTCGCCCTCGCCGCCGCCGGTCTGGACCCGCAGACCGCCGCCGACGGCATCGCCGCCGTCCCGGGCGTCCCCGGTCGGCTCGAGCGCGTCGACGCCGGGCAGCCCTACCTCGCGGTCGTCGACTACGCCCACAAGACCGACGCCGTCGAGTCCGTGCTCAAGGCGCTGCGCAAAGTCACCAAGGGCCGCCTGCACGTCGTCCTCGGCTGCGGCGGCGACCGCGACCGGACCAAGCGGGCCCCGATGGGCGCCGCCGTGGCGCGGCTCGCGGACACGGCCGTACTGACCTCCGACAACCCCCGCTCCGAGGACCCGCTCGCGATCCTCGCGACCATGCTCCAGGGCGCCGCCGCCGTGCCCGCGCACGAGCGCGGCGAGGTGCTCCTTTTCGAGGACCGGGCCGCCGCGATCGCCGCCGCCGTGGGGCGTGCCCGGGCCGGTGACACCGTCCTGGTCGCGGGCAAGGGCCACGAGCAGGGCCAGGACATCGCCGGCGTGGTCCGTCCCTTCGACGACCGCCAGGTGCTCCGCGAAGCCATCCAGAAGACCCAGGGATGAAAATCCCGAAGATCCAGGGGATGAACTTGTGATCGCCCTCTCCCTCGCCGAGATCGCAGCAGTCGTCGGCGGGCAGACGCACGACATACCGGATCCGTCCGTCCAGGTCACGGGACCGGTCGTCCGGGACTCACGCGAAGTGGTGCCCGGCAGCCTGTTCGCCGCCTTCGTCGGCGAACGCGTGGACGGCCACGACTTCGCCGCGCAGGTCGTCGAGGCCGGCGCGGTCGCCGTACTGGCGTCCCGCCCGGTCGGGGTGCCCGCGATCGTGGTCGAGGACGTGCAGACCGCGCTCGGCGCCCTCGCCCGGCACGTCGTACGCCGGCTCGGTGCGACGCTCGTCGGCCTGACCGGCTCGGCGGGCAAGACCAGCACCAAGGACCTGATCGCCCAGGTCCTGCGGCGCAAGGCGCCGACGGTGTTCACGCCCGGCTCGCTCAACAACGAGATCGGGCTGCCGCTGACCGCCCTGTCCGCCACCGAGGAGACCCGGTTCCTGGTCCTGGAGATGGGCGCCCGCGGGATCGGGCACATCCGCTACCTCACCGAGCTGACCCCGCCGAAGGTCGGTCTGGTACTGAACGTCGGCAGCGCCCACATCGGCGAGTTCGGCGGCCGGGAGCAGATCGCCCAGGCCAAGGGCGAGTTGGTGGAGGCGCTGCCCGCCGCGGACGAGGGCGGGACGGCGATCCTCAACGCCGACGACCCGCTGGTGCGGGCCATGGCCTCCCGTACCAAGGCGAAGGTGGTCCTTTTCGGAGAGTCGGCCGAAGCGGACGTACGTGCCGAGAACGTGCGACTCACGGACAGCGGACAACCCTCCTTCAGGCTCCACACACCCTCCGGTGCAAGTGATGTGACCATGCGCCTGTACGGTGAGCACCACGTGTCGAACGCGCTCGCCGCGGCCGCCGTCGCCCATGAGCTGGGCATGTCCGCGGAAGAGATCGCCACCGCGCTCTCCGAGGCGGGCTCCCTCTCCCGCTGGCGCATGGAGGTCACCGAGCGCCCGGACGGCGTGACCATCGTCAACGACGCCTACAACGCCAACCCCGAGTCCATGCGGGCCGCCCTTCGGGCGCTCGCGGCCATGGGCAAGGGGCGCCGCACGTGGGCGGTGCTCGGCAGGATGGCCGAGTTGGGGGACGAGGCGCTCGCCGAGCACGACGCCGTCGGACGGCTCGCCGTCCGGCTCAACGTCAGCAAGCTCGTCGCCGTCGGGGGGATTGAGGCCTCCTGGCTGCAACTGGGCGCATATAACGAGGGTTCGTGGGGTGAGGAGTCGGTGCACGTGTCCGACGCACAGGCGGCGATCGACCTGTTGCGCAGCGAGTTGCGCCCGGGGGACGTCGTGCTCGTGAAGGCGTCCCGTTCGGTGGGTCTGGAGAGCGTTGCCCAGGCGCTCGCCGAGACCGGTGCCGAGGGCGAGGTTGCCGCCCGATGATGAAGCAGATCCTGTTCTCAGGAGTCATTGGCCTCTTCCTGACGCTGATCGGCACCCCACTGCTGATCAAGCTTCTCGCCCGCAAGGGCTACGGCCAGTACATCCGTGACGACGGCCCGCGCGAGCACGCCAGCAAGCGCGGTACGCCGACCATGGGCGGTATCGCCTTCATCCTGGCGACCATCGCGGCGTACTTCCTGAGCAAGCTCATCACCGGTTACCCGCCCACCTACTCCGGGCTGCTGGTGCTCGGCCTGATGTTCGGCATGGGCCTGGTCGGCTTCCTCGACGACTACATCAAGATCGTCAAGCGGCGTTCGCTGGGCCTGCGGGCCAAGGCGAAGATGGCAGGACAGCTGATCGTCGGCATCGCCTTCGCGGTGCTGTCGCTGATGTTCTCCGACGCGCGCGGCAACACCCCGGCCTCCACCAAGCTGTCCTTCATCACCGACTTCGGCTGGTCGATCGGCCCGGTGCTGTTCGTGATCTGGGCGCTGTTCATGATCCTCGCGATGTCGAACGGCGTGAACCTCACCGACGGTCTGGACGGCCTGGCCACCGGCGCCTCCGTGCTGGTCTTCGGCGCCTACACGTTCATCGGTGTCTGGCAGTTCCAGGAGTCCTGCGCCAACGCGCAGACCCTGACCAACCCGGCCGCCTGCTACGAGGTGCGCGACCCGCTCGACCTCGCCGTGATCGCCTCCGCGCTGATGGGCGCCTGCCTGGGCTTCCTGTGGTGGAACACCTCGCCGGCGAAGATCTTCATGGGCGACACCGGCTCGCTCGCCCTCGGCGGTGTCCTCACCGGCCTGGCCATCCTCTCCCGCACGGAGCTGCTGCTGGCCATCATGGGCGGCCTGTTCGTCCTCATCACCATGTCGGTCGTCATCCAGGTCGGCTCGTTCCGCCTCACCGGCAAGCGTGTCTTCCGGATGGCACCGCTCCAGCACCACTTCGAACTCAAGGGCTGGTCCGAAGTCCTGGTGGTGGTCCGATTCTGGATCATCCAGGGCATCTGTGTCATTGTCGGACTGGGCCTCTTCTACGCAGGATGGGCAGCGGACAAGTGACCACCGGCTCGGAGCTCTTCGACTTCCAGGGCAAGCACGTCACCGTCGCCGGGCTCGGCGTCTCCGGCGTGCCGGCGGCCAGGGTGCTGCACGCGCGGGGGGCGGTCGTCACGGTCGTCAACGACGGCGCCGACGCACGCGCGCGTGAACAGGCCGCGGAGCTGGAGGCGCTCGGCGTCACCGTGCGCCTCGGCGACGGCGCGACCCTGCCGGAGGGCACCGAGCTGATCGTCACCGCGCCCGGCTGGAAGCCCGACAAGCCGCTGTTCCGGGCGGCCGAGGATGCGGGTGTGCCCGTCTGGGGCGATGTGGAGCTGGCCTGGCGGCTGAGGGGCCCGGACGCGGCCCCGTGGCTCGCCGTCACGGGCACCAACGGCAAGACCACGACCGTCCAGATGCTCGCGTCGATCCTGAAGGCCGCGGGGCTGCGCACCGCCGCCGTCGGCAACATCGGCGTCTCCCTGCTGGACGCGGTCCTCGGCGAGGAGGAGTACGACGTCCTCGCCGTGGAGCTGTCCAGCTACCAGCTGCACTGGGCGCCCTCGCTGCGCGCCCACTCGGCGGCCGTCCTCAACCTCGCCCCGGACCACCTCGACTGGCACGGCTCCATGGAGGCGTACGCGCGCGACAAGGGTCGTATCTACGAAGGCAATCGGGTCGCCTGCGTCTACAACACGGCCGACAAGCGCACCGTGGAGCTGGTGCGGGAGGCCGACGTCGAGGAGGGCTGCCGCGCCGTCGGCTTCACCCTCGGCACGCCCGCGCCCTCCCAACTCGGCGTCGTGGACGGCATCCTGGTCGACCGCGCCTTCGTGGAGAACCGGCAGAAGCACGCCCAGGAGCTGGCCGAGGTCTCCGACGTCGACCCGCCGGCCCCGCACAACATCGCCAACGCCCTTGCCGCGGCGGCCCTCGCGCGTGCCTTCGGGGTGCCCGCCAAGGCCGTACGCGAGGGCCTGCGGGCCTTCCGTCCGGACGCGCACCGCATCGCGCACGTCACCGACCTCGACGGGGTGGCGTACGTGGACGACTCCAAGGCGACCAACACGCATGCCGCGGAAGCCTCGTTGGCGGCATATGAGCAGATCGTATGGATTGCGGGCGGTCTGGCGAAGGGTGCGACCTTCGACGAGTTGGTCGCCAAGTCGGCGAAGCGACTTCGCGGTGCCGTCCTGATCGGCGCCGACCGTGCCCTGATCCGCGACGCCCTCGCGCGACACGCGCCGGAAGTACCCGTGGTCGACCTCGACCGGACCGACACTGGGGCGATGCTCCAGGCGGTGACGGAAGCGAAGCGGCTCGCACAGCCCGGCGACACGGTGCTGCTGGCCCCGGCCTGCGCCTCCATGGACATGTTCACCAACTACAACCAGCGCGGTGACGCGTTCGCGGCGGCGGTCCGCGAACTCGAAGCGGGCGCCTGACCGCGGGTCTCGGCCACACAGGGTGCTTCGGGACCCTCGGAGGAACGGGAGACTCGGATGTGGCTGAGGTCGGGAGGAGCCGGTGATGTCCGGTAGCCGTACAGGTCGTCCTCCGGTCGGGCGGGCCGTCAAGCGGCCCCCCGCGCCGCGCCTTCCCCGCGAGAACCCCGTACAACGTTTCTGCACCCGCGCCCGCAAAGCCTGGGACCGGCCGCTGACCGCCTACTACCTGATCGTCGGCGGCACCCTGCTGATCACCGTGCTGGGTCTGGTGATGGTCTACTCGGCCTCCCAGATCACCGCGCTGCAGCTCTCGCTGCCCGGGTCGTACTTCTTCCGCAAGCAGTTCCTCGCCGCGCTCATCGGCGGCGTCCTGCTGCTCGCGGCCTGCCGCATGCCGGTGAAGCTGCACCGGGCGCTCGCCTATCCGATCCTCGCCGCCGCCGTCTTCCTGATGGTCCTGGTGCAGATCCCCGGTATAGGGATGGCGGTCAACGGCAACCAGAACTGGATCTCCCTCGGCGGCTCGTTCCAGATCCAGCCCAGCGAGTTCGGCAAGCTGGCCCTGGTGCTGTGGGGCGCGGACCTGATCGCCCGCAAGCAGGAGAAGAAGCTGCTGAGCCAGTGGAAGCACATGCTGGTACCCCTGGTCCCGGTCGCCTTCCTGCTGCTCGGACTGATCATGCTCGGCGGCGACATGGGTACGACCATCATCCTGACGGCGATCCTCTTCGGACTGCTCTGGCTCGCGGGGGCGCCGACCCGGCTGTTCTCCGGGGTGCTGAGCGTCGCCGGGCTGCTCGCCGGGCTCGCCATCTGGTCCAGCCCGCACCGGCTCAACCGGCTCAGCTGCATCGCCGCCACCGACCCCGGTCCGAACGACATGTGCTGGCAGGGCGCGCACGGCATCTACGCCCTCGCCTCCGGCGGACTCTTCGGCTCCGGTCTCGGGGCAAGTGTGGAAAAATGGGGTCAACTCCCGGAGGCGCACACCGACTTCATCTTCGCCGTCACCGGTGAGGAACTGGGCCTGGCGGGGACGCTGTCGGTGCTCGCCCTGTTCGCGGCTCTAGGCTATGCGGGTATCCGCGTGGCCGGACGCACGGAGGACCCCTTCGTGAGGTACGCCGCGGGAGGCGTGACCACCTGGATCACCGCCCAGGCGGTGATCAACATCGGTGCGGTGCTCGGTCTGCTGCCGATCGCCGGTGTGCCCCTCCCGCTGTTCTCCTACGGAGGGTCCGCCCTGCTGCCGACCATGTTCGCCATCGGGCTGCTGATCGCCTTCGCGCGCGACGAGCCCGCTGCGCGGGCGGCGCTTGCGATGCGGCAACCTCGCTTTGGTAGAAAGCGGAGGACTGGGGGCTCCGGGTCCGGTCGGAGTCCCCGGAGATGGAACACGATGCGACGGCGCGCCTCGGCGGCGCGTCCGTCCGGAGAGCGGTGAATTTCGGTGCATGTCGTACTCGCCGGTGGGGGGACCGCCGGCCACATCGAGCCCGCGCTCGCCCTCGCGGACGCCCTGCGCAGGCAGGACCCGACCGTGGGGATCACGGCCCTGGGCACGGAGCGCGGCCTGGAGACCCGGCTCGTCCCCGAGCGCGGCTACGAACTGGCGCTGATCCCGGCGGTGCCGCTGCCCCGCAAGCCGACCCCCGAGCTGATCACCGTCCCGGGCCGGCTGCGCGGCACCATCAAGGCCGCCGAGCAGATCCTGGAGCGCACCAAGGCGGACGTCGTGGTCGGTTTCGGCGGTTATGTCGCCCTGCCCGGCTACCTGGCGGCCAAGCGCCTCGGTGTGCCCATCGTGATCCACGAGGCCAACGCCCGTCCCGGCCTGGCCAACAAGATCGGCTCGCGGTACGCGGCCCGGGTCGCCGTCTCCACGCCGGACAGCAAACTGCGCGACGCCCGCTACATCGGCATTCCGCTGCGCCGCTCCATCGCCACCCTGGACCGCGCCGCCGCGCGCCCGGAGGCCCGGCACCGCTTCGGCCTCGACCCGAACCTTCCCACGCTGCTCGTGTCCGGCGGCTCCCAGGGCGCCCGGCGCCTGAACGAGGTGACGCAGGCGGTCGCCCCCTGGCTCCAGCAGGCCGGCATCCAGATCCTGCACGCGGTCGGCCCGAAGAACGAACTGCCGCAGGTGCAGCAGATGCCGGGAATGCCCCCCTACATCCCGGTAAGTTACCTGGATCGGATGGACCTCGCCTACGCCGCGGCCGACATGATGCTCTGCCGCGCGGGCGCGATGACCGTCGCCGAACTCTCCGCCGTCGGGCTCCCGGCCGCCTACGTCCCGCTGCCCATCGGCAACGGCGAACAGCGGCTCAACGCCCAGCCGGTCGTGAAGGCCGGCGGCGGACTCCTCGTCGACGACGCGGACCTCACGCCCGAGTGGGTGCAGCAGAACGTCCTGCCCGTGCTCGCCGATCCGCACCGGCTGTACGAGATGTCCCGCGCGGCAAGCGAGTTCGGCCGCCGGGACGCCGACGAGCTGCTCGTCGGCATGGTGTACGAGGCGATCGCCTCGCGCCACCACTAGCATCGGCGAGTGAGCCGAAGGGGCTCTCGGCACCGGCTTGGGCGCCCCGGAGGTGAACCGAGCCAAGAAAGGGAGCGCGCGTGGCCGGACCGACGACCGCCGAGCGCGGTGAACGCCAGCAGGAGTCGTCCGGCCCGCCGCTCGTCCGCGGGCTGAGGCGGCTGCGCCTTCGTACGATCGTCGTTCTGGCCGTAGTTGGTGTCCTGCTCGGCGCCGGTGGCGTCTGGGTGCTGTACGGCTCCTCCTGGGTGCGCGTCGAGCACGTCTCGGTGTCCGGCACGCGCGTGCTGACCCCTGCCGAGGTACGGGACGCGGCAGCCGTACCGGTCGGGGCGCCGATGATCTCCGTCGACACCGACGGCATCGAGGCCCGGCTCCGCCGGAAATTGCCCCGGATCGACACCGTTGACGTGGTCCGCGCCTGGCCGCACGGAATCGGTCTGAAGGTGACCGAGCGCAGTGCGGTGCTGCTGGTCCGCAAAGGGCGGGACTTCATCGAAGTCGACCGCGAAGGTGTTCGGTTCGCCATGGTTTCGCGGGCGCTGAACGGTGTGCCCCTGCTGGAACTGTCCGCTTCCCGCACGGGCTCGGGTGCCGCGAGCCTCCGCCGCTTCGGCACCGGCAGGCTGGTGCGCGAGGCCGTCCAGGTCGCGGCCGACCTGCCGGACGCGGTGGCGGGGGACACCCGGACCGTCCAAGTCCGTTCCTACGACGACATCTCGCTGGAGTTGGCCGCCGGGCGGACGGTCGCCTGGGGCAGCGCCGAGAACGGCCACGCCAAAGCACGGACCCTCACAGCTCTCATGAAAGCAGCTCCCGCCGCACGGCACTTCGATGTCAGCGTCCCCACCGCCCCTGCCACTTCGCGGAGTTGACGCACATCAGCGCAGGCCAGCACCCTGGTTGGGCACTGCTACGCCTGATCACATAGGGTGAAAAGAAAAACGGGAGGTTCGGCGTGTTCGTTGAACGGGCGCCACTTGTCGACTTAGTGTCCTGTTCAGAAGACTCCAGGGAACAGACACACTGGTAACCCTAAACTTCAGGGTTAGGGTTCGGGTCGGCGCTACGGACCGTCCCATTCGGCATCCGTCGTCCCGGCGCGGGGCAACCGCACGGCGACGACAACGTAATTCGAGGCGAGAGGCCTTCGACGTGGCAGCACCGCAGAACTACCTCGCAGTCATCAAGGTCATCGGTGTCGGCGGCGGTGGTGTCAATGCCATCAACCGGATGATCGAGGTCGGTCTCAAGGGCGTCGAGTTCATCGCCATCAACACCGACGCACAGGCGCTGTTGATGAGCGACGCCGACGTCAAGCTGGACGTGGGCCGCGAACTCACCCGCGGACTCGGCGCCGGAGCCAACCCGGCCGTCGGCCGCAAGGCCGCCGAGGACCACCGCGAGGAGATCGAGGAGGTCCTCAAGGGGGCCGACATGGTCTTCGTGACGGCCGGTGAAGGCGGCGGCACCGGCACCGGCGGCGCACCCGTCGTGGCCAACATCGCGCGCTCGCTCGGCGCCCTCACCATCGGCGTGGTCACGCGCCCGTTCACCTTCGAGGGGCGGCGCCGCGCGAACCAGGCGGAGGACGGCATCGCCGAACTGCGCGAAGAGGTCGACACCCTCATCGTCATCCCCAACGACCGGCTGCTGTCCATCTCGGACCGCCAGGTCTCGGTCCTGGACGCCTTCAAGTCCGCCGACCAGGTCCTGCTCTCCGGTGTCCAGGGCATCACCGACCTCATCACCACGCCGGGCCTGATCAACCTCGACTTCGCCGACGTGAAGTCGGTCATGTCCGAGGCGGGTTCGGCCCTCATGGGCATCGGCTCGGCCCGCGGCGACGACCGTGCGGTGGCCGCCGCCGAGATGGCGATCTCCTCGCCGCTGCTGGAGGCCTCCATCGACGGCGCCCGCGGTGTGCTGCTCTCCATCTCCGGCGGCTCCGACCTCGGCCTGTTCGAGATCAACGAGGCCGCCCAGCTGGTCAGCGAGGCCGCCCACCCCGAGGCCAACATCATCTTCGGCGCGGTCATCGACGACGCCCTCGGCGACGAGGTGCGGGTCACCGTGATCGCGGCGGGCTTCGACGGCGGCCAGCCTCCGGCCCGCCGGGACAATGTCCTCGGCTCGGCCTCGACGTCCACGGGCTCCCGCCGCGAGGAGTCCGCCCCGGTACGGCAGCCCGAGCCCAGCCGCCCCTCCTTCGGTTCGCTCGGCAGTGTCAAGCCCAGGGAGGAGCCGGAGCCGGTGACCGAGCCGGCGGCCGACATCCCGGTGCCCCCGCCGGTCACCCCGGCGCCGCGGACCCCCTACGCGGACAGCGCGGCCGAGGAGCTGGACGTCCCGGACTTCCTCAAGTGATAAGACGGCGCGAGAGCGTGAGCGGCGCGCACTTCGCCTTCACCGACCGGTGGGGCGGGGTGAGCGCCGCTCCGTATGAGGAGCTGAACCTCGGCGGCGCGGTCGGCGACGGCCCGGAGGCCGTACGGGCCAACCGGGTCATCGCGGCCGAGTCGCTCGGTGTCGACCCGGACCGGGTCGTGTGGATGAACCAGGTGCACGGCGCCGACGTGGCCGTGGTGGACGAGCCCTGGGGCGAGCACCCGGTGCCCGAGGTCGACGCGATCGTCACTCCCCGCCGCGGGCTCGTCCTCGCCGTCCTCACCGCCGACTGCGTGCCGGTGCTGCTGGCCGATCCGGTGGCCGGGGTCGCCGCGGCGGCGCACGCGGGCCGGCCCGGCATGGTCAAGGGCGTCGTCCCGGCCGCCGTACGGGCGATGGTCGACCTCGGCGCCGAGCCGGGCCGGATCGTCGCCCGCACCGGACCGGCCGTGTGCGGGCGGTGCTACGAGGTGCCCGAGGAGATGCGCGCCGAGGTGGCGGCCGTCGAGCCGGCGGCGCACGCCGAGACCAGCTGGGGCACGCCGGCGGTCGATGTGAGCGCCGGCGTGCACGCGCAGCTCGACCGGCTCGGGGTGTGCGACCGGGCGCAGTCGCCGGAGTGCACGCTGGAGTCGGACGATCACTTCTCGTACCGCCGTGACCGCACCACCGGGCGGCTCGCGGGCTACGTCTGGCTGGACTGATGGGGCATGACGGACCGTAAGACCGAACTCGCCGCAAATCTGGCGAAAGTGGAGGGGCGCATCACCGCCGCGTGTGTGGCGGCCGGACGCAAGCGGGAGGAGGTGACCCTGATCGTGGTCACCAAGACCTACCCGGCGAGCGATGTGCGGATCCTGGCCGGACTCGGTGTGCGCCATGTCGCCGAGAACCGCGACCAGGACGCGGCGCCGAAGGCTGCCGCATGTGCGGATCTGCCCCTTAAATGGCATTTTGTGGGTCAGTTGCAGACCAACAAGGTGCGTTCTGTGGTCGGTTACGCCGATGTCGTGCAGTCCCTCGACCGCGCCAAGCTCGTCACCGCCCTGTCGAAGGAGGCCGTACGGGCAGGCCGTGAGATCGGCTGCCTGATCCAGGTCGCGCTGGACGCGGAGGAGAGCGGCCGTGGGGAGCGCGGAGGCGTGGCCCCGGACGGAATCGAAGAGTTGGCCGACCTCGTCGCACGGGCGCCGGGGCTGCGACTCGACGGGCTGATGACCGTCGCTCCGCTGGCCGGACGGTACGCGGGGCGCGAACGAGCGGCGTTTGAACGGCTCATGGATTTGTCGACCGACCTGCGCCGAGCCCATCCGGCTGCAACCATGGTGTCGGCAGGGATGAGTGCGGACCTCGAACAGGCCGTGGCTGCCGGGGCGACACATGTGCGCGTCGGCACTGCGGTACTCGGAGTCCGCCCCAGGCTCGGGTAACGTCGCCAAGAAGTCGGACCACAGCAGAAAATATGGTCAGTGCCTGTGAAGGCGGGCGCAACGACCTCGTGGATCGCGGGCACTTGGCAGTCGTCAGCCGATCCACCACAGAGCGGAGGACTCAGAGCATGGCCGGCGCGATGCGCAAGATGGCGGTCTACCTCGGCCTCGTGGAGGACGATGGGTACGACGGCCGCGGATTCGACCCCGACGACGACTTCGAGCCCGAGTTGGACCCGGAGCCGGAACGGGACCATCGACGGCACGAGTCGTCACATCAGTCACATAACGCACATCAGCCCCAAAGGGACGAAGAGGTGCGAATCGTGCAACCGCCCGCGCCGCGCGAGCCGGTGGCCCGTTCGACTTCGCTCGCCGCTGAATCCGGGCGTCCGGCGCGGATCGCGCCCGTGGCATCCATCACACAAGAACGCCAGTCCCTCGAGAAGAACGCACCGGTGATCATGCCCAAGGTCGTGTCCGAGCGAGAGCCTTACCGGATCACCACGCTTCACCCCCGGACCTACAACGAGGCCCGTACCATCGGGGAACACTTCCGTGAGGGCACCCCGGTGATCATGAATCTGACTGAGATGGATGACACAGACGCGAAGCGACTTGTCGACTTTGCGGCCGGTTTGGTGTTTGGTCTTCACGGCAGCATCGAGCGGGTGACGCAGAAGGTGTTCCTGTTGTCTCCTGCTAACGTCGATGTCACGGCGGAGGACAAGGCCCGCATCGCAGAGGGCGGGTTCTTCAACCAGAGCTGAGACGCAGGCAACCGGATCAGGTTCGGAAGAGCACGGACAGGGGAGAGGGAAGCGCAGGCCATGAGCGTGTTCATCACGGTGGTCCACACCGCGCTGCTGGTGTTCCTCGTCGTGCTCATCTTCCGGCTCGTGATGGACTACGTGTTCCAGTTCGCCCGCTCGTGGCAACCCGGCAAGGCGATGGTGGTCGTACTGGAGGCCACCTACACTGTCACCGATCCACCGCTGAAGCTTCTGCGGCGGTTCATCCCGCCGCTGCGTCTCGGGGGCGTGGCGCTCGACCTGTCCTTCTTCGTACTGATGATCATCGTCTACATCCTCCTCTCCATCACGGGGAGCTTCATGTGATGAGGGTGGACGATACGGTCTTGCCGACTGCCGATGACTACGTTGAGGTGAAGAGATGCCGTTGACCCCCGAGGACGTGCGGAACAAGCAGTTCACGACCGTCCGCCTCCGAGAAGGCTATGACGAGGACGAGGTCGATGCCTTCCTCGACGAGGTCGAAGCCGAACTGACCCGTCTGCTCCGCGAGAACGAGGACCTGCGTGCCAAGCTGGCCGCGGCGACCCGTGCGGCGGCCCAGAACCAGCAGAACATGCGCAAGGGCCCGCCGGAGCAGGACCAGCAGCACCCCCAGCATCCCCAGCACCCGCAGCACCCGCAGCAGCAGGGCATGCGAGGTCCCGGCGCTCCGGTGCCCGCCGGGATATCGGGCCCGCCGCAGCAGCAGATGGGCGGCCCCATGGGGGGCCCGCCCCAGCTGCCGAGCGGTGCCCCGCAGCTGCCCGCCGGTCCCGGCGGTCAGGGCGGCCCGCAGGGTCCCGGCCCGATGGGTCAGGGTCCGATGGGTCAGGGTCCGATGGGTCAGGGCCCGATGGGCGGCCAGCCGCCCATGCAGCAGCCGATGGGCGGCCCCATGGGTGGTCCCATGGGCATGCCCGGTCAGGGCCCCGGCGGCGACAGCGCCGCCCGTGTCCTCTCGCTGGCCCAGCAGACCGCCGACCAGGCGATCGCCGAGGCCCGCTCCGAGGCCAACAAGATCGTCGGTGAGGCCCGCAGCCGCGCCGAGGGTCTGGAGCGTGACGCCCGTGCCAAGGCCGACGCCCTGGAGCGGGACGCGCAGGAGAAGCACCGCGTCGCGATGGGCTCCCTGGAGTCCGCCCGCGCCACGCTGGAGCGCAAGGTCGAGGACCTGCGCGGCTTCGAGCGCGAGTACCGCACGCGCCTGAAGTCGTACCTCGAGTCCCAGCTGCGCCAGTTGGAGACCCAGGCCGACGACTCCCTGGCCCCGCCGCGGACTCCGGGGACCGCGTCGCTGCCGCCGTCCCCGGCGCCCTCCATGGCCCCGGCCGGCGCGAGCGCCCCGTCCTACGGCGGTAACCAGACGATGGGCGGCAACCCCGGTCCGTCCCCGTCCTACGGCGGTCAGCAGCAGATGACCCCGGCCATGACCCAGCCCATGGCCCCGGTTCGCCCGCAGGGCCCGTCCCCGATGGGACAGGCACCCTCGCCGATGCGCGGGTTCCTGATCGACGAGGACGACAACTGAGCATCGGGCACTAGTACGACAACGGCGTCGGCAGCGCTCAACAGGGCGGGCCCCCGGACTTCGGTCCCGGGAGCCCGCCCTGTTTTACGCGGGTTGAGAGGCAAGTGCCGGACGGGACCATGAAGAGGGCCCGGCTCCTTCACGGGATGCTGTTGGTTCGTTCGGGCCTGCGTGTGACGTCGGCCTTCGAGACCCGGTTGTGGTCTTGAAGGCCGACGTTGTCGTATGGGGCGGGTGCGGATGTCGATGCAGCCGAAGGGGTCTGGAGAGGTCCCGTCGGAGACGGTGCGGGTGGCGCGGGCTGCGTTCCCGAAAGGGAGTCTGGCGGTTCGGGTGCGGGACGAGCCGGGGCCGTTGTTCAGCGACGGGCAGTTCGCTGGCCTGTTCCCGGCGCGGGGGAAGCCTGCCTGGTCACCGGGGCGACTGGTGCTGGTGCTGGTGTTGCAAACTCGCCCAACGGAATCCAGCGCGAACTCAACCTGCGGCCCCGCGAGGAATACCACGCTCCCCAACAGGCCCGTGCCCTCCAGGCCACAGACGGCTGGAAGGCCCGCTACAGGATCCGGGCTGGCGTCGAAGGCACCATCTCCCAGGCAGTCCAAGCCTGCGACTTGCGCAGAACACGCTACCGAGGCCTCGCCAGGACCCGCCTCCAGCACCAGCTCACCGGCGCCGCCGTCAACCTCGTCCGTATCAACGCCCGGCTCACCAACACGCCCCGAGCCCGCACCCGAACCAGCCCCCTTACAGCACTTCGCCCCGCCGTACAACGACGGGGCGAAGCAACCAGGCCCGAATCAACCAACAGCAGCCTTCACGGAGTCCGGGCCCTCTCGGCTCGCCGGGTGCTTACGCCTTCCGCAGGCGGAACGCCAGCGACAGACCCTCGTCGGTGAACGGCTCGCCGAAGGTGTCGTCGGCCTCACCCTGGGCGAAGTCGGTCGACAGGACCTCCTCGGCGATCAGCGCGCTGTGCTCGGCCAGCGCCGCGACCACCGTCGGGTCGGTGGAGGTCCAGCGCAGAGCGATCCGGTCGGCCACGTCCAGCCCGCTGTTCTTCCGGGCCTCCTGGATCAGCCGGATCGCGTCCCGGGCCAGGCCCGCCTGCCGCAGCTCCTCCGTGATCTCCAGGTCCAGGGCGACCGTGGCACCCGAGTCGGAGGCCACCGACCAGCCCTCGCGCGGGGTCTCGGTGATGATCACCTCGTCCGGGGCGAGGGCGACCGTCTCGCCGTCGACCGTCACGGAGGCCGTGCCCTCGCGCAGCGCCAGGGACAGCGCCGCCGCGTCCGCGTCCGCGATCGCCTTCGCCACGTCCTGCACCCGCTTGCCGAACCGCTTGCCCAGCGCCCGGAAGTTGGCCTTGGCGGTGGTGTCCACCAGCGAGCCGCCGACCTCGGACAGCGACGCCAGCGAGGACACGTTCAGCTCCTCGGTGATCTGGGTGTGCAACTCGGGGTCCAGGGAATCGAAGCCGGCCGCCGCGATCAGCGCGCGGGACAGCGGCTGACGCGTCTTGACACCCGACTCCGCGCGCGTGGCGCGGCCCAGCTCCACCAGCCGACGGACCAGGACCATCTGCTTCGACAGCTCCGGGTCGATCGCGGACAGGTCGGCCTCAGGCCAGACGGCCAGGTGCACCGACTCCGGCGCGCCCGGGGTCACCGGCACGACCAGGTCCTGCCACACCCGCTCGGTGATGAACGGGGTGATCGGCGCCATCAGCCTGGTGACCGTCTCCAGCACCTCGTGCAGCGTGCGCAGCGCGGCCTTGTCGCCCTGCCAGAAACGGCGGCGCGAGCGGCGGACGTACCAGTTGGACAGGTCGTCGACGAACGCGGACAGCAGCTTGCCGGCGCGCTGGGTGTCGTACGCCTCCAGGGACTGCGTCACCTGGTCGGTCAGCGCGTGCAGCTCGGACAGCAGCCAGCGGTCCAGCAGCGGGCGCTCGGCCGGGGCCGGGTCCGCGGTGCTGGGCGCCCACTGGGACGTACGCGCGTACAGCGCCTGGAAGGCGACCGTGTTCCAGTACGTCAGCAGCGTTTTGCGGACGACCTCCTGGATGGTGCCGTGGCCGACCCGACGGGCCGCCCAGGGGGAACCGCCGGCCGCCATGAACCAGCGCACCGCGTCCGCGCCGTGCTGGTCCATGAGCGGGATCGGCTGCAGGATGTTGCCGAGGTGCTTGGACATCTTGCGGCCGTCCTCGGCCAGGATGTGGCCCAGGCAGACGACGTTCTCGTACGACGACTTGTCGAAGACGAGGGTGCCGACGGCCATCAGCGTGTAGAACCAGCCCCGGGTCTGGTCGATGGCCTCGGAGATGAACTGCGCCGGGTACCGGCTCTCGAACAGCTCCTTGTTCTTGTACGGGTAGCCCCACTGCGCGAACGGCATCGAACCCGAGTCGTACCAGGCGTCGATGACCTCCGGAACGCGCGTGGCCGTCTGTCCGCAGCCCTCGTGCGGGCAGGCGAAGGTGACCTCGTCGATGTACGGGCGGTGCGGGTCCAGGTCCGACTGGTCGCTGCCGGACAGCTCGGTCAGCTCCGCGCGGGAGCCGACGCACGTGAGGTGGCCCTCCTCGCAGCGCCAGATCGGCAGCGGGGTGCCCCAGTAGCGGTTGCGGGACAGCGCCCAGTCGATGTTGTTGTTCAGCCAGTCGCCGTACCGGCCGTGCTTGACCGTGTCGGGAAACCAGTTGGTCTTCTCGTTCTCCTGGATGAGGCGGTCCTTGATCGCCGTCGTGCGGATGTACCAGGAGGGCTGCGCGTAGTAGAGCAGCGCGGTGTGGCAGCGCCAGCAGTGCGGGTAGCTGTGCTCGTACGGCAGGTGCTTGAAGAGGAGGCCGCGCTGCTTCAGGTCCTCGGTGAGCTTTTCGTCCGCCTTCTTGAAGAAGACGCCGCCGACCAGTGGTACGTCCTCCTCGAAGGTGCCGTCCGGGCGGACCGGATTGACCACCGGCAGACCGTAGGAACGGCAGACCTTGAGGTCGTCCTCACCGAAGGCGGGGGACTGGTGGACCAGACCCGTACCGTCCTCGGTCGTCACGTACTCGGCGTTCACCACGAAGTGCGCCGGCTCCGGGAACTCCACGAGCTCGAACGGACGTCGGTACGTCCAGCGCTCCATCTCCGCGCCGGTGAAGGTCTGGCCCGTGCTCTCCCAGCCCTCGCCGAGCGCCTTGGCGAGCAGCGGCTCGGCGACGACGAGCTTCTCCTCGCCGTCGGTCGCGACGACATAGGTCACCTCGGGGTGCGCGGCGACGGCCGTGTTGGACACCAGGGTCCAGGGGGTCGTCGTCCACACCAGGAGCGCGGCCTCGCCGGCGAGCGGACCGGAGGTGAGCGGGAAGCGGACGTACACGGACGGGTCGACGACCGTCTCGTAGCCCTGCGCCAGCTCGTGGTCCGACAGGCCGGTGCCGCAGCGCGGGCACCAGGGGGCGACGCGGTGGTCCTGGACGAGGAGCCCCTTGCCGAAGATCTCCTTCAGCGACCACCAGACCGACTCCACGTACTCGGGGTCCATGGTCCAGTAGGCGTCGTCCAGGTCGACCCAGTAGCCCATGCGGGTCGTCAGCTCGGCGAAGGCGTCGGTGTGCCGGGTCACGGACTCGCGGCACCTGGCGTTGAACTCGGCGATGCCGTAGGCCTCGATGTCCTGCTTGCCGGAGAAGCCCAGCTCCTTCTCGACCGCGAGCTCGACGGGCAGGCCGTGGCAGTCCCAGCCGGCCTTGCGGGCCACGTGGTAGCCGCGCATGGTGCGGAAGCGGGGGAAGACGTCCTTGAAGACGCGCGCCTCGATGTGGTGGGCGCCGGGCATGCCGTTGGCGGTGGGCGGCCCTTCGTAGAACACCCATTCAGGGCGGCTGTCGGACTGCTCCAGGCTCTTGGCGAAGATCTTCTGGTCGTGCCAGAAGTCGAGCACGGCGTGCTCAAGAGCGGGCAGGTCGACCTGTGCGGGCACCTGGCGGTACGTCGGCGCTGTCATCTGCGAGCATCCTCCAACGGACTTGCTGCCTTCCGTCGGAGGGACGAGAGCCTTCGATCCTGCCTACGCCGTGTGCGGCGCGCTCCCGCGGTACCACCCTCCTTGGCCCTCCGCCGCGCGTACGCGCCGGTGAGCCCCCTCATTGGGGTCGCGAAGCCGGTTCTACTCGCCCTCGCCCAGTGGCTCCGGCTTTCTTCCGGCGGCTCCGGGGTGATCTTCACGTCGCGCTCGCCCCCGGGCTCACACCGTCCCCGGGTCGCTCTGGGCCGCGTACGCCGCTACTCGTCCCCATCCACGCTTTTCGCTCCGCCCAGTGTACGGCGCCGAGCGGACAGCGGCTGACCGGTTTCCACGCGGTGCGGCCGAGGGCTCCACGGCGGCCCGGGATGACCCGAACGGCCAGGGGGCGGGCGCCCGGATCCGGGGAGGCCGGGCACGGCGGATTACCCGGCGGGGAGCTGGGCACAACCGATGCAGGCCCGCTGCGCCGGGGGTGCGGGCGGGCGAATCAGGCGGTGTGCCCCGTTGCCGCGGGACTCAAGTCGATTTATCGTCCCAGCACGATTCGCGAACATGATCACAATATGTGAAGGGGTCGCGGCCATGGTGGCGAAAAAGACCGCCGTACAGCAGCCGGCGACCGGCCGACGCCGGGACGCGGCCGCCTCCGGCGCCGCGGCCGCCTCGGGCGGCGAGGCCAGGCGAGCGGCCGGGAAGAAGAGGCTGACCGGCGGCGGGAACGCGGAGCCGGCCGGGAGGAGGACGGCGCTGAGAGACCCGGCACCGAAGGAGCCGGCCGCCCGGAGGACGGCGGGCAGCGGGGCCGCGGCCGGTGCCGGGGCCACGGCCGGGAAGAGGACGGCCCCCGGGAAGTCCGCCGCCAAGACGTCGGCGGCCAGGGCATCCGCAGCGAAGAGGTCCGCTGCCGGGGGCACGGTCGCTGAGAAGACCGTGGCCAGGAAAGCCGCGCCCGAGAAGGCCTCGGCCGGAAAGGCCGCCGCCGGTCAGGGCACCGCCGAGGCGGCGGCTGCCCAGAGGGCGGCAGCGAGGGTTACGGCCGCCAAGAAGACCGCCGTCAAGGAGACAGCCGCCGAGAAGTCCGCCGCCAAGCGGACCCCGGCCAAGGAGACCTCGCCCGGGACCTCGGGAGGGAGGGCCGCGGCGGGGAAATCCGCTGCCAGGACGGCGGCCGGTGAGAAAGCCTCGGCGTCCGGCAAGAGGACGGCGGCCAGGACCGCGTCGGCCGGGAAGGCGGGAACCCGCGACGCGGCGACGGAGGCGGCTCCTCCCGAGAAGGCGGCTCCGTCCGAGAAGGCGGCTCCGTCCAGGAAGGCGGCGGCCGAGAAGACCGGCGGCAGGAAACCGGTGGCGAAGGGAGCGGTGGACGAGACGGCCGTGGAGAAGCCGGCGGCCGGGAAGGCCGGCGGCGGGAAGGCGGCCGCACCGGGCGTCTCCCCGGAGGCGGCCGACACGAGCAGGGCCAAGACAGCGGGCGCGGCGCGGGCCGCCAAGCAGACGGGAGCCACGACAGTGGTTGCGAAGAAGACTCCTGGCACGGCCACGGCGGAAACCGCCGTTCCCAAGGCGCGGGACGCCGCGGTGGAGCCCGGCGAGCTGGCGGTGCGCCCCGGCGAGGATCCCTGGACGGCAAAGGAGGTCGCCGAGGCCCGTGCCGAACTGCTGTCCGAGGCGGAGCGGCTGCAGGAGGAGATCAGCTCCTCCGAGGCGTCTCTCGCGGGGCTGATGCGGGACTCCGGGGACGGCGCGGGCGACGACCAGGCCGACATCGGCGCCAAGAACATCACGCGCGAGCACGAGATGGCGCTGGCCGCGGGCGCGCGCGACATGCTGATCCAGACCGGGCGCGCCCTGGACCGGCTGGACGCGGGCACCTACGGCCTGTGCGAGAGCTGCGGCAACCCCATCGGCAAGGCCCGGATGCAGGCCTTCCCCCGGGCCACCCTGTGCGTCGAGTGCAAGCAGAAGCAGGAACGCCGCTCCTGAATGAGCGCGGCCGTGTCGTAGTCTCGTCCTCAGTCAGGCACCTAGGTTGAGGGACTCACGTGGCAGAGGCGGAGCGCATCATCGGTACGCCGGACACCCCGGACGGCAGCGGCGAGCAGGCCCCGGCTCAGGAGCGGGGGCGTCGCGGGCGCCGGATCGCCCTGCTGTTCGCGGTGGCCGCGTTCGCGTACGCCCTCGACCTGACCAGCAAGTTGCTCGTGGTCGCCAAGCTGGAGGGCCACGAGCCGATCAAGCTCGTCGGGGACTGGCTTGAGCTGAGCGCCACCCGCAACCCGGGGGCGGCCTTCGGCTTCGGCCAGGCCTTCACGGTCATCTTCACCCTGATCGCCGCGGCCGTGATCGTGGTGATCATCCGACTGGCCCGCAAGCTGTACAGCTATCCCTGGGCCATCGCCCTCGGCCTGCTGCTCGGCGGCGCGCTCGGCAACCTCACCGACCGGATCTTCCGGTCGCCCGGCGTCTTCGAGGGCAAGGTCGTCGACTTCATCGCGCCCAAGGGCTTCGCGGTGTTCAACCTGGCCGACTCGGCGATCGTGTGCGGCGGCATCCTGATCGTGCTGCTGTCCTTCCGGGGCCTCGACCCGGACGGCACGCTCCACAGGGACTGAGGCCGGCGCCGTCCGCGGCGGGTTTTCCACAGGCTCGTGCGGGCCGGTTCCACCCGTCCGGCATACTCGACGGGTGAGCACGATTCCCGAGATCCGTACCCTGCCCGTGCCCGACGGTCTGGAGGGCGAGCGCGTCGACGCCGCCATCTCCCGCATGTTCGGCTTCTCCCGCACCAAGGCGGCGGAGCTGGCCGCGGCCGGCAAGGTCCAGGTCGACGGCACGGTGGTCGGCAAGTCCGAGCGGGTGCGCGGCGGCGCCTGGCTGGAGGTCGAGATGCCTCAGGCGCCCGCGCCGGTGCAGATCGTCGCCGAGCCGGTCGAGGGCATGGAGATCGTGCACGACGACGAGGACGTGGTCGTGATCGTCAAGCCGGTCGGCGTGGCCGCTCACCCCTCGCCGGGCTGGAGCGGCCCCACCGTCATCGGCGGCCTCGCCGCCGCCGGATACCGGATCTCCACCTCCGGCGCCGCCGAGCGCCAGGGCATCGTGCACCGCCTCGACGTGGGCACCTCGGGCCTGATGGTGGTCGCCAAGTCGGAGCGGGCCTACACCTCGCTCAAGCGCCAGTTCAAGGAGCGCACGGTCGACAAGCGCTACCACACGCTGGTCCAGGGCCACCCGGACCCCACGAGCGGCACGATCGACGCGCCGATCGGCCGTCACCCGAACCACGACTACAAGTGGGCGGTCACGGCCGACGGCAAGCCCTCGGTGACGCACTACGACCTCATCGAGGCGTTCCGCGCGGCCTCGCTGCTGGACGTGAAGCTGGAGACCGGCCGGACCCACCAGATCCGCGTCCACATGGCCGCCCACCGTCACCCCTGTGTCGGCGACCTCACCTACGGCGCCGATCCGACGCTCGCCAAGCGGCTGCGCCTGACCCGCCAGTGGCTGCACGCCGTGCGCCTCGGCTTCGAACACCCCGCCGACGGCCAGTGGGTGGAGTTCGAGAGCGAGTATCCCGCGGACCTCCAGAAGGCCCTCGACCAGGTGCGGGAGGAGACGTACGCATGAACGTGCCGTACACGGTCCGGGTCGCCGAGGACGCCGTCGACCGCGAGGCCTGCTTCGCGGTCCGCAAGGAGGTCTTCGTCCGCGAGCAGGGCGTCGCCGAGGACATCGAGTACGACGCCTACGACGCGGTCGCCGTGCATGTGCTGGCGGTCCGCGAGGACGGTGTGCCGCTGGGCACCGGGCGGCTGCTGCACGGCGAGACCGCGACGGCGAAGACCGGCGGGGATCCCTCGGTGGGCTCCCTGGGGCGGCTCGCCGTCGCCGGCGAGGCCCGCGGACTCGGCGTCGGCGCGGCCCTGGTGCGGGCCATCGAGGACGCGGCACGCGCGCGTGGCCTCACCACGGTCGACCTGCACGCGCAGACCCCCGCGCTGGGCTTCTACGAGCGCCTCGGCTACACGGCGTACGGTCCGGAGTTCCCGGACGCCGGCATCCCGCACCGGGCGATGCGCCGCGCCGTGTAGACCTCGCGCCGCGCCCGGCGTAGGCAGGTGTCAGTGTTGCCGCCGGGCGGACGGCAGGCTTGAAGTCCATGTGATCGTCGACCCCGGAGCCCGTCCGTGGATCAGTTGGCTCTGCTGTTCGTCCTGCTGCTCGGGGCCCTGGTGAGCGTCCCGGTGGGGGACCGGTCGGGGGTGCCGGCGCCGGTGCTGATGACCCTGTTCGGCGGGGTCCTCGCGGTGGCGGACTTCGTGCCCGACGTGAACATCCCGCCGGAACTGATCCTGCCGAGTCTGCTTCCGCCCCTGCTCTACGCCGCCGTACGGCGCACCTCCTGGCGGCAGTTCGCGGCCAACGTCCGCCCCATCCTCCTGCTGGCCGTGGCCCTGGTCTTCGTGACGACGGTGTGTGTGGCGGTCGTCGCCCACGCGATCGTGCCGGGACTGCCGATCGCCGCCGCCGTCGCGCTGGGCGCGCTGGTCGCCCCGCCCGACCCGGTCGCCGCGACCAGCGTCGCCGGACAACTGGGGCTGCCGCGCCGCCTGGTGTCCATCCTGGAGGGCGAGGGGCTCTTCAACGACGTCACCGCCATCGTGCTGTACCACGTGGCGATCGCCGCGGTGCTCAGCGGGTCGTTCTCGGCCTGGCGGGCCGGCCTGGACTTCGTGCTGTCCGCCGTCGTCGCGCTGGTCGTGGGCCTGGTGCTCGGCTGGGGTGCGAACAGGCTCATGGACCTGCTGGGCGATCCGACCCTGCAGATCGGCATGACCCTACTGGTGCCGTACGCCTCGTACGTGCTCGCGGAGAAGCTGCACGGCTCCGGGGTGCTCGCCGTGCTCACCACGGCGTTGTTCCTCGCCGAGTACGCCACCGACGCCGACGACGTGATGACGCGGCTGGCCGGGCACACCTTCTGGGACATCATCGACACCCTGGTCACCGGGGTGGCCTTCGGACTCATCGGTCTCGAACTGCACAACGCCGTCCGCACGGCCCAGGGCCGCTGGGGAGAGCTGCTCGGCTGGGCCGGCACCGTCGTGGGCGTGGTGATCGTCGTACGGCTGGTGTGGCTGCTGCCCGCGACCTGGCTGACCAAGCGGCTGCACGCGCGGCGGGACTACGACGAGGAGATCCCGGTGAGCTGGCGCGAGACCGTCGTGATGTGGTGGTCCGGGATGCGCGGGGTGGCCTCGGTGGCGCTGGCGCTGGCCGTGCCGCTGAAGACCGACGTCGGCGCCCCGTTCCCCGCCCGCGACGAGATCGTCTTCATCGCCTTCGGGGTCATCATCGTCACGCTGGTCCTGCAGGGGCTCACGCTGCCGTCCCTCGTCAGGTGGCTCGGGGTGCGGGCCGACTCCGAGCGGGAGAAGGAGTTCGAGAAGGAGCTCGCGGTGCGGGCCGCGAAGGCGGCCAAGCACAGGCTGCGGGAGATCGAGCAGGTGGAGGATCTGCCCGAGGAGCTGTCCGAGCAGATGCTGCGGCGCGCCTTCGACATCGGGATCCGGATCAGCCCCGACATGGGGGAGGAGGAGCGGCGGGAGGCGCATCACCAGCGGGCCGAGCGGCTGAGGCACATCCGGAACATCCAGAACGAGATGCTGAGCGCGGCACGGCACGAAGTGCTCTCGGCACGCAGCGAGCCGGGCGCGGATCCCGAGATCGTGGACCGGGTGCTCAGGCACCTCGACGTGCGCAGCCTGCGGTGATCACCGAAGGCCCGTAGCCCCTGTGGATGAACGGTCATACAAACATGGCGGCCCTGTGGATGAAACCGGGCACGTCCGGCGCCCGGCTCCTACTCTCGGATCATGACTCGCAACATCGTGATCAGTGGTGGCGGCACGGGCATCGGGCTGGCGACGGCGCAGACGTTCGCGGCGGACGGCGACCGGGTGCTGCTGCTCGGGCGGCGAGCGGAGGTGCTGGAGAAGGCCGCGGTGCCCGGGGCGCTGACCCACGCCGCCGATCTGACCGTGCCCGACCAGGTGCGCCGAGTGGCCCGGTTCGTGGCCCAGGAGCTGGGCACCGTCGACGTTCTCGTGCACGCGGCCGGTGGCGCCGGGAACCGGGAGCACCCCGCCGCGAGCGACGACCCCCTGGACGGGGTGGCCCACCGCTGGACCGTCAACTTCCGGCAGAACGTGCTGACGGCAGCGCTCCTCACGGAAGCGCTCAAGGACCGGCTCGCCGCGCCGGGCGGCCGGGTCCTCTTCATCAGTTCCATCGCCGCCTACCGCGGCTCCGGCAGCGGTGCCTACGCGGCGGCCAAGGCCGCGCTGCATCCCTACGCGCACGATCTGGCCCGGCAACTGGGGCCGCGCGGCGTCACCGTGAACGTGGTCGCGCCGGGGTTCGTCGAGGACACCGAGTTCTTCGGGGACTCCATGGACGCGGAGCGGCGGGCGCGTCTCATCGGGGAGACGCTGACCGGCCGCGCCGGGATACCGGGCGACGTGGCCGCGACCCTGCACTGGCTGGCCTCGCCCGGCGCCGCGCATGTCACCTCGCAGATCGTCCAGGTCAACGGCGGGGCCGAGCGCGGTCACTGAGACGCGGCGCCGGTCAGCCCCGGCCGGTGCGCGGCAGGTCGTGGCCCTTGCGCAGTGACGTGCCGTCGGGCGACGGGCGTCGCTGCGGCGGGAGCACCGCGTCGGAGTGGTTGACGCGGGGGAGCGCGTACGGGTGCTCCGCGGTCAGCCAGGCGATCATCTGCTCGCGGACCGTGACCCGGACCGTCCAGATGTCGTCGGAGTCCTTCGCGGTCATCAGGGCGCGCACCTGGACGGTGTTCGGCGTGCTGTCGGTCACCACCAGGCCGTAGGCGCGGCCGTCCCAGGCGGGGCTCTCGCGCAGGATGTCCCGCAGCTTGGCGCGCATCGCCTCGACGGGCGCGCTGTGGTCGAGGTGCCAGAAGACGGTGCCGGTCATCTGCGGGGTGCCCCGCGACCAGTTCTCGAAGGGTTTGGAGGTGAAGTAGGACACCGGCATCGTGATCCGGCGTTCGTCCCAGGTCCGTACCGTCAGAAAGGTCAGGGTGATCTCCTCGACCGTGCCCCACTCACCGTCCACGACGACCGTGTCGCCGATGCGCACCATGTCCCCGAAGGCGATCTGCAGGCCGGCGAACATGTTCGCGAGGGTCGACTGGGCGGCCACACCGGCGATGGCGGCGACGATGCCCGCGGAGGCCAGCAGCGAGGCGCCGGCGGCGCGCATCGCCGGGAACGTCAGCAGCATGGCGGCGACGGCGACGACGATGACGATCGCGGACACGACCCGCATGATCAGCTCCACCTGTGTGCGCACCCTGCGCACCCGGGCCGCATCCCGGTGCGCCCGGGCGTAGCGACTGTAGGTGGTCTCGACGATCGCCGCGGCGATGCGGATCATCAGCCAGGCGGCAGAGCCGATCAGCACCAGGGTCAGGGCCCGCCCGATGCCCACCTGGTGCTGCTCCAGCAGTTTCGCCTGGTCGTAGGAGCCGCGGAGCAGGGCGGCGCACAGCACGAGCTGATAGGGGATGCGGCCGCGGCGCAGCAGTTCCCACAGGGGTGAGTCGTGGTCGCGTTCGTCGGCCTTGCGCAGCAGCCGGTCGGTGGCCCAGCCGACGGCCAGGGTGAGCAGCACCGAGCCACCGATCACGATCACAGGGCGGACGAGATTCTCCATGCCACCGCTCCTAACCGGTGCCCGGCGGCGATGAACATGTGAGTTCCGCGCGTTCCCGGGTACGGCGGCTCCGGCACCGCGGCACCGGCTGGCACGATTGCCTCATGAACATCATGCTTTTTCACTCGACGTACGGCCTCAGGCCCGCGGTGCGCGACGCCGCGGACCGGCTGCGCAGGGCGGGCCACGAGGTGTGGACGCCGGACCTCTTCGAGGGGCGCACGTTCGACACCGTCGAGGAGGGCATGGAGTTCAAGGAGTCGATCGGCAAGGAGGAGCTGCTGAAGCGGGCCGTGCTGGCGGCGGCGCCGTACTCGGACCGCGGTCTGGTGTACGCGGGGTTCTCGCTCGGCGCGTCCATCGCCCAGACCCTCGCGCTCGGTGACGACAAGGCGCGCGGGCTGCTGCTTGTGCACGGCACCTCGGACATCGCGCCGAACGCCCATGCGGAAGGGCTGCCGGTGCAGCTGCACGTGGCCGAGCCCGACCCGTTCGAGACGGACGACTGGTTGACCGCCTGGTATCTGCAGATGGGCCGGGCCGGAGCCGATGTGGAGGTCTACCGGTACGCCGGGGCCGGGCACCTCTACACCGACCCCGGCCTTCCGGACTACGACCGCGAGGCCGCCGAGGCCACCTGGCGGGTGGCGCTCGGCTTCCTCGACGGCTTGCGAGCCGGGTAGCCGAAGACCGAGCGGGACCTGCTACACCGGGTCGTAGGTCCGCTCGACCTTCTGCGTGCCGCTGCGGGTGCGGTAGGAGCGGACCCACTGCGCTGTCGCGTCCCGGTCGGTGCGGTCGGACAGGACGTAGTAGTCCATCTGCGCGTGGTCGGCGGTGATGTCCAGCACGCCGTAGCCGTGCCGGTCGGTGTCCACCCAGTGCACGTGCCGGTTGGCGGCCTCGATGAGCGGCGCGGCGACGGCGCAGACCGTGCCCTCGGGGACCTTGACGATGTCGTCGAGGTTGTCGGAGGTGACCGAGGTGATCACGAACTCGGTGGCCGCCGACGGCGACAGCGGATAGGTGCCGGCGTCCACCGGCACGTCATTGGCCCAGGACATGTGGATGTCACCGGTCAGGAAGACGGTGTTGCCGATGCCGTTGGAGCGCAGATGGTCGAGGAGTTCGCGGCGGTCGTGGGTGTAGCCGTCCCACTGGTCGGTGTTGACGCCGATGCCGTCCTGTGGCAGGTCCAGCAGCCTGGCGAGCGGCTTGAGCAGGTCGGCGGTGAGGGAACCGATGACGAACGGTGCGATCATCACCGAGTTGCCGACCAGCCGCCACTTCGTGTCCGAGGCCTTCAACCCGGCCTTCAGCCAGTCCAGTTGGGCCCGGCCCGTGATCGTCCGGTGGGGGTCGTCCACCGAGCCGCTGCCCGCGGAGGCCTGCTGGGAGCGGAAGGAGCGCAGGTCCAGCAGGGACAGGTCGGCGAGCTTGCCGAAGCGCAACCGTCGGTAGGTGGTCCCCTCGATCGCGGGGCGGACGGGCATCCACTCGAAGTAGGCCTGCTTGGCGGCGGCCTTGCGGGCGGTCCAGGTGCCCTCGGCGCCCTCGGTGTGGTTGACCGCGCCGCCCGACCAGGCGTTGTCGGCGAACTCGTGGTCGTCCCAGATCGCGATGACCGGTGCCTTCAGGTGCAGGGCCTGCAGGTCTGGGTCGGTCTTGTACGTGGCGTGCCGGATCCGGTAGTCGGCGAGCGTGATGATCTCGTTGGCCGGCGTGTGGGGGCGGACGACCGTGCCGCGCGCCGCGTACTCGCCGGACTTGTACTCGTAGATGTAGTCGCCGAGGTGGAGCCAGGCGTCCAGGTCGCCGCGGGCCGCGAGGTGACGGTAGGCGGCGAAGTAGCCGGCCTCCCAGTTGGCGCAGGTGACCACGCCGAAGCGCAGGGAGGGCACGTTCGCGTCCGCCGCGGGCGCGGTGCGGGTGCGGGCGACCGGGGAGTCGGTGCCGCCGGCCGAGAAGCGGAACCAGTAGTCGGTCGCCGGGGCGAGACCTCGGACGTCGGCCTTCACGGTGTGGTCACGGGCCGCGGTCGCGGTGACCGAACCCTTGGCGACGATGCCGGTGAACGCCTTGTCCCTGGCGACGACCCAGCTCACCTCGGTGTCCGGGCCGAGCCCGGAGCCGGGTACGGCCTCGGGGGTCGGGGTCACCCGGGTCCACAGCAGGACCCCGTCGGGCAGTGGGTCGCCGGAGGCGACACCGTGCAGGAAGGCGGGGGCCTGATCGGCGGCGCGCGCCGGAAGGGAGGCGGCGAGCGGGCCGGCCAGAACAGCGGTCGCCGCCGCGGCCTTGACGACCGTACGGCGGCGGGGTGAGAGGGTGCGGCCTTCGGAGGCCGGAAGTGATCTGTATCGACTGGTCACGACCGATCAGGTTACTGATCGGTACGCACGCGAGCGGGCGAACTCCCGAAGTTCGCCCGCTCTTCACGCGACGGTCGGTTTCCGGCGGGCCGTCGGCCCGTGACGGCGGCCCTCAGCCCATGGAGGCGGTCATCAGCCCTTGAGGGCCGCGTCGACGGCCGTGTCGAACTCGGCCACGGTCATCGGCGGGTTCTTGCCGTCGGCGCCCGTCAGCGTCTTGCCGTCCATCTTCAGGGTCGGGGTGCCCTGGATGCCGTCCTTGTCGAAGATCTTGGACTCCTCCAGCGCCCACCGGTCGTAGGTGCCGTCCTTGACCGCCTTCTGGAACGCCGCGTTGCCCTTCAGCGCGGGCACCGTGTCGGCGATCTTGATCAGGTAGGCGTCGTCCTTGAACTTGTCGTCGTTCTCGTCGGGGTGCCACTTCGTCGAGTACATCGCGGCCTTGTACTCGAGGAATGCCTCGGGGCTGACGTTGAGTGCGGCTCCCAGGGCGCTCAGGCCGTTCTTGGAACCCACACCGGGCAGGTTCTTGTCGAGGAAGGTGGCACCGACGTACCGCAGCTTGAACTTGCCGTCGTCGACGTCCTTCTTCACGGTCGCGCCGACCGTCTGCTCGAACTGCGCGCAGATCGGGCAGCGCGGGTCCTCGTAGATGGTGAGGGTCTTCTTGGCGGTGCTCTTGCCTATGAGGACGGTCGTGCCGTCCGCGCCGGTGGTGTTGGCCGGCTTCACGAGCGGCTCGGTCTTCGCGGCGTCCCACCCGGTGGGCTTGTTCGCCTGGACGACGGCGTAGCCGATGCCGCCGGCCGCGGCCAGGACGGCCACCACCGAGGCGGCCACGATGATCTGCCGCTTGGCCTTGTCGCGCTTGGCCTGCCGCTCGCGCTCCTGGCGCAGCCGCTCCCGGGCCGCCGTCTTCGCCGTCTGGCTGTTCCGCTTGCTCATGTTGGTGATCTCCGTGTGGGACGCGCACATGCCGTACGCGGGATACGTGTGGGGGACTGGGTGTGCTCGGTACCGCCGTCCGGGCCGTCCGTACGGGCGCCGCGGAGCCGGTGTCGATCGGGCGGCGCCGCTCAGCGGACGGCGAGGGCGGGGGAGCACGGCGGTCCACGCCGTCCCAGGGAGTGCACGAGAAGCCGGTCGCGGGCGGCGACCCGGCGTGGGGCCGGGCGCGGCAGCCGGCGCACCGTGGCGGGCCGCACAGCGACCGAGGCCGCCGCGAGCAGCAGCGGCCGGAAGGTGGTGGCGGCGACCGCGCGCAGCAGCTGCACCAGCGCCCGCTCGCCCCGGCGCAGCCAGGCGGCGGCGAGCAGGCCCACGCCGACGTGCGCGGCCAGCAGCAGCCAGGCGGCCGCCGGAGTGGCGTGCGCGAGCAGCGCCTCGGGGCGCCCCTGCGCCCCGGTCATCCGGGCGAGCGGGGAGCCGACGGCACCGCCCTGGCACAGCACGTTGAAACCGAAGGCGTGCAGCGGGCCGGCGACCGGGCCGCCGGCCCGGCCGTAACAGGTCTGCTGCCCCGTGGTGAAGACGGTGTCGGCGGCCAGCTCCAGCGGGACCAGCAGGGCCGCGATCCGGCCGAAGCGGCGCTCGCGGCCCGCCAGCGCGTACGCGGTGACGAACACCCCGGCACAGACCGCCAGCACCGTCGCCACCGGCAGCGGGGCCCGGGACAGCAGGACGTGCGACGCGGTGCTGAGCGTTACGACGACAGCCGTGAACAGCGCCGCGCGCACGGCTCTGAGCTGGGTCCCGGATATGTCCATGGTGAGAGAAGAGTGTGTCACGTACGCGGTTAAAGGACCCTTAAAGGGTGCCTGTGGGTCCGCGAAGCCTACAGCCCCGGAATCCGGCCGTTGCGGAAGAGGTCGACGAAGATCTGGTGGTCGGCACGCGCGCGTGCGCCGTAGGCGTGCGCGAAGTCCACCAGGAGGGGCGCGAAGCCCTCCTCGTCGGCCGCGAGGGCCGCGTCGATGGCCCGCTCGGTGGAGAACGGCACCAGGGACTCGCCGGAGGTGTCGTCCGCCGCCGCGTGCATCGTGGCCGTCGCCCGGCCCAGGTCGGCGACGACCTGCGCGATCTCCTCGGGGTCGTCGATGTCGTCCCAGTCCAGGTCGACCGCGTACGGCGAGACCTCGGCCACCAGCTGGCCCGCCCCGTCCAGCTCGGTCCAGCCCAGCCACGGGTCGGCGTGCGCCTGGAGGGCACGCTGGGAGATCACCGTGCGGTGGCCCTCGTGCTGGAAGTAGCCGGCGACGGCCGGATCCGCGATGTGCCGGGAGACGGCCGGGGTCTGGGCCTGCTTGATGTAGATGACGACGTCGTTCTCGAGGGCGTCGCTGTGCCCCTCCAGGAGGATGTTGTACGACGGCAGGCCCGCCGAGCCGATGCCGATGCCGCGGCGGCCGACGACGTCCTTCACGCGGTAGGAGTCCGGGCGGGTCAGCGAGGAGTCCGGCAGCGTCTCCAGGTAGCCGTCGAAGGCGGCCAGCACCTTGTAGCGGGTCGCCGCGTCCAGCTCGATGGAGCCGCCGCCCGGCGCGAAGCGGCGCTCGAAGTCGCGGATCTCCGTCATCGAGTCCAGCAGCTCGAAACGGGTCAGCGAGCGGGCGGCGCGCAGGGCGCCCAGCAGCGGGCCCTCGGCGGTGTCCAGGGTGAACGGCGGCACCTCGTCGCTCTTCGCGCCCGTGGCCAGGGCGTGGATGCGCTCGCGGTAGGCGCCGGCGTAGGTCCGCACCAGCTCGGTGATCTGCTCGTCACTGAGCGCCTTCGCGTACCCGATGAGCGCGACCGACGCCGAGAAGCGCTTCAGGTCCCAGGTGAACGGGCCGACGTAGGCCTCGTCGAAGTCGTTGACGTTGAAGACCAGGCGGCCGTTGGAGTCCATGTACGTGCCGAAGTTCTCCGCGTGCAGATCGCCGTGGATCCACACGCGCGAGGTGCGGTCGTCCAGAAAGGGACCACCGCGCTTGTCGGCGTCGAGGTCGTGGTAGAAGAGGCACGCCGTGCCCCGGTAGAACGCGAACGCCGAGGCCGCCATCTTCCGGAACTTCACCCGGAACGCGGCCGGGTCGGCGGCCAGGAGCCGGCCGAAGGCGGTGTCGAAGACGGCGAGGATCTCCTCGCCGCGCTGCTCGTCGTTGAGCCGGTGGACCGACATCGCTGGGTGCCTCCTGGTGCTGTGCCTGAATGACCTGTACGACAGCGTTTCTGTCGTCTCCAACGGGCGACGCCACGCGGGAGTGCCCGGTTCCCGGATGAAGGTACGCGGGGAAGCCCGCCGAGTGTCAGTGCCCCGGCATAGACTTCGACGCCGACCCCAGAACTGTCCGCCAGCCCGTCGCCGAATGTTTCCCCCGGAGGCTCAACCGTGTCGAAGCCGCCCTTCACGCACCTGCACGTCCACACCCAGTACTCGCTGCTGGACGGTGCCGCGCGGCTGAAGGACATGTTCAACGCGTGCAACGAGATGGGGATGACGCACATCGCCATGTCCGACCACGGCAACCTCCACGGGGCGTACGACTTCTTCCACTCCGCGAAGAAGGCCGGAATCACGCCGATCATCGGGATCGAGGCGTACGTCGCCCCCGAGTCCCGGCGCAACAAGCGCAAGATCCTCTGGGGCCAGCCGCACCAGAAGCGGGACGACATCTCCGGTTCCGGTGGTTACACCCACAAGACCATGTGGGCGGTGAACAGGACGGGCCTGCACAACCTCTTCCGTCTCTCCTCCGACGCCTACGCCGAGGGCTGGCTGCAGAAGTGGCCCCGGATGGACAAGGAGACCATCGCCCAGTGGTCCGAGGGCATCGTCGCCTCCACCGGCTGTCCCTCGGGCGAGGTGCAGACCCGGCTGCGCCTCGGCCACTTCGACGAGGCCCTGAAGGCCGCCGCCGACTACCAGGACATCTTCGGCAAGGACCGGTACTTCCTGGAGCTGATGGACCATGGCATCGAGATCGAGCGCCGGGTCCGCGACGGCCTGCTGGAGATCGGCAGGAAACTCGGCATCCCCCCGCTGGTCACCAACGACTCGCACTACACGTACGCGCACGAGGCGACCGCGCACGACGCCCTGCTGTGCATCCAGACCGGCAAGAACCTCTCCGACCCGGACCGCTTCAAGTTCGACGGCACCGGCTACTACCTGAAGTCGACGGAGGAGATGTACGCCATCGACTCCTCGGACGCCTGGCAGGAGGGCTGCGCCAACACGCTCCTCGTCGCCGAGATGGTCGACACCACCGGCATGTTCGAGAAGCGCGACCTCATGCCCAAGTTCGACATCCCCGAGGGCTACACCGAGGTCACCTGGTTCCAGGAGGAGGTCCGCCGCGGCATGGAGCGCCGCTTCCCGGGCGGCATCCCCGAGGACCGCCAGAAGCAGGCCGAGTACGAGATGGACGTCATCATCCAGATGGGGTTCCCGGGCTACTTCCTCGTGGTCGCCGACTTCATCATGTGGGCCAAGAAGAACGGCATCGCGGTCGGCCCCGGCCGAGGCTCCGCCGCAGGTTCGATCGTCGCCTACGCCCTCGGGATCACCGACCTCGACCCCATCCCGCACGGCCTGATCTTCGAGCGGTTCCTCAACCCCGAGCGCATCTCGATGCCCGATGTCGACATCGACTTCGACGAGCGCAGGCGCGTCGAGGTGATCCGGTACGTGACCGAGAAGTACGGCGCCGACAAGGTCGCCATGATCGGCACCTACGGCACCATCAAGGCCAAGAACGCCATCAAGGACTCCGCGCGCGTGCTGGGTTACCCGTACGCGATGGGCGACCGCATCACCAAGGCCATGCCCGCCGACGTCCTCGGCAAGGGCATCCCGCTGTCCGGCATCACCGACCCCGGCCACCCCCGCTACTCGGAGGCCGGCGAGGTCCGCTCGATGTACGAGAACGAGCCGGACGTCAAGAAGGTCATCGACACCGCGCGCGGCGTCGAGGGCCTGGTCCGGCAGATGGGCGTGCACGCGGCCGGCGTGATCATGTCCAGCGAGACCATCACCGAGCACGTCCCGGTCTGGGTCAGGCACACCGACGGTGTGACGATCACGCAGTGGGACTACCCGAGCTGTGAGTCGCTCGGCCTGCTGAAGATGGACTTCCTGGGCCTGCGCAACCTCACGATCATGGACGACGCGGTCAAGATGGTGAAGGCCAACAAGGGCCTCGACATCGACCTGCTGTCCCTGCCGCTCGACGACCCCAAGACCTTCGAGTTGCTCCAGCGCGGCGACACCCTCGGCGTCTTCCAGTTCGACGGCGGCCCGATGCGCTCGCTGCTGCGCCTGATGAAGCCGGACAACTTCGAAGACATCTCCGCCGTGTCGGCCTTGTACCGCCCGGGCCCGATGGGCATGAACTCCCACACGAACTACGCGCTCCGCAAGAACGGGCAGCAGGAGATCACGCCGATCCACCCCGAGCTGGAGGAGCCGCTCAAGGAGGTCCTGGACGTCACCTACGGCCTGATCGTCTACCAGGAGCAGGTGCAGAAGGCCGCCCAGATCATCGCGGGCTACTCGCTTGGCGAGGCCGACATCCTCCGCCGCGTGATGGGCAAGAAGAAGCCAGAGGAACTGGCGAAGAACTTCACCATCTTCCAGGCCGGCGCCCGCAGGAACGGCTACAGCGACGAAGCCATCCAGGCCCTGTGGGACGTGCTGGTTCCCTTCGCCGGCTACGCGTTCAACAAGGCGCACTCCGCCGCGTACGGCCTGGTGTCGTACTGGACGGCGTACCTGAAGGCGAACCACCCCGCCGAGTACATGGCCGCGCTCCTCACCTCGGTCAAGGACGACAAGGACAAGTCGGCGGTCTACCTCAACGAGTGCCGCCGCATGGGCATCCGGGTGCTCCCGCCGAACGTCAACGAGTCCGAGGCGAACTTCGCGGCCCAGGGCGACGACGTGATCCTCTTCGGCCTCTCCGCCGTCCGCAACGTCGGCACCAACGTCGTCGAGTCGATCATCAAGTGCCGCAAGGCGAAAGGGAAGTACGCCTCCTTCCCCGACTACCTCGACAAGGTCGAGGCGGTGGTCTGCAACAAGCGCACCACCGAATCGCTGATCAAGGCGGGCGCCTTCGACACCATGGGTCACACCCGCAAGGGGCTCATGGCGCAGTACGAGCCGATGATCGACAACGTGGTCGCGGTCAAACGCAAGGAGGCCGAGGGGCAGTTCGACCTCTTCGGCGGCATGGGCGAGGACACCGGCAGCGAGCCCGGCTTCGGACTGGACGTGGAGTTCTCCCCCGACGAGTGGGACAAGACGTATCTGCTCGCCCAGGAGCGGGAGATGCTCGGTCTGTACGTCTCCGACCACCCGCTCTTCGGTCTGGAGCACGTGCTGTCCGACAAGGCCGACGCGGGCATCGCCCAGCTCACCGGCGGCGAGCACGCGGACGGCGCGGTCGTCACCATCGGCGGCATCATCTCCGGCCTGCAGCGCAAGATGACCAAGCAGGGCAACGCCTGGGCCATCGCCACGGTCGAGGACCTCGCCGGCTCCATCGAGTGCATGTTCTTCCCGGCGACCTACCAGCTGGTGTCCACCCAACTCGTCGAGGACGCGGTGGTGTTCGTCAAGGGACGCCTCGACAAGCGCGAGGACGTGCCCCGGCTCGTCGCCATGGAGCTGATGGTCCCGGACCTCTCCAACGCGGGCACCAACGCCCCCGTGATCCTCACCATCCCGGCCGTGAAGGTCACTCCGCCCATGGTCAGCCGCCTCGGCGAGATCCTCAGTCACCACAAGGGCGACAGCGAGGTCCGCATCAAGCTCCAGGGCCCGCGCAAGACCACCGTGCTGCGCCTGGACCGGCACCGGGTCAAGCCCGATCCCGCGCTCTTCGGCGACTTGAAGGTGCTGCTCGGCCCGTCCTGCCTGGCCGGCTGACCCTTCAGCACGCGAGCACGCACGAAGGGGCGCACCCGCACAGGGTGCGCCCCTCCTGTGTGCCTGGGCTTCAACTGCCCTTAGTTGTGGCCGAAGCTCTTCCGCTTCTTACCAGCAGCATCCGCGGGGCTGCTCGCGACGCCCGCCATCGGGGACTCGTGCTCCTCCGCCGACGGACGCTGTGCGCGCTCCTGCGTGTGCTCGCTGTGCTGAGCGCGGTTCTGCGGGCCAGCCTGCTTGCGGTTCTTGTTCTTGGCCATGGTGATCTGCCTCCTGTGGGGGATCTAGGGGCCAGGGCCGGGACCAGATTCACATACGCTGACATCAAGCGCATGTCGGATAATTACCGTGTGTGACAGGGCAGGTGGGCGAGCGGGTCCCGCAAACGCCACGCCGAAGATCGAGTTCGGGCCGTTAAGCCCCGCACGGTCGGGCAGACTCGAAGGAAGTCCGAAGCAAAACCTGCCGGGAAGAGGGTGAGTCGCGTGGACCGCTGCATCGTCCTGGTGGACGCCGGGTACTTGCTGGGAGCCGCCGCCAGCCTCCTCGCCGGTGAGCCGTCCAGGTCCCGGATCACCGTCGACCACACCGCACTGATCCAGGCGTTGCGGGTACGCGCCGAGTCGGAGACCGAGCGTCCGCTGCTGCGCATCTACTGGTTCGACGGCGCCCCCGACCGGGTCCCCCAACCGGAGCATCGCCGCCTGCGCGTGATGCCCCGGGTCACCGTCCGGCTGGGTGCCCTCACCCGCAGCGACGGACGGTGGGCCCAGAAGGGCGTGGACGCCGCCATGCACGCGGAGCTGACCGAGCTGGCCCGCAACCGTGCCTGCTCCGACATCGTCCTCGTCACGGGCGACGGCGATCTGCTGCCCGGCATGATGGCCGCCAAGGAGCACGGTGTCGCCGTCCACCTGTGGGCCGTACAGGCAGCCGACGGCGACTACAACCAGTCCGAGGACCTGGTAGCCGAGGCCGACGAGCGGCGCGTGCTGGACCGGGCCTGGATCACCCAGGCCGTCCGCGCCAAGGAACTGACCGGCGTCTGCGCTCCTCCGCCGGCGCCCCGGCCCGAGATCGCCGCGATCCTGTCCGCGCCGCTGCCGGAGTCGGCCCTCGCCGCGGCGGCCGAGCGGCCGGCCGGCCAGGGCGCGCCCCAGCCGGCCGCTGCGACGGAGAACGGCACCCACGAGCGGGCCACGGCCCCCAAGGGCGTCCCCACCCCCAAGGACCTCGCGGCCCTGCGCGCTCCCGGCGGCCAGCCCGCCCAGCACCCGGCGACCGCGACCCTGCGCTGGTCCTCCGACAAGGGCTGGGTCGACCGGCCGGGCGTGGTCGCCGAGCCTCCCGACGTCGCATCGATGCCGACGCTGGCCCAGCTCACCACCGCCGAGCAGCGGTGGGCCGACCGGGAGGAGGACATCACCGCCGTCGGCGGCGACCCGTACGAGGTGGGACAGGTCTTCGCCCGCCGCTGGATCTCCCGGCTCGGCGACCAGAGCCATCTGCAGAAGCTGTCGCAGATGTACCCGCGCATCCCGCACCGCATCGACGGGGAGCTGCTGCGGTACGCCGCCCGGTTCGGGCTGCTCGCCCACAAGGACGACCAGATCGACGAGCACGACCGCTACGCCATTCGGGCGGGGTTCTGGCGGGAGATCGACGTGCCGGCGGCAGCGGAGAGCACGACGGGGGAATGACCCGGGGCCGGCGGGCACGACGGAGAGGGCCAGCAGAGCGGCCGGCCGCTGAGTGCCGTCGCTGCGGGAATTCCTGCACGGCGATTTCCGGACGGCGGTGGAGCGCCCCTGGAAACAGCCCCAAAGACGAGTAAAGGGCTCCGACCCCGTACCCTCGTCCCTTGTGAGTACGCGCGCGGCACAGGCACTTCGGCAGGACGAGGTCGTCCGTGTGCGCGGACTCGGCAAGACCTATCCGGCCGTGAAGGGCCGGCGGGGCACGCCCGGCACCCCCGCGGTGCGGGCCACCGACGGGATCGAGCTGGACGTGCGGCGCGGGGAGGTCTTCGGACTGCTCGGGCCGAACGGCGCCGGCAAGTCCACCCTCGTACGGCAGCTCACCGGGCTGCTGCGGCCGGACACCGGCAGAATCGAGATCCTCGGGCACGACATCGTCCGGCACCCCGAGCGGGCCGCGCGCCTGCTCGCCTACCTGGGCCAGGAGTCGTCCGCCCTGGACGAGCTGACCGTCTCCCTCGCCGCCGAGACCACCGGGCGCCTGCGCGGCCTGCACGTGGCGCGGGCGCGGGCAGAGCGGGACGCCGTACTGGAGGAGCTGGGGCTCACCGCGATCGCCGGGCGGGCGCTGAAGAAGCTGTCCGGTGGGCAGCGGCGGCTGGCCTGCTTCGCCGCCGCCCTGGTCGGGGAACGGCCGCTGCTCGTGCTGGACGAGCCGACCACCGGCATGGACCCCGTGGCCCGGCGCGCGGTCTGGGCGGCCGTGGACCGGCGGCGCGCGGAGCGCGGTACGACCGTGCTGCTGGTCACCCACAACGTCATCGAGGCGGAGACCGTGCTGGACCGGGTCGCCGTCATCGACCAGGGCCGGGTCATCGCCTGCGACACACCCGCCGGGCTGAAGGAACAGGTGGCCGGCGAGGTGAGGGTCGAGCTGGTGTGGCGGGAGCGAGCACCGCTGGAGGTGCCCGAGGTGGCCGTGCTGCGGGAGCGCGCGGTGGAGTCCGGCCGGCGCTGGACGCTGCGGCTCGCGCCCGAGGAGGCGCGTGCCGCCGTCGCCACCGTGACCGGTGGAGCCGCCTTCGCCGCTCTGGACGACTTCACACTGGCCACGCCCAGCCTGGAGGATGTCTACCTGGCGCTGGGCGGAGCGGCCCGGCAGGGACTGGTGAAGGCGTGAGCGCGCGGACAGCCGCATCCGTATGGGTGAGGGCGACCGCCGTACGGAAAGGGAGCAGCTCGTCGTGAGTGTCGTACCCGCGCAGGTGCTGCCGGGCAGCGGCCGGGTCGTGCCGGAGACGGCGCGGGGCGCGGCCGAACTCGGGCCTGCCGCGCGGCTGTGGCCGTCGCTGGCGGCCGTCTACCGGGCGCAGCTGTCCCGGGCCCGCGTGGCGCGGATCCCGCTGCTGTTCGTGGCCACCTTCCAGTCCGTCGGCATCGCCGTGATGATGCGGGGCGTCGTCGACAGCACCGGGGAGGCCCGGTCCGTGGTGGCCGGGTCGTCGGTGCTGGTCGTCGCGTACGTGGCGCTGAACCTGCTGGCGCAGTACTTCGGGCAGCTGCGGGCGAGCGGCGGGCTCGACCACTACGCCACGCTGCCGGTGCCGCCTGCCGCGGTGGTACTGGGCGCGGCGGCGGCGTACGCCTCCTTCACCGTGCCGGGGACCCTGGTGACGGCCGTCTTCGGATGCGTGCTGTTCGGTCTGCCGCTGGGCAATCTGTGGATCCTGCTGGCCGTGATCCCGCTCGCCGGGGCCGCGCTGTCCGGACTGGGGGCCGCCTGCGGGCTGCTCGCCCCACGGCCCGAACTGGCCACGCTGCTCGGCCAGCTGGGCATGTCGGCGGCGCTGCTGCTGGGGGTGCTCCCGGCCGACCGGATGCCGCAGATCGTACGGCTGGCGCGCGATCTGCTGCCGTCCACGTACGGCGTGGAGGCCTATGCCCGGACCTTCGCGGCCCGTCCGGACTGGGCTGTCGTCCTTGTCGATCTGGGGGTGTGCGCGGGTGTCGGAGTCGTCTCGCTGGCCGTGGCGACGTGGGCGTACCGCAGGGCCGCCGTCCGGTGACGCGGCGCACAGCTCGACCTGGCACGATGTCAGAGTGACCGCACCGTTGACTCCGCCCACGCCGCCGCACAACCAGTCCCCGGACGACGTCCGGGCGACGCCGCCGCCTGCCGGTGCCCCCGGGGGCGAGTACGAACAGGACGGCCCCGGTATGAAGACCGAACTGCGGGAGGCCGCCGTGATCACGGCGGCCGTGGCGCTGGGCGGGGCGCTGCTCGGGCTGCTGTGGTGGTGGCTCGCGCCGCACGTGCCGCTGGTCGGCGACCAGGCCGGCGAGAGCTGGGTCGTCTATCTCAAGGACAGCGAGGGCGAGCAGGCGGCGGGGGTGGACGGCACCTTCACCCTGCTGGGGCTGGGCTTCGGGCTCGTCAGCGCGGTGCTGGTCTTTCTGCTGCGGCGGCGCGGGGGAGTGCCGCTCGTCGTCGCGCTGGGGCTCGGCGGGCTGCTCGGGTCACTGCTGGCGTGGCGGCTCGGTGTCTGGCTCGGGCCCTCGACCGACGTGCTCGCGCATGCCAAGCACGTGGGCAAGGGCGTCACCTTCCCGGCGCCGCTGAAGCTCTCGGCCAAGGGTGTGCTGCTGGCGTGGCCGCTGGGCGCGCTGCTCGTGCACCTCGGACTCACGGCGCTGTTCGGGCCCCGGGATCCCGAGCCGACGTATCCGCAGGAGGCCCAGGGGGTTTCGTGATCGGCCCGGGTCCGCGGCGCCCGGCACGGCACCTCGCCGCGTCGTCGGACCACCCGGGGACGCCCGGTACGCGAGTGATCCTCCGCCGCACCGCACCGGACGCCGCGGCCTGTCGGACCTGATCCACGAAACCCCCAGGTACGTCGTCGAACCCCCGTCGCCCGCCCCGAAGAGCGGGCGGGAGTTCGACGGCACGGCCTGTCCGGGCGTCTCAGCACCGTCCGATGGGTGCCAGCACCGCTCCCGTGAGCTTCGCCAGGTCCTGTGGGGCCAGTTCGACCTCCAGGCCCCGGCGTCCCGCCGAGACGCAGATCGTCCCGTGGGCCTCGGCGGAGTCGTCCAGGACCGTCGGCAGCCGCTTGCGCTGGGCGAGCGGGGAGATGCCGCCGCGGACGTAGCCGGTCGTGCGCTCGGCCAGCGCCGGGTCGGCCATCGTCGCCCGCTTGCCGCCCACCGCCGCCGCCAGGGCCTTGAGGTCGAGGGAGCCGGAGACCGGTACCACGGCCACGGTCAGGGCGCCGTCGACGTCCGCGACCAGGGTCTTGAAGACGCGGTCGGGGGAGACGCCCATCGCCTCCGCCGCCTCCTCGCCGTACGAGGGGTGGGAGGGGTCGTGGCCGTAGGAGTGGACCGTGAAGTCCACGCCGGCCGACGACAGGGCGACCGTCGCGGGGGTGCCCCCGGACTGCTGCTGCTTCTTCGGCTTCTTCGCCATCGGTGCGTGCGGGTCCCTCAGTTCAGACTGGTCGGCGTCCGCGTCAGCTCGAACGCGGGCAGTGACGGCAGACTACGGATGATGGCCGTCTCCGCGCGAAGGAGTTTCAGCTCGTCCCGCAGCCGGGAGGCGGTGTCGGGGGCTTGCAGCAGCCGCTGCTTCGTCGGAGTGTCGTGCACCATCGCCGCCGCCACCAGGTAGGACACCACGGACGGGTCGTCGGGCAGGTCCGCGCCCGTGGACAGCGAGCGTTCCCGCGCGCCCGCCAGCCGCTTCTGGTACTGGCGGAAGGAACGCAGCACCCCTTCGGCCAGCGCGCCCGCCTCGTCGCCCGGCTCCTCCGCCAGTTCCTCCAGCTCCGCCGTCAGGAACGGACCCGACGCGTCGACGGACAGCAGCCGCACCCGGGTCGTCCCCGTCGCCAGCACCTCGAACGTACCGTCGGCGCGCTCGCGGACGGTCGCCGCGTCCGCGACACAGCCCACCCCGTGAAAGGCCTTGAGCGGGTCGGGGCCGAAGCCCGCGGCCGGTCCCCGCTCGGGCTGTGCCGTGGTGTCCGGCATGCCGGGGGCGCTCGGTGCGACCTCGTGCCCGTCGCGGATGGCCACGACGGCGAACCGGCGCGGCTCGTCCTCCGGTGTCTTGAGCAACTCGCGCATCATCGCGCGATAGCGCTCCTCGAAGACGTTCAGCGGCAGCACGAGTCCCGGGAACAGCACGGTGTTCAGCGGGAAGAGCGGGAGACGGACGGTGGTCACGACGCCCCAGCCTAGTGGTCACCGGCGCGCGTGTGTCCGCCGCGCTCACCGAGCGGCGCCGACGGCGGGCTCACCAGGCCCGCCAGCTCCGCGGCCTCGGCCCGCCGCCCGGGCGTCAGCAGATGCTCGCGCAGCCGCAGGAAGTGCCCGAGCGGATCCTCGGAGAACCGCTCCCAGGGGAAGGACGTGGCGTACGGGCCGATGAGCCGCAGCTGGGCACGGGCGTCCTCCCAGCGGTCCAGGCGGATCAGTACGTACACGAGTTTGTTGCGGATCTGGGCGGGCCACGGGTCGGCCGCCGGGAAGCGGGCGGAGAGCGCGAGCGCCCGGTCGGCCGCGGCGTCCAGCCGGGCGCGCGGGATCCCGGTGCCGCCGTTGAGCAGGTAGCCCGAGGCCGCCCGGGCCGGAAGGCCCTGGACGAGCGAGTCGGCCGGGGCGTCCTGCGCGGCCCCGTCGGCGAAGTCGAAGCATTCGCGGTGGGAGCCGCGCCAGCTCGCGGCCAGATAGCGCAGCGCGGCCACATGGCAGCCGTAGTGGTGCGGGACACGGCGGACCGCCGCCTCCCACAGCTCCTCGAAGTACCGGTGCCCTGCGCGCGAGCCGCGCGCGTGGTCCAGGGCGATCCGCCAGGGCACCGGATCGCGGTCGTCGGCGCGGGCGGCGGCGGTGATCAGCGGACTCGCCTCGCGCAGCAGCTCGGCCCGGGCCGGCGAAGGCCAGGCGCGGTCCACTGCCAGCTGCGCCCCGACCAGCAGGACCCCGGGATCCTCCGGGGCGGCCGTGCGCCAGGCGTCGAACCACTCGGGGCGCAAGCGGGCGAAGGCGGCCAGATGCCGGACGTACCGGTCGCGGTTCTCCCACTCGGCACCGGCGCGGGTGGCGACGAGCAGCGCGGCGGCGACCGGGTACTCGCCCCGGCCGGCCGCGACCAGCGCGGGCGAGAGACGGTCGTCGGGCGCGTCGAGCACCACCTCGTCACCGGCGGGCGGCCGGCCGGACGGACGGGCGAAGCGTTTGGCCATCCGGGCGGGGCGGATGAACGCGGGGAGCGGAACCATGGTGCCGACCATTGAAAGTCCGCAGGTCGGCGGCGCGCCAGAGGCTTCCGCCAAGTCATGGAAAGTTGTACGGCGGACGGTCAAGGAACGGTAAAGGCGATGGTGCGACTCTTGTCCACGCCTGATGCCACTGCCCTGGGGCTCCGCTGCCGCCTTCAGCTCCGGCGCAACAGTCGTGTCGCCCCCGCCGCCACCGTCGTGGCCAGGATCCAGCCCAGCAGGATCATCACGGCCGCCAGCCACTGCCAGCCGCCGCGCAGCTGCCACTGGCCGACCTGGCCCAGGTCGATCACCGGCAGCAGCAGGTCCAGCGTGAACAGGGCCGGGCTCCAGTAGGGATGCGAGTCGTGGTTCGTCGGCGGATGACCGGCGTGCGCGAACGCCAGCGTGCCCGCCGCCCACAGCACCGCCATCCACACCGCCGCCCGGCCGGGACGGTAGCCGTAGGCGACCGTCCAGTCCTGGACGTACCCCCAGAACTTCCCGGCCAGCGGCAGCGTCTCGCGGCGCCGGCGCTGCTTGGCGAGCAGCACCTCCCGCGCGTCCTCGTCCTCGCCCGCCGCCCGCAGCACCGCCGCGAGGCGCTCGTAGGGCTCCGGGGCGTACTCGGCGGTGGCCGCCGCCAGCCAGTCCAGCCGGCCGGCGAGGGGGAACGGGCCGCGCGGCACGAGGTTCTCGTAGACGAAACCACCCATGTGCAGATTCCCGGGACCCGGCCAGCTCGCCGCCCGGTCCACCAGGTTCACGATCCGTGCGCCGGACAGCACCACCTTGCCCCGCTGCGGCCCGTCGCCCAGGAAGCGCAGCTCCGGGGCGTGCACCCGGCGCAGCGACAGCTCCTGGTCGTCGGTGAGGGTGAACCGGGCCCGCTCGAGGTCGACGGCGTCCCCGAACCGCCCGTCGTCCAGGCGCACCCCGCCCCGGCACTCGAAGCGCTGGATCCGCGTCCCGCGCGCCGGCGTCGTGCCGCTCAGCAGGGGACTGCCCACGCCGGCCGGGGTGAGGTACAGGGTGCGCTCGACGGTCAGCTGCGGGGCGTTCAGGGCGTAGCGGGAGTACGGGTTGTCCAGGCTCGCCCCGCGCAGGCTGAGCGACACGCCGACCTTGGCGCCGCGCAACCGCAGCTCGCCGTGCGACTGGAGCATCTCCGCCTGCAGGTCCTGGCCGACGGTCACGCCGTCACCGGATATCGACCGCCCGCTGCGGTCGCGGTACACCACCGCCTCGTTGAGCAGCAGATCGGTGCCTATGTGCGCGTCCGTCAGGCGGACCCCGTTCTGGAAGCGGCAGCGCGGCAGATGCAGATCGCCCTCGGTGTGCACCCGGGCCGCCTCCAGCCGGGGCACCGCACAGTCCACCAGGCGCAGCGTGGTGAACCGGGCCTCCGGCAGCAGCACCTCGTCGTCGAAGCGGCAGCCGCGCAGCTCGACGTACGGCCGTACCGTGCCGCCCGAGAGGTCCAGCGGGCCGGTGATCCGCACGCCGGTCAGCTTCAGCGAGGACACCCGGCCCGCGAGCGCCGGCGGGCCGTCCAGCATCAACCACGCCACGGTCCGCGCCCGGACGGTGCGCTCCGGACCCCACGGGTGCCCGCCGTGCGGATCGTCCACCACGGCGTCGCCGCAGCTCAGGTCGTACACACTGCCGTTGCGGAAGGCCTGCCACATGCCCGCCTCGGCCGCGGTCAGGTCGTCCGGCAGGTCTCCGGCGGCGAAGCCGGCCCCCTCGGTCACCTCTGTCCTCTCCCGATCCCCGTGTCGTCCCGTGCTGTCGTCCAGCCGTTCATGCCCGCTGAGTGACGTCCGGAACACCGTACGTGAAGGTGATCTTCCAAGTCGCGCCACGTTCTGTATCAGCCATTGATACGCGCCACCGGCCCGGGACGGCGGTCTGAGAGTATTGAGACTGTGATTTCCCGAATCGATCTGCGTGGCGACGCCCTTCCCGAGGGCCCCGCCCTGCGCGACCTGCTGCCCCGAGCCGACTTCGACGTTCAGGCCGCCCTGGAGAAGGTGCGTCCGATCTGCGAGGCCGTGCATCATCGCGGCGACGCGGCGCTGATCGACTTCGCCGAGAAGTTCGACGGAGTACGGCTGGAATCCGTCCGTGTCCCGGCCGAGGCGGTCACCGACGCCCTCGAGTCCCTCGACCCGGCCGTGCGTGCCGCGCTGGAGGAGTCCGTCCGCCGCGCCCGCCTGGTCCACCGCGAACAGCGCCGTACGACCCACACCACGCAGGTGGTGCCCGGCGGGTCCGTCACCGAGAAGTGGGTGCCGGTCGAGCGCGTCGGGCTGTACGCGCCGGGCGGCCGGTCCGTCTACCCCTCCTCCGTGATCATGAATGTCGTACCGGCCCAGGAGGCCGGGGTCGGATCCGTCGCGCTCGCCTCCCCGGCGCAGGCCGGGTTCGGCGGGCTGCCCCACCCGACGATCCTCGCCGCCTGCGCCCTGCTCGGCGTGGACGAGGTCTACGCCGCGGGCGGCGCCACCGCCGTCGCGATGTTCGCGTACGGCACCGAGTCCTGCCCGCCCGCGAACATGGTGACCGGCCCCGGCAACATCTGGGTCGCCGCCGCCAAGCGCTTCTTCACCGGCCGGATCGGCATCGACGCCGAGGCCGGCCCGACCGAGATCGCGATTCTGGCGGACTCCACCGCCGACCCGGTGCACGTCGCCTCCGACCTGATCAGCCAGGCCGAGCACGACCCGCTCGCGGCGGCCGTCCTCGTCACCGACTCCGTCGAACTGGCGGACGCGGTGGAGCAGGAGCTTCAGCCGCAGGTCGCGGCCACCAAGCACGTCGACGACCGGATCGTGCCCGCCCTCAAGGGCCGGCAGTCGGCGATCGTGCTGGTCGACGGCGTCGAGCAGGGCCTGCGCGTGGTCGACGCGTACGGCGCCGAGCACCTGGAGATCCAGACCGCCGACGCCGCCGCGGTGGCCGACCGGGTGAAGAACGCGGGCGCGATCTTCATCGGCCCCTGGGCCCCCGTCTCGCTCGGCGACTACGCGGCCGGGTCCAACCACGTCCTGCCCACCGGCGGCTGTGCCTGCCACTCCTCGGGCCTGTCCGTCCAGTCCTTCCTGCGCGGCATCCACATCGTGGACTACACCAAGGACGCGCTCGCCGAGGTCGCCCATCACGTGGTGACGCTGGCGGAGGCGGAGGACCTGCCGGCGCACGGCGCGGCGATCAAGGCGAGGTTCGGCTGGAAGGTACCCGAGAGCAAGTGACCCGCATCGACGATCTCCCCGTACGGGACGAGCTGCGCGGCAAGTCCCCTTACGGCGCGCCCCAGTTGGACGTCCCCGTACGGCTGAACACCAACGAGAACCCCTACCCGCTGCCCGAGCCGCTGGTCGAGCGGATCACGGAGCGGGTGCGGGAGGCCGCCCGCGACCTGAACCGCTACCCCGACCGGGACGCGGTCCGGTTGCGCACCGAGCTGGCCGAGTACCTGACGAAGACCGGCAAGCACCCGCTCGGCCTCGAGAACGTGTGGGCCGCCAACGGCTCCAACGAGGTCATCCAGCAGCTGCTGCAGACCTTCGGCGGGCCGGGCCGTACGGCGATCGGCTTCGAGCCGTCGTACTCGATGCACGCCCTCATCGCGCGCGGCACCGGCACCGGCTGGATCTCCGGCCCGCGGGGCGAGGACTTCACCATCGACCTGGCGGCGGCGGAGAAGGCGATCGCCGAGCACAGGCCGGACGTCGTCTTCATCACCACCCCCAACAACCCCACCGGCAACGCGGTCCCGCCGGAGACGGTCCTCGCGCTGTACGAGGCGGCGCAGGCGGCCAAGCCGTCGATGGTGATCGTGGACGAGGCGTACATCGAGTTCAGCCACGGCGGCTCGCTGCTGCCGCTGCTGCGGGGCCGCCCGCACCTGGTGATCTCTCGCACGATGTCCAAGGCGTTCGGCGCGGCGGGCCTGCGCCTCGGCTACCTCGCCGCCGACCCGGCGGTCGTGGACGCCGTGCAGCTCGTCCGGCTGCCCTACCACCTGTCGGCGATCACCCAGGCGACCGCCCTGGCCGCGCTGGAGCACACCGACACGCTGCTGGGGTACGTCGAGCAGCTGAAGGCGGAGCGGGACCGACTGGTCGCCGAGCTGCGCGCGATCGGCTACGAGGTCACCGAGTCCGACGCGAACTTCGTGCAGTTCGGCCGGTTCGCGGACGCCCACGAGGCCTGGCGGAAGATCCTCGACCGGGGCGTCCTGGTCCGGGACAACGGCGTACCGGGGTGGCTGCGGGTGTCCGCCGGAACCCCGCAGGAGAACGACGCGTTCCTCGACGCGGTACGGGAATTGAAGAAGGAGCTGTAGGGCATGAGCCGCGTTGGACGCGTGGAGCGCACCACCAAGGAGACCTCCGTCCTGGTCGAGATCGACCTCGACGGCACCGGCAGAACCGACATCGCCACCGGCGTCGGCTTCTACGACCACATGCTCGACCAGCTCGGCCGACACGGTCTGTTCGACCTGACCGTGAAGACCGACGGCGACCTGCACATCGACTCCCACCACACCATCGAGGACACCGCCCTGGCGCTCGGCGCCGCCTTCAAGCAGGCGCTCGGCGACAAGGTGGGGATCTACCGCTTCGGCAACTGCACGGTCCCGCTCGACGAGTCCCTCGCCCAGGTGACCGTCGACCTGTCCGGCCGCCCCTACCTCGTGCACGCCGAGCCCGAGAACATGGCGCCGATGATCGGTGAGTACGACACCACGATGACCCGGCACATCCTGGAGTCCTTCGTCGCCCAGGCACAGATCGCGCTGCATGTGCACGTGCCGTACGGGCGCAACGCGCACCACATCGTGGAGTGCCAGTTCAAGGCCCTCGCCCGGGCGCTGCGCTACGCCTCCGAGCGCGACCCGCGCGCGGCCGGCATCCTTCCCTCCACGAAGGGCGCGCTGTAAAGCCATGAACAGCCTCTCGTCCCTGCTGATCGTCGTCGGTCTGTTCCTGGTCGGCGGCATCGTCTCCTTCGTCAAGCAGAAGATGCCCACGAGCCTGATCGTGCTGCTCTCCATCGGCGCCGGCATGTGCCTCGTCGCGGGCGTCATGCGGCTGGGGGTGTGGAATTGACCGCCAAGAAGGTCGTGGTCTTCGACTACGGTTTCGGCAACGTCCGGTCCGCCGAGCGTGCCCTCGCGCGCGTGGGCGCCGACGTCGAGATCACGCGTGACTTCGACGCGGCGATGAACGCCGACGGGCTGCTGGTGCCGGGTGTCGGCGCCTTCGCCGCCTGCATGCAGGGCCTGCGGGCGGCCCGCGGCGACTGGGTCGTGGACCGGCGCCTGTCCGGCGGACGCCCCGTGATGGGCATCTGCGTCGGCATGCAGATCCTGTTCTCGCGGGGCATCGAGCACGGCGTCGAGGCCGAGGGCCTGGACGAGTGGCCCGGCACGGTCGAGCCGCTCCAGGCCGAGGTCGTGCCCCACATGGGCTGGAACACCGTCGACGCCCCCGCCGACTCGCGGCTGTTCGCCGGCCTCGACGCCGACGCCCGCTTCTACTTCGTGCACTCCTATGCCGTTCACGACTGGCAGATGGAGAGCCACAGCCCCCGTTTCGACGCCCCCAAGGTGACCTGGTCGACGCACGGCAAGCCGTTCGTGGCCGCCGTGGAGAACGGCGCCCTGTGGGCCACGCAGTTCCACCCCGAGAAGTCCGGCGACGCCGGCGCCCAGCTCCTCACCAACTGGATCGGAACCCTGTAGAGACATGGCCAAGCTCGAACTCCTCCCCGCCGTCGACGTCCGTGACGGCCAGGCCGTACGCCTCGTGCACGGCGAGTCCGGCACGGAGACGTCGTACGGTTCCCCGCTGGACGCTGCCCTCGCCTGGCAGCGCTCGGGCGCCGAGTGGCTGCACCTGGTCGACCTGGACGCGGCCTTCGGCACCGGCGACAACCGTGAGCTGATCGCCGAGGTCACCGGGGCCATGGACATCAAGGTGGAACTGTCCGGCGGCATCCGCGACGACGCGTCGCTGGCCGCCGCCCTGGCCACCGGCTGCACCCGCGTCAACCTGGGCACGGCCGCCCTGGAGAGCCCCGAGTGGGTCGCCAGGGTCATCGCCGAGCACGGTGGCAAGATCGCCGTCGGTCTGGACGTGCGCGGCACCACCCTGCGCGGCCGCGGCTGGACCCGCGACGGCGGCGATCTCTACGAGACTCTGGAGCGCCTCGACAAGGAGGGCTGCGCCCGCTACGTCGTCACCGACATCGCCAAGGACGGCACCCTCCAGGGCCCCAACCTGGAGCTGCTGAAGAACGTGTGCGCGGCCACCGACCGGCCGGTCGTGGCCTCCGGCGGCGTGTCGTCCCTGGACGACCTGCGCGCCATCGCCGGGCTGGTGCCCCTCGGTGTCGAGGGTGCCATCGTGGGGAAGGCCCTGTACGCGAAGGCGTTCACCCTGGAAGAGGCCTTGGAGGCCACATCTTGAAAAAGGACACAGTGTCATGACGTCGGAAGCCGTGCGGCGTGTGCAGAGCGGAAGTCCCTGGGAAGACAGCTTCGGTTTCGCACGCGCCGTCGCGGCGGGCGACCGGGTGCTGGTGGCGGGCACGACGTCCTTCCGGGGCGATGTGCTGTACGGCGAGGGTGACCCGTACGAACAGACCAAGGTGGCCTTCACCAGCGCCCTCGAGGCGATCGGCGAGTTCGGACTCGGCGTCGACTCCGTCATCCGTACGCGGACGTACCTGACCCATGTGCGGGACGTGGACGCCGTGGGCCGGGCGCACAAGGAGCTCTTCGACTCCGTGCGCCCGGTGTCGACCCTTCTGGTCGTGGAGGGGTTCGTCGATCCGCGGATCCTGGTCGAAGTGGAACTTGAAGCATTCAGAGGAGCCTGAGCAGTCATGACCCTGGCGGTCCGAGTCATCCCCTGCCTGGACGTGGACAACGGCCGGGTCGTCAAGGGCGTGAACTTCCAGAACCTGCGCGACGCGGGCGACCCCGTCGAGATGGCCAAGGTGTACGACGCCGAGGGCGCCGACGAACTGACGTTCCTGGACATCACCGCGTCCTCGGGCGATCGGGAGACGACGTACGACGTGGTGCGGCGCACCGCGGAGCAGGTGTTCATCCCGCTGACGGTCGGCGGCGGCGTCCGTACCACGGAGGACGTCGACAAACTGCTGCGTGCGGGCGCCGACAAGGTGGGCGTGAACACCGCCGCCATCGCCCGGCCCGACCTGATCCGCGAGATCGCCGAGCGCTTCGGCCGGCAGGTGCTGGTGCTGTCGGTGGACGCCCGCCGTACCCCGACCGGTTCCTTCGAGGTCACCACGCACGGCGGCCGGCGGGGCACCGGCATCGACGCGGTGGAGTGGGCGCACCGGGCGGCCGAACTGGGCGCCGGTGAGATCCTGCTGAACTCCATGGACGCCGACGGCACCAAGGACGGCTACGACCTGGAGATGATCGCCGCCGTCCGCAAGCACGTCACCGTCCCCGTCATCGCCTCGGGCGGCGCCGGCAAGCCGGCCGACTTCCCGCCGGCGATCGACGCCGGCGCGGACGCGGTGCTGGCGGCGTCGGTCTTCCACTTCGGTGACCTGCGGATCGGCCAGGTGAAGGAGACGCTGCGGGAGGCCGGGCACCTCGTGCGGTGACGTGGCGCCGAGCTTCGGCACGGGACCGAAAGGAAAGCGGCCCGGCCTCCGGCCGACGGGTCAGATGCCCAGCTGCTTGGACTCCTGCAGCTCGGCGATCGCGTCCGCGTCGCCCTGGACGTCCACCTTGGCCGCGTTCGGCCGGCCGAACGCGTACATCAGCAGCTCCGACGGCTCGCCCGTCACCGTCACCACCGGCGCGCCCCGGTGCGCCACTGCCGTCTGCCCGTCCGGGCGGCGCAGCACCAGACCGGTCGGCACGCCCCGGGCCACCAGCCGCGCCGTGCGCTCGAGCCGCGACCACAGGGCGTCCTGGAAGACCGGGTCCAGCTCGCGCGGCGTCCAGTCCGGCTGGGCGCGGCGGACGTCCTCGGTGTGGACGTAGAACTCGACGGTGTTGGCCGCCTCGTCGACCTGCTTGAGCTGGAAGGGTGAGAACCGCGGCGGGCCGGTACGGATCAGCTGGATCAGCTCCTCGTACGGCTTCGCGGTGTACTCGGCCATCACCTTCTCCAGGCGCGGCGCGAGCTGCTTGATCAGCGTGCCCCCGGCCGCGTCCGGGCGGCGCTCGCGCACGACGACGTGCGCGGCCAGGTCCCGGGTCCGCCAGCCCTCGCAGAGGGTCTCGGCCTCCGGACCGACGGTTTCCAAGAGGTCGGCGAGCAACAGCCGTTCACGCTTGGCGAAGGTCGACATGGGATCAGCCTACGACCAGCCGCCGAGTCCGCCCACCCGTCACCCGGCCGCCGCCCCGGCGAGCCTCCCCCGCAGGAGGCACCCCGCCGCGGCGCGGTGCCCATCCCCTGGACACGGCACGGGCACAGCCGCACCCGCGCGGCACAATGGCACCCATGACCAGTAGGACCGGGAATTCCGCCCGTCGCCCGACCACCGCAGCTCAGCGAGGCGCTTCGCGCCACAGTGTCCCCCCCGGCAGCCTCGACCAGGAGATCGCCGCCCGCCTCAAGCGCAGTGCCGACGGTCTCCTGCCCGCCATCGCCCAGCAGTACGACACCGGAGAGGTGCTCATGCTCGGCTGGATGGACGACGAGGCGTTGCACCGCACGCTGACCACCGGCCGCTGCACCTACTGGTCGCGCAGCCGCCAGGAGTACTGGGTCAAGGGCGACACCTCCGGCCACTTCCAGTGGGTGAAGTCCGTCGCGCTGGACTGCGACGCGGACACTGTGCTGGTCAAGGTCGACCAGGTGGGCGCCGCCTGCCACACCGGCGCGCGCACCTGTTTCGAGGAGGACGTGCTCCTCAAGGACGCCTCCGCCGGTCCCGCCGGCTCGGATCAGTAAGGTCAGCGGCCATGGACCTCGAGACCTTCCGCAAGCTCGCCACCGACCGGCGCGTCATCCCCGTCACGCGCAAGCTCCTCGCCGACGGCGACACCCCGGTCGCGCTCTACCGCAAGCTGGCCGCCGAACGCCCCGGCACCTTCCTGCTGGAGTCCGCGGAGAACGGCCGCTCCTGGTCCCGGTACTCCTTCGTCGGCGTCCGTTCCGCCGGGACCCTGACGGAGCGCGACGGAAAGGCCCACTGGCTCGGCACCCCGCCGGTCGGCGTGCCCGTGGACGGCGACCCGCTGAAGGCCCTGCGCGCCACCATCCAGGCCCTGCACACCCCGCGCCAGGACGGCCTGCCGCCCTTCACCGGCGGCATGGTCGGCTACCTGGGCTACGACATCGTCCGCCGCCTGGAGAAGATCGGCCCCGGCGAGCGCGACGACCTGCGGCTGCCCGAGCTGACCATGCTCCTGTCCAGCGACCTCGCCGTCATGGACCACTGGGAGGGCTCGGTCCTGCTGATCGCCAACGCGATCAACCACAACGACCTCGACACCGGTGTCGACGAGGCCTACGCCGACGCCGTCGCCCGGCTCGACGCCATGGAGGCCGACCTCACCCGCGCGGTCGCCCAGCCCCCGGCCGCGCTGCCGCCCTCCGAACTGCCCGGGTACACCGCGCTGTGGGGCGGCCCCGACTTCCAGCTGGCCGTCGAGGACATCAAGGAGCGCATCCGCGCCGGCGAGGCCTTCCAGGTCGTGCCCTCCCAGCGCTTCGAGACCCCGTGCACGGCGAGCGCCCTGGACGTCTACCGGGTGCTGCGGGCCACGAACCCGTCGCCGTACATGTACCTGTTCCGCTTCGACGGCTTCGACGTCGTCGGCTCGTCCCCCGAGGCCCTGGTGAAGGTCGAGGACGGGCGGGCCATGGTCCACCCCATCGCCGGCACCCGGCCCCGCGGCACCACCCCGCAGGAGGACCAGGCCCTCGCGGAGGAGCTGATGGCCGACCCCAAGGAGCGCGCCGAGCACCTGATGCTGGTGGACCTCGGCCGCAACGACCTGGGGCGGGTCTGCGAGCCCGGCTCGGTCGAGGTCGTCGACTTCATGTCGATCGAGCGCTACTCGCACGTGATGCACATCGTCTCGACCGTCACCGGCAAGGTCGCCGAGGGCCGCACCGCCTTCGACGTCCTCACCGCCTGCTTCCCGGCGGGCACCCTGTCCGGCGCCCCCAAGCCCCGCGCGATGCAGATCATCGACGAACTGGAGCCGTCCCGGCGCGGGCTGTACGGCGGCTGCGTCGGCTATCTGGACTTCGCGGGCGACTCCGACACGGCCATCGCCATCCGTACCGCCCTGCTGCGCGAGGGCACGGCGTACGTCCAGGCGGGCGCCGGCATCGTCGCCGACTCCGATCCGGTCGCCGAGGACCAGGAGTGCCGGAACAAGGCGGCGGCGGTACTCCGTGCGGTCCACACGGCCAACCGGCTCGGCAGGCAGGGCCCTTCTCGCCGGTAGGACGCCCGTCACACGAACCCCGGGTGACGGTTCGCCGGGGGTTCAGGCGATAGTGGACTACGTGACTGCTGTACCTCACCCCCGTACCGAAGCCGTCGGCCCCGCCCGGTCCGGCCGCCGGAGCCTCGCCGTGGCCCTCCTGTGCGGTGCGCTCGGCGCGGCCGTGGCGCTGCTCGCGACCCGGCAGCCCTGGGCGGAGGGCACCGCGACGGTGGCCGGCGGCACCTTCCCGCTGACCGCCAAGGGCAGCGACGTCACGGGCGTCCCGGCGGCCCTCGCGATAGTGGGCCTCGCCGCGCTCGTCGCCGTCTTCGCCGTCCGCAGGGTCGGCCGGCTCCTCGTCGCCGGGCTGCTCGCCCTGTCCGGCGCCGGCATCGTGGCCGCCGCCCTCGTGGCCGCCTCCGACAGCTCCGCGCTGGACGCGAAGGCGGCTCAGGCGAGCGGCGACGCCTCCGCCGCCGTCGCCGCGCTCACCCACACCGGCTGGCCCTACGTCGCGTCCGTCGGAGGCGCGCTCATCCTGGTGGCCGGCCTGCTGGCACTGCGCTTCGGCAACCGCTGGCCGGCGATGTCCGGCCGCTACGAGCGCGGCACCGACCGCCCGCGCCGCACCGTCCGTCCCGTCGACCCGGAGCGCCCCGAGGAACTCTGGAAGGCCCTGGACCGGGGCGAGGACCCCACCGGAACCTGACCCTCCCGCCCGGATGTGGCGAACCAGACGCCACCCCCGCGTCCGGCGCACGCGCGCGTACGGGACAATGGACGGCGAGCGTCCGGCTCGGACAGTGACGGACGGGCTCGGAGCCGTACGACACGTACGACGCTCCCCTGGGACACGAACACAGCAACGAGGAGCACAGACATGGCGGGCAGCAGCCACGGCCACGGTCACACCCCGGCCGCCTGGACCGGTGTCATCATTTCCTTCATCGGTTTCTGCGTCGCGGGCGCCTTCATGGTGATGGCCCAGCCGGTCGGTTTCTGGGCCGGCATGGTGCTCATCCTCGGCGGCGCGGTGGTCGGCGGCATCATGCGCGCCATGGGCCTCGGCCAGAACCCCAAGCCGCTCAAGGTCGTCGGCGCCCCCGCCGCGACCCGCGAGCCGGCCGGCGTGGAGAGCTGAGCGCGCCCACCGCTCCACCGAGGGGCGGCCCGGCACCCGGGAGAGGGTGCGGGCCGCCCCTCGTCGTGTCCCGGCCCGAGTACGCGCACCGGCGCGCGGGGCGCCGGATCGGGGGAGACAATGCTGTGGTGAACCCCGACATCCGCCCGGCCCCGTCCACGGTCGCGTTCACGGCCCCGCAAGCCACCGTGTGGCAGCGGCTCGCCGTCCCCGCGGGGATGCTCGCAGCCGTCGCCGGCGCCTTCGCGTACGTCGGGGCCGTCGACCCGAGCGAGCCGGGTCACTACCCCGTCTGCCCTCTGTACCGGCTCACCGGCCTGTACTGCCCGGGCTGCGGCGGACTGCGCAGTGCCCACGCCTTCGTGCACGGCGACCTGCTCGCCGCCCTGCGGGACAACGCGCTGGGTGTGGCCGCCTACCTGGGCTTCGCCGTGCTGTGGACCGTATGGGTGGTCCGCGCGGTCCGTGGCCTGCCGGTCCGGCTGGATCCGCGGCCGGCGCACATGTGGGCGATCGGCGTGCTGCTGCTGGTGTTCACGGTCGTCCGGAACCTGCCGTCCGGTGGCTGGTTGCATCCTTGATCATCAATGGAACGTCCAGGTGGTGGGACCGGCGTCCACCGGATGCGGGGGCTGGGCAGACCTCCGGATACCATCGCAGAGACCACGGGTTTCCCACCCCGAAGGAACCACCGTCTGAAAGGGGGCCGCTCGCGTGAGTGTGCTCGACGAGATCATCGACGGCGTCCGTGCCGACCTCGCGGAGCGGCAGGCACGCGTCAGCCTCGACGAGCTCAAGGAGCGCGCGGCCAAGGCCCCCGCCGCCAAGGACGGGGTGGCCGCGCTCAAGGGCGACGGCGTCAAGGTGATCTGTGAGGTCAAGCGCTCGAGCCCCTCCAAGGGCGCGCTGGCGGCGATCGCCGACCCGGCCGGACTCGCCGCGGACTACGAGGCGGGTGGCGCGGCCGTCATCTCCGTCCTCACCGAACAGCGCCGCTTCGGCGGCTCGCTGGCCGACCTGGAGGCCGTCCGCTCGCGCGTGGACATCCCGGTCCTGCGCAAGGACTTCATCGTCACGTCGTACCAGCTGTGGGAGGCCCGCGCGTACGGCGCCGACCTCGCGCTGCTGATCGTGGCCGCCCTGGACCAGCCGGCCCTCGAGTCGCTGATCGAGCGCGCGGTGTCGATCGGGCTGACCCCGCTCGTCGAGGTGCACGACGAGGACGAGGTCGAGCGGGCCGTGGACGCGGGCGCCAAGGTCATCGGCGTCAACGCGCGCAATCTGAAGACGCTGGAGGTCGACCGCGGCACGTTCGAACGGGTCGCGCCGGAGATCCCCGACCACCTCGTCAAGGTGGCCGAGTCCGGCGTCCGCGGCCCGCACGACCTGATCGCCTACGCCAACGCCGGCGCCGACGCGGTCCTGGTCGGCGAGTCCCTGGTCACCGGCCGCGACCCCAAGACCGCGGTCGCCGACCTGGTCGCCGCGGGCGAACACCCCGCGCTGCGGCACGGGCGTGGCTGACCACCGGTAGGCTGACCCCGATGACTCTCACCGTGACGACCGTGGACCGGCACGCGCGCCTGGCGCGCGGCTGCCGCCCGAGAGGCTGCCGCGCCCCGGCGAGGCGTGTCCACGGCCGTCGCGTGCGATACGTCATCGGTGACGAACCCGGGCAGGTGAACGGACGCCGATGGCAGCGCGCCCCACAGGGGCGCGGGGCTCTGTCCGCTGTGCGGCTGTCGCCGCGCGGGCGCGACCAGGCGCACACGGCCTGAGGCCGCCCGACCAGCTCCGCCCCCACGGCGCACAGTGTCTTTTACGCACTCACCGTGAGGTATTCGCATGCCCAGCGATTTCTTCTTCCCCGACCCCACCGGTCAGGTGCCCAGCGCCGAGGGCTATTTCGGCGCGTTCGGCGGCAAGTTCATCCCGGAGGCCCTCGTCGCCGCCGTGGACGAGGTCGCCGTCGAGTACGACAAGGCCAAGCAGGACCCCGAGTTCGCCCGAGAGCTCGACGACCTGCTGGTCAACTACACCGGCCGCCCGTCGGCGCTCACGGAGGTCCCCCGTTTCGCCGAACACGCCGGCGGCGCTCGCGTGTTCCTCAAGCGCGAGGACCTCAACCACACCGGCTCCCACAAGATCAACAACGTGCTCGGCCAGGCCCTGCTCACCAGGCGGATGGGCAAGACGCGCGTGATCGCGGAGACCGGTGCCGGACAGCACGGCGTCGCCACCGCCACCGCCTGCGCGCTGTTCGGCCTCGACTGCACCATCTACATGGGCGAGGTCGACACCAAGCGCCAGGCCCTGAACGTGGCCCGCATGCGCATGCTCGGCGCAGAGGTCGTCGCCGTGAAGTCCGGCAGCCGCACCCTGAAGGACGCCATCAACGAGGCGTTCCGCGACTGGGTCGCCAACGTCGACCACACCCACTACCTGTTCGGGACCGTCGCCGGGCCGCACCCCTTCCCGGCCATGGTCCGCGACTTCCACCGCGTGATCGGCGTGGAGGCCCGCCGCCAGCTCCTGGAGCGCGCCGGCCGGCTGCCCGACGCCGCGATCGCCTGCGTCGGCGGCGGCTCCAACGCCATCGGCCTCTTCCACGCCTTCATCCCCGACGAGGGCGTACGGCTCGTCGGCTGCGAGCCCGCCGGGCACGGCATCGAGACCGGTGAGCACGCGGCCACCCTGACCGCGGGCGAGCCGGGCATCCTGCACGGCTCCCGCTCCTACGTCCTGCAGGACGACGAGGGCCAGATCACCGAGCCGTACTCCATCTCGGCCGGTCTGGACTACCCCGGCATCGGCCCCGAGCACTCCTACCTCAAGGACACCGGGCGCGGGGAGTACCGCGCGATCACCGACGACGCGGCCATGCAGGCGCTGCGCCTGCTGTCCCGCACCGAGGGCATCATCCCGGCCATCGAGAGCGCCCACGCCCTCGCCGGCGCCCTGGAGGTCGGCAGGGAGCTGGGCAGCGACGGCCTGATCGTCGTCAACCTGTCCGGCCGCGGCGACAAGGACATGGACACCGCCGCCCGCTACTTCGGCCTCTACGACACCGACGCCGAGGTGGCCGCCGACGAAGCCCACGCCGCCGAGATCGAGGGGGACGCCAAGTGAGCGGGAACATCCGGCTGTTGACGGACACCCTCGCGGCCGCGAAGGCCGAGGGCCGGTCCGCGCTGATCGCCTACCTCCCGGCCGGGTTCCCGACCGTGGACGGCGGCATCGAGGCGATCAAGGCCGTCTTCGACGGCGGGGCCGACGTCGTGGAGGTCGGTCTGCCGCACAGCGACCCCGTCCTCGACGGCCCGGTCATCCAGACCGCCGACGACATCGCCCTGCGCGGCGGCGTCAAGATCGCCGACGTCATGCGCACGGTCCGCGAGGCCTACGACGCGACCGGCAGGCCGGTGCTGGTCATGACGTACTGGAACCCGATCGACCGCTACGGTGTCGAGCGGTTCACCGCCGAGCTGGCCGAGGCGGGCGGCGCGGGCTGCATCCTGCCCGACCTGCCCGTGCAGGAGTCGGCGCTGTGGCGGGAGCACGCCGAGAAGCACGGTCTGGCGACCGTCTTCGTCGTGGCGCCGAGCAGCAGGGACGAACGGCTCGCCCGGATCACCGCTGCGGGCAGCGGCTTCGTCTACGCGGCTTCGCTTATGGGCGTCACCGGCACCCGGGAATCCGTCGGCGCGCAGGCCCAGAACCTGGTCGAGCGCACCCGCGCCACCGGCACGGAGCTGCCCGTCTGTGTCGGCCTCGGCGTGTCCGACGCGTCCCAGGCCGCCGAGGTCGCCGGCTTCGCCGACGGCGTGATCGTCGGCTCGGCCTTCGTGAAGCGGATGCTGGACGCCCCCGACCACGCGGCCGGCGTCGAGGCGGTCCGCGAGCTGGCCGGGGAACTGGCCAAGGGCGTGCGCGGACAGGCGTAACCGCAGGTCACTTTCCCTATCAGAACACCCCTGTCAGAACACGCGGTCACTCGAACGGGTGGACCTGGGACCGGGGAGGCGCGTTGCGCCTCCCCGGTTCGTTCTGGGGGTGTGAGCGAGAAGAACCATGAGGGAAAGCGCGTGGCCCGGGAGCGGCTGGCGGTCGAGCGCGAGAAGCAGAAGGCAGCGGAGAAGCGTCGGCGCACGCTGATCGTGGGAGCGAGCGTCGTCTGCGTGCTGGGCCTCGCGGCGGTGATCGGAGTGGTCGCCGCGAACGCCGGCAAGAACAAGGGCGGCGAGAAGGCGGGCCCGGTCGTGGCGCCCTCGGGCGCCCAGGGCAAGGACAGTCTCGCGATCCCGGTCGGCAAGGACGGCGCGAAGTCCACGCTCACCGTCTGGGAGGACGTCCGCTGCCCGGCCTGCCAGGCCTTCGAGACCGCCTATCGCCCCACGCTCCACGAACTGGTCGACTCAGGCAAGCTCAGAATCGAATACCACCTGGTCCGGCTGATCGACGGCAATCTCGGCGGCACGGGCTCCCTGCGCGGGGCCAACGCCGCGGCCTGCGCCCAGGACGCCGGAAGGTTCCGCGACTACCACGACGTGCTGTACGCGAACCAGCCCAAGGAGTCCGACGACGCGTTCAGCAGCAACGACAAACTCATCGAGCTGGCCGGCAAGGTCGGCGGCCTGAACACGCCCGCCTTCCAGAAGTGCGTCAACGACGGCACCCACGACAGCTGGGTGAACAAGTCGCACAAGGCCTTCCAGGCCGGCGGCTTCACCGGTACGCCCGCCGTCCTGCTCAACGGCAAGAACATCTACCAGAACCAGACCATGACCCCGGCCAAGCTCAAGCAGATGGTGGAGGCGGCCGACCGCGGGTAAGGATCTTGTACCGGGGCCGGTTTTCACACGCTCCCGTTATGCACCCGTAGCCGGGCTGCTTGCCGTCACCATGGCCCGGCGCGGTAGCGTCGGAAGTGCCATGGAACTTGCCTACATTCCCAGCCCGTCGCGCGCGGTGCTCCACCTCGGCCCCATCCCGTTGCGCGCCTACGCCTTCTGCATCATCATCGGCGTCTTCGTCGCCGTCTGGCTCGGCAACAAGCGCTGGGTCGCCCGCGGCGGGCAGTCCGGCACGGTCGCCGACATCGCGGTCTGGGCCGTGCCGTTCGGCCTGGTCGGCGGCCGCCTGTACCACGTGATCACGGACTACGAGCTGTACTTCAGCCCGGGGCGTGACTGGGTGGACGCCTTCAAGGTGTGGCAGGGCGGCCTGGGCATCTGGGGCGCGATCGCGCTCGGCGCGCTCGGCGCATGGATCGCTGCGCGCCGCCGGGGCATCCCGATGCCGGCGTACGCGGACGCCGTCGCCCCCGGCATCGCGCTCGCGCAGGCCATCGGCCGCTGGGGCAACTGGTTCAACCAGGAACTGTACGGCCGTGAGACGCATGTCCCCTGGGCACTGCACATCACCTCCTCCGAGGGCGGCCGGGTGCCGGGCTACTACCACCCGACCTTCCTGTACGAGTCCCTGTGGTGCGTCGGTGTGGCCCTGCTGGTGATCTGGGCCGACCGCCGCTTCACGCTGGGGCACGGCCGGGCGTTCGCCCTGTACGTCGCCGCGTACTGTGTGGGCCGCGGCTGGATCGAGTACATGCGCGTGGACGACGCGCACCACATCCTGGGCCTCCGCCTGAACGACTGGACCGCGATGATCGTGTTCCTGCTGGCGGTGGCGTACATCGTGGTGTCGTCGAAGAAGCGGCCGGGCAGGGAAGCCGTGGTGGAACCCGGGGTGGCTTCCGAGGCGACCGGTGGGGCGCCGGATCCCGCCGAGGCCGAGGAGCAGGCCGAACCGGAGGCTGTGGAGACGGCGCAGGCGGCCGACGAGACCGAGTCGGCGACGAGGAAGAGCTGACGCTGTGGGACGACGCCGAGGGCGCCCGGAGCTTCCGGGCGCCCTCGGCATGCGTGGGCGACTGGTGGCGATGCGGTCGGCGCCGCCGGTCACGGCCGTCGTGGTGATCGCCGCTGCGGCGGAGCCGAGAAAGACCGCCTTGCGCCGCGCTTGCGCCGCCTTTCGCGGAGGCGAGGGTCACCTTCGGTGGGCCAGTGACAGGGTCCGCCGGGCCGTCGTCACCACCGCCGCATCGACGAAGCGGCCGTCCGGGAGGGCCTGGGCGCCCGGTTGCGCCGCCGCTGCCTTGAGGATCGTCTCGGCGTGCTCGATCTCCGCCGGGGTGGGCAGGTAGGCCCGCTCGATCACCGGGAGCTGGCGGGGATGGATCGCCGCGCGGCCCAGGAAACCGAGGGCCCGGCCGTGGGCGCAGGAGGCGGCGAGGCCGTCGAGGTCCCGGATGTGCGGGTGGACCGACTGCGGCGGCGGGGCGAGGCCGGCCGCACGGGACGCGACGACCACCCGCGAGCGCGGCCAGTCGAGGCCCGCGTCGGCCCGTACGCCGAGGTCGGCCCGGAGATCCGCCTCGCCCAGGGCGACGCCCCGAAGGGCGGGGTGCGCGGTGGCGATGGCGTAGGCGTGCTCGATGCCGAGGGCCGTCTCCAGCAGGGCGTACAGCGGCACCCCGGTGGTGGCGGCGACCCGCAGGATCTCGGCCGGGCCCGTCACATTCGGCAGCCGCAGGCCGGACAGGCCCGGCAGCCGCACCAGCGCGCCCAGGTCGGCGGCCGCCCAGGGACTGTCCAGGGCGTTGACGCGGACGTGCACCGGCACCGGCTGGGGCCCGCAGAGGCGCTCGGCCGTGGCGGCGCGGGCGTACTCCTTGCGGTCCGGGGCGACCGCGTCCTCCAGGTCGATCACCACCACGTCGGCGCCCGCGGCCAGCGCCTTGGCCACCACGGGCGGGCGGTCACCGGGGACGTAGAGCCAGGTGAGCGGGTGCGGCGTCACAGGGCGCCCTCCTCGCGCAGGGTGTGCAGCTCGGCCGGGGAGAGACCCACCTCGGTGAGGACCGCCTCGGTGTCGGCGCCGTGCGGGCGGCCTGCCCAGCGGATCGCTCCGGGCGTCGCGGAGAGCCGGAAGAGGACGTTCTGCATGCGCAGCGGGCCCAGTTCCGGGTCGTCGACGGTGGTGACCGTGTTCAGGGCCTGGTACTGCGGATCGGCCAGCACGTCCCGCACGTCCTGGACCGGGGCCACCGCCGCCTCCGCCTTCTCGAAGGCCGCGAGCACCTCGGCGCGGGTGCGGTCGGCGATCCACGAGCCGACCGCCTCGTCCAGTTCGTCGGCGTGGACGGCCCGGTCCGCGCCGGTGGCGAACCACGGCTGCTCGGCCAGCTCCGGACGGCCCACCAGCCGCATCACCCGCTCCGCGACCGACTGCGCGGAGGTGGATACGGCGACCCAGTGGCCGTCGCAGGTGCGGTAGGTGTTGCGCGGGGCGTTGTTCGCGGAACGGTTGCCGGTGCGCTCCTGGACGTGACCGAGCTGGTCGTACCAGGTGAGCTGCGGGCCGAGGACCGACAGGATCGGCTCGATGATCGCCATGTCGACGACCTGTCCGGCGCCGGTGCGCTCCCGCGCGGCCAGCGCGGTGAGGACGGCGCAGGCGGTCGCCAGGCCGGCGACGGAGTCCGCGAGCCCGAAGGGCGGCAGCGTGGGCGGTGCGTCCGGTTCACCGGTGATCGCGGCGAAACCGCTCAGAGCCTCGGCGAGGGTGCCGAACCCAGGCCGGTGCGCGTACGGGCCGAACTGGCCGAAGGCCGTCACCCGGGCGAGGACCAGCCGGGGATTGACGGCCGACAGTTCCTGCCAGCCCAGCGCCCACTTCTCCAGGGTCCCCGGGCGGAAGTTCTCGACCACCACGTCGGCGGTGGCGGCGAGCCGGAGCAGGACGGCCCGGCCGCCGCGCGTGGACAGGTCGAGGGTGATGGTCCGCTTGTTGCGGCCCAGCACCTTCCACCACAGGCCGACGCCGTGTTTGGCCGGGCCGTGCCCACGCGAGGGGTCGGGCCGGCGGGGATGCTCGACCTTGATCACATCGGCGCCGAAGTCGCCGAGCAGGGTGGCGGCGAGCGGGCCCGCGAACAGCGTCGCCAGGTCCAGTACCCGCACACCGGACAGCGGCGGGGTCGCCGTGCTCATGCGGTGCACAGGGCGTCGATCTCCGGGCGGTACGGCATCGACGCCGACGCCCCCGCCCGCTGGACGGAGATCGCCGCGGCGGCCGCGGCCCAGGAAAGTGCCTCCCGCACCGGCTTCTCCTCCGCCAGGGCCACCGCGAGCGCGCCGACGAAGGTGTCCCCGGCGCCCGTGGAGTCGACGGCCGTCACCCGCGGCGCGGGGACCACCAGCGGCTCGGTGCGCCGTGCCAGATACAGGCAGCCGGTGGCGCCCAGGGTGACGGCGACCTCCGGCACCAGCTCCAGCAGGTCGGCGGCGGCCTCGCGCGGGTCGGTGCGGCCGGTGAGGGTGACCGCCTCGTACTCGTTGGGCACCAACAGATCGGTCGCGGCGAGGAGTTCGGGGGGCAGCGGCTGTGCGGGGGACGGGGTGAGCACCGTACGGACCCCGTGCCGGCGAGCGGCCTGAGCTCCGAGGACGACGGCGCGCAGCGGGATCTCCAACTGGAGCAGCAGGGCGTCGGCGGAGGCGATCACACCCTCGTCACCGGGGGAGAGATGGTCGACGGTGCCGTTCGCGCCGGGGATGACCACGATCGAGTTGGCGCCCTCGTCGTCCACCACGATGTGCGCGGTGCCGGACGGGCCCTCGACCGTACGCAGGAAGTCGGTGTCCACACCGGAGTGTTCGAGGGTGTCGCGCAGCCGCAGGCCGAAGGCGTCGTTGCCGACCGCGCCGATCATCGAGACGGTGGCGCCGGCCCGGGCCGCGGCGATCGCCTGGTTGGCACCCTTGCCGCCGGGGATCGTGCGGAACTCGCGTCCCGTCACCGTCTCACCGCGCTGCGGTGCCTTGGCGACATAGGTGACGAGATCCATGTTGGTACTGCCGAGGACGACGATGTGGGTCATGGGCGGATCGCCTCCCAGTGGGCTGCCTGGCGGGTGAGGTGGGCGAGGGTGTCGAAGCCGGTGCCGTCGAAGTCGGCGACGGTGGTGGCGAGCCGGTTCTTCAGCGGGGCACGCCAGCGCTCCGGGAGGGCGGCGGGATCGCCCGCGAGCAGTCCGGCGACGCTTCCGGCCGTGGCGCCGGTCGAGTCCGTGTCCCAACCGCCCGCCACGGCACGGCAGACGGAGCCGGTGAAGTCTCCGTCGGCGTGGGTGAGGGCGGCGGCGAGCAGGGCGGTGTTGGGGATGGCGTGGACCCAGTGGTGGGTGGGGGAGTAGCGGGCGTGCAGCGCGTCCACGACCTCGTCGAAGTCCTCGTGGGCCGTGGCCAGCCGGACGGCGTGGTCGACCGCCCGCGCGAGCCGGGAGTGGGGTGGGACCACCGTACGGCCGGCGCGCAGGCAGGCGTGGACGTCCTGGTCGCCGGTGGCGGCCGAGGCGATGACGGCGGCGGTGAACATCGCCGCGTAGACGCCGTTGGCGGTGTGGGTGAGGACTGCGTCCCGGTGTGCCTGCTCCGCCGCGGCGGCCGGGTCGCCGGGGTTGGTCCAGCCGTGCACGTCGGCGCGGATCAGGGCGCCGATCCACTCGCGGAAGGGGTTGCGGTGGCGGGCGGTGTACGGGGGCTCGATGCCGCTGAGCAGGTTGCGGTAGGCGATGCGCTCGGCGGTGAAGGTGTGGCCGGGCGGCAGTTCCTCCAGCCAGAGCCGGGCGACGTCGGTGGTGGTGAACGTCCTTCCGTGGCGCCGGAGGAGCAGCAGATTGAGCAGGGGGTAGTCGAGGTCGTCGTCCGAAGGCATGCCGTCGATGTTCTCGGCGAGGGAGGTGCGGGCCGAGCGGCGGTTCCAGGGGTACCGGGCGAGGAGGTCCTCGGGGACGCCGCGTGCGGTGAAGTACGTGGTGAGGGGCCAGTTGCCGGTGGCACGGGCGAGGGCGCGGATGCCGTCGAGGGGGAGCTTTTCGACGGGTTTGCCGAGGAGACAGCCGATGGCCCGGCCCAGCCAGGCGGCTTCGAGGGCGGCCGGAGCGGGGGCCCGGCCGCCTGCTCCCGGCGGCGACGGCCAGTGCGCGCACAGAGATTTGATGCCGGCCAGGTCCGTCGGCTCGTCCTGCGACAAGGCGCTGGGGAGGTCGGTGAGCTCTTCCAGCAGGTCCTCCGCGAGCAGCCGCAGGTAGCGGGACACCCCGTGCGGGGACGCGCCCGCGCGGGGCGGTGCGTCCGGGCCGCCCGCCGCCCGCCATCTCGCCTCGACCCGTGACGGCTCGCGCCCGTCCAGGCGAGCCTGGCGGATCTCGTGGCCGAGCAGGTCCTCCGGCTGGACCCAGGTCAGTCGGAGCATGCGGTGCCTCCGAGGTCCGCGAACGCCCGCTCGTGCGCGCGCCGCCGCCGTACGTCCCGCCGGAAGATCTCCCGTGTGACCTCGGCGAGCGTGCGGGCCGGCTCCCACAGATCCAGCCGGCTGGCCTCCGCCACCGTCTTCGCCCAGTCCTCCGGGACCGGCGAGCCCAGGGCGCCGGCGAGCGCACCGGCCATCGTGGCGATCGAGTCGCAGTCGCGGCCGTAGTTGACCGCGCCGAGCACGGCGTCACGGTAGTCGCCGCCGGAGACCAGCAGCATGCCCAGCGCGATGGGCAGTTCCTCGATCGCGTGGAGACGGGAGGGGCGGCGGGCAGCCAGGGAGGGCGCGCGGTAGTCGGGGCCGACGGTGTCGTACGGGGCGACTGCCGCGCGCAGCGGCCGCAGCGCCGACTCGAAGTCCCCGTGTCTTACGGCGACTTCGCAGACCTTCTCGATCGCCTCGCGCGTGCCGTCCTTCGCCAGGGACAGGCAGGCGGTGACGACCGAGCCCGGGGTCGCGCCCGGTGCCATGGCGGCGGCGACGGCCGCGGCGAGGACACCGGCCGCCTCACGGCCGTACGACGACTGGTGCGCACCGGCGATGTCCAGCGCCTCGGCGTAGGCGGCGGCCGGGTCGGCCGCGTTGACCAGCCCGACGGGGGCCATGTACATCGCCGCGCCGCAGTTGACGATGTTGCCGACGCCGGCCTCCCGTGGGTCGGCGTGGCCGTGGGCGATCCGGGCCACGAGCCACTTCTCGGCGAGGAAGAGGCGGTGCAGCGGCAGGGTCTCGGTCTCCAGCTCCGGGATCCAGCGCGGGTTGGTCATCAGGTCCGGCACCAGGTGGTCGGCGACGGCGTACGCGTCGAGGTGGTCGCGGACGCGCGCGTACACCCGGATCAGGGCGTGGGTCATCAGGGTGTCGTCGGTGACGTGGCCGTCGCCCTTGTGGTACGGCGCGAGGGGGCGGGCGGTGCGCCAGGCGTCGCCGTGCCAGGGGCCGACGATGCCGTGGACGCGGCCGCCGTGGCGCTCGGTGATCTGGTCGGGGGAGTACCCCTCGAGGGGTCCGCCGAGGGCGTCGCCGACGGCGGCCCCGACGAGGGCGCCGGTGATCCGGTCGTCGAGGCCGACCGGGGAGGGTGGACCGCTTTCCTGCTCTTCGGTTTCTTTGGAGGCTTTGGGCGTCATGCCCGAATCATCCTCCCGGATGGGCCGGTTGTGCGGCTTCCAGGAGCCCGGCGAGTTCCACCAGGTCGGTGCCGGTGAGGCGGGGGAGGACGCAACCGGAGAGGGTGCGGCAGGCGTCCCGCCAGGTCTCGGGGATCGCCGCGCCGCCGCCGATGGCACCGGTGAGGGCGCCCGCGAGCGCCGGGGCGGAGTCGGCGACCCGGGACAGACAGGCGGCGGCGGGGACGGCCTCGCCGATGCGGCCGCCGGCCGCGGTGGCCAGGGCGAGGGCGACCGGGACGGTCTCGGCCGCGGCGATGCCGTAGCTGTAGACGTGATCGACGATCTGGTGCTCCAGGAGTGGCACGAGGGCGAAGGCGGACGCGCCGTCCTCGGCGAGGGCCAGCGCGTGGCGGGCGTTGCGGCGGATCTCCGTGCCGGCCGGAAGCTCGGCGAGCGCGGCGGCCACGCAGGTGTGCGGGCCGGTGCCGGTGAGGGCGAGCGAGAGGGCGGCCGCCATGGCGCGGGCGCCGTGCACGCCGTCGCCGTCCTGGGTGTAGCGGGCGTCGAACTCGGCGAGCGCGGCGGCGTGTTCGGGGTCGCCGGGGTGGGCGACGGCGAGGACGCAGGCGCGGACGCAGGCGGCGTCGTCGAAGTAGTGCGGGTTGTCGTGGCCGGTGGCGGGCGGCCGCAGCCCGGTGGCGAGGTTGCCGAGGCCGGCCCGGACGGAGATGCGGGCGCGCAGGGGGAGGGCGGCGGACTCGGCCTCGGGCGCGCGGTCCGCGGTGGCGGCGACCTCCGCGGCCACGGCGGTCCAGGTGAGGTCGATGGCGGCGCGGGTACGGCGCTCCCGACTGAGGTCACCGAGGACGTCGTCGGCGCCGGCCCGCAGCACCGCCTCCGCGGCGAAGGCCGCCCACTCGGCGTCGTCCGAGGGGCCGAGACGGAGCGGATCGGGGGGCTGGTTGAGCGCGATCGGCACCGGGAGGGTCGTGGTGGCGTTCCGCTCGGCGAAGGTGTCCAGCTCGCGGGTGAGACGCCGGGTCCACTCGGGCATGCGGGCGGCCCGGTGCCGCGCGGCCGGCCAGCCGGCGGCATCGCCCGCGGCGAGGCCGAGCAGGAGCCCTTCGATACGGCGCGCTGTCATGACTGCCCCTCGCCGTCCGGGTGCCCGGAGTTCCCCGCCCCAACCAGCGGACTGCGCCTCCTGCTTCGCCACCCGCCCCCGCGCGGCCCGGACTCGACCGGCTCGGAAACGGCGGTGAGGGGCGGGGGTGGCTCGGCCGGTTCGGAGGTGGTGGTGAGGGGTGGGGGTGGTCCGGCCGGGCCGTGGACGGGGTGCGGCTGGGCCGGCCGGGACGCGGTCGGCTCGGGGTCCGGCGGCCGGAGCGGGGCCGTGGGCACCGGGCACGGTGTGGCGGTGTCGTCCGGACGGGCCGCTGCCTGCGCCGGCGTCACCCCCGCGCCCACCGTCGGGCCGACCGTTGTCGCGCTCACCCTCGAGACATCGGCCCGCGCCCCGTCCGGCAGCGCTGCCCCACCGCCTTCCGGCCGGCCACCCGGCAGGACGGTCCCCGTCCCCTCCGGCAGTACCGTTCCCGCCCCCCGCTTCCTGCCCTCGACCGGTACCAGCAGTTCCGCCACGTCCAGGACGTGGCGGCCCGCCATGGACGGCAGACAGCGGCCGCGGACCGGGCCGATCGCCGCCGCCCACGCGGCCGGAATCGCGGCCGTCCCCTGGGCCGCTCCGGCGAGGGCGCCGGCCACCGCCGCCGTCGTATCGGCGTCGCGGCCCATGTTGACGGCCGTCAGCACCGCCTCCCTGAAGTCGCCGTCGGCCGCCGCGTACGCGCCGAAGGCGAGGGCGACCGCCTCGGGGGCCAGGTCGGTCCAGGGGTAGCCGCCGATGACGACGGTGGAGCGGAGCGCGCGTTCGCCGCGGTGGGACACGGCCACCGCGCGGCGCAGGGAGCGGGCCGTCCAGGAGTCCTCGGGGATCACCGCCAGCGCGGAGGCGATGACCACCGGGACCGGGGCGCCGGTCATCGCCGTGGCCACCCCTGCGGCGACTGCCTGACCGCCGTAGACGCCCTCGCCCTCGTGGCTGATGGAGCCGTCGATCGCCACCAGGCGGGCCGCTTCGGCGGGGCGGCCGGCCGCGAAGACGCCGAAGGGCGCCGCCCGCATCGCCAGGCCGTCGCTCCAGGCGTGCCGGTGCTGGGCCGAGACGGGGGCGGCCAGGCCGCGGCGCAGGTTCTCCAGCGTGCCGCGTTCGCTGAAGCCCGCGCCCCGGAAGGGGCCCTCGGCACGGTCGGCGATCCATTCGTGCCAGGCCGCCTCCACATGCTTCGCGGTCAGCGCCGAGCCGTGCCGGGCCAGCAGCAGACCGGAGAGGATCGCGTACTCGGTGTCGTCCGTGCCGCAGGGGCTGTCGGTCACGTACCCGGTGATCCGGCCCCAGCGAGCGCGGATCTCGGACGGCCTGAGGTTTTCCGCGGGTGCCCCCAGCGCGTCTCCGACCGCGAGACCGAGCAGCGCGCCGCGGGCCCTGTCCCGGAGCCCGGCGGCGTCGTCGGGCGCCGGGGCCGGGGGAGTGCGGACGATCGATGCCATGGGCGGCCTCCTTCGGCGGGGCCACGGAATCGGCGGGGCCACGAAGACGCTTTGCGGATGTGTGCCACGCACCGCCGCCGCACGAGCCTCCACCGGGCCCGCGTCACCCACTTGGCATCTGAGCAAGATCGCGCACGGATGAGCAAAGTCGGGTAAAGGTGCAGATTAGCCCAGCCTTTCCTTGCTGGCGGCGGAAAGTGAATGAGCGTAGGTTCTGGAGTGTCGAAAAGTAGAACTCGTCCAAAGTTAGCTTTGGCTTAGCTATCCCGGGGGCCCGCATGGCCGTCATAGAAACGCAGGCCGCGCTCCACGAGGCGCACCGCGACAACCACACGCATCGCGATGTCAACGGCGGCTGGCTGCGTCCGGCCGTCTTCGGTGCCATGGACGGTCTCGTCTCCAATCTCGCCCTGATGACCGGTGTGGCCGGCGGGTCCGTGAGCCAGCAGACCATTGTCATCACCGGGCTCGCCGGGCTCGCGGCCGGTGCCTTCTCGATGGCGGCCGGCGAGTACACCTCCGTCGCCTCCCAGCGTGAGCTGGTCGAGGCCGAGCTCGATGTCGAGCGCCGTGAGCTGCGCAAGCACCCGCAGGACGAGGAGGACGAACTCGCCGCACTGTACGTGTCCCGCGGAGTCGAACCCGAGCTGGCCCGGCAGGTCGCCCGGCAGCTGTCCAAGGACCCCGAGCAGGCCCTGGAGATCCACGCCCGCGAGGAACTGGGCATCGACCCGGGGGACCTGCCCTCGCCGCTGGTCGCCGCCGTGTCCTCCTTCGGCTCCTTCGCCCTCGGCGCCCTGCTGCCCGTGCTGCCGTACCTGCTCGGTGCGACCGTGCTCTGGCCCGCCGTGCTGCTGGCCCTCGCCGGGCTCTTCGGGTGCGGTGCCGTGGTGGCCAAGGTGACCGCGCGCACCTGGTGGTACAGCGGCCTCAGGCAGCTCGCGCTGGGCGGTGCCGCGGCCGGTGTGACGTACGCCCTGGGCAGCCTGTTCGGTACGGCCGTAGGATAGCTGTACCGGTACCTATGCGTTGGGCCGCATAGGTAGCCGTCAAAGTCCCGTTACTCGCGGGTTTCGACCGCGTGACCACCGGGCATGAGCCGTAAGCGCTGCGGGCAACGACGCCCGTCGCACCCTCGTGGGATGGGTGAAGACGCTCCTCCCGCCCCCATCGGGCCGCCGGACACCGATCCGACCGATCTCGTCCGTGCGGTCCCCCTCACACCCTCGCCGTCACCGCGCGGCATCCCCGGCCGCCACGCGCGGCACGCACCGCCCTCGCGCGGTCACCGCCGCCACCGCGGCACCTCTGCCACGGCCCCCGTGGTGTCCGCATGTTGGAACGGAGTATCCGGTTCCCGAGAACCGCTCCATCATGTAACCTGCACGAAATTTTGAGATCACGCCTCGTGCGCGGGGATCTCACGCAGAGGGCCAACGTCGTCCCTCGGCACCTGCCACATGCCTCATGACGACGACGGGAGAGCCGATGCGTACGCCGCGCCAGCCGTCCCAGCATTCCTCGAACGGCCAGAACTGGTCGTTCATGGATGCTCGCCCTGCTGCGCAGGGTATGTACGACCCCCGCAACGAACACGACGCCTGTGGCGTCGGTTTCGTCGCCACCCTCACCGGCGAGGCGTCCCACACCCTGGTCGAGCAGGCGCTCACCGTGCTGCGCAATCTGGAGCACCGCGGTGCCACCGGCTCCGAGCCGGACTCGGGTGACGGCGCCGGTCTGCTCTCCCAGGTGCCCGACGCCTTCTTCCGCGAGGTGGCCGGATTCGACCTGCCCGCCGCCGGCTCCTACGCCGTCGGTATCGCCTTCCTGCCCACAGAGGCGACCGAGGACGCCGTCTCGAAGATCGAGACGATCGCGGCCGAGGAGGAGCTGACCGTCCTCGGCTGGCGTGAGGTCCCCGTCGCGCCCGAGCTGCTCGGCGCCACCGCCCGCTCCACCATGCCGGCCTTCCGGCAGATCTTCGTCGCCGGGGGAGCCGCCGACGAGGGCATCGCGCTGGACCGCAAGGCGTTCGTGCTGCGCAAGCGCGCCGAGCGCGAGGTGGGCGTGTACTTCCCGTCGCTGTCCGCGCGCACCATCGTCTACAAGGGCATGCTGACCACCGGCCAGCTGGAGCCCTTCTTCCCGGACCTGTCCGACCGCCGCTTCGCCTCCGCGATCGCGCTCGTGCACTCCCGGTTCTCCACGAACACCTTCCCGTCGTGGCCGCTGGCGCACCCCTACCGCTTCGTCGCGCACAACGGTGAGATCAACACCGTCCAGGGCAACCGCAACTGGATGCGCGCCCGCGAGTCGCAGCTGGCCTCCGAGCTGTTCGGCCCGCAGGAGAAGCTGGACCGGATCTTCCCGGTCTGCACCCCGGACGCCTCCGACTCCGCCTCCTTCGACGAGGTGCTGGAGCTGCTGCACCTCGGCGGCCGCTCCCTGCCGCACTCCGTGCTGATGATGATCCCGGAGGCGTGGGAGAACCACGACTCCATGGACCCGGCCCGACGCGCCTTCTACGGCTTCCACTCCACGATGATGGAGCCCTGGGACGGCCCCGCCTGTGTCTGCTTCACCGACGGCACCCAGGTCGGCGCCGTGCTCGACCGCAACGGCCTGCGCCCCGGCCGCTACTGGGTCACCGACGACGGCCTGGTCGTCCTCGGCTCGGAGGTCGGCGTCCTCGACATCGACCCGGCCAAGGTCGTCCGCAAGGGCCGTCTGCAGCCCGGCCGCATGTTCCTCGTCGACACCGCCGAGCACCGCATCATCGAGGACGACGAGATCAAGGCGAGCCTCGCCGCCGAGAAGCCGTACGCCGAGTGGCTGGAGGCCGGTGAGATCGAGCTCTCCGACCTGCCCGAGCGCGAGCACATCGTCCACACCCACGCCTCGGTCACCCGCCGGCAGCAGACCTTCGGCTACACCGAGGAGGAGCTGCGCGTCATCCTCGCCCCGATGGCCCGCACCGGCGCGGAGCCGATCGGTTCCATGGGCACGGACTCGCCGATCGCGGCCCTGTCCGAGCGCCCGCGCCTCCTCTTCGACTACTTCACCCAGCTGTTCGCGCAGGTCACCAACCCGCCGCTGGACGCGATCCGCGAGGAGCTGGTCACCTCCCTGCGCTCGTCGCTGGGCCCGGAGGGCAATCTGCTGGAGCCGACGGCAGCCTCCTGCCGCTCGGTCACCCTGCCCTTCCCGGTGATCGACAACGACGAGCTGGCCAAGCTCATCCACATCAACGCCGACGGTGACATGCCCGGCTTCAAGGCCGCGACCCTCTCCGGCCTGTACCGGGTCAGCGGCGGCGGTGACGCCCTCGCCGCGCGTATCGAGGAGATCTGCGCCGAGGCCGACGCCGCCATCGAGAACGGCGCCCGCCTGATCGTCCTGTCCGACCGCCACTCGGACGCCGAGCACGCGCCGATCCCCTCGCTGCTGCTCACCGCGGCCGTCCACCACCACCTCATCCGCACCAAGCAGCGCACCCAGGTGGGCCTGCTGGTCGAGGCCGGCGACGTCCGCGAGGTCCACCACGTCGCCCTGCTGATCGGCTACGGCGCCGCCGCCGTCAACCCGTACCTGGCGATGGAGTCGGTGGAGGACCTGCTGCGCGCGGGCACCTTCATCGACGGCATCGAGCCGGAGAAGGCCATCAAGAACCTGATCTACGCCCTCGGCAAGGGCGTGCTGAAGGTCATGTCGAAGATGGGCATCTCCACCGTCGCCTCCTACCGCGGCGCCCAGGTCTTCGAGGCCGTCGGTCTGGACGAGGAGTTCGTCACCAAGTACTTCAGCGGTACGGCCACCAAGATCGGCGGCGTCGGCGTCGATGTCATCGCCCGGGAGGTCGCCGCCCGCCACGCCAAGGCGTACCCGGCCTCCGGCATCGCCCCGGCGCACCGCGCGCTGGAGATCGGCGGCGAGTACCAGTGGCGCCGCGAGGGCGAGCCGCACCTGTTCGACCCGGAGACGGTCTTCCGCCTGCAGCACTCCACGCGCTCGGGCCGCTACGACATCTTCAAGAAGTACACCTCGCGCGTGAACGAGCAGTCCGAGCGCCTGATGACGCTGCGCGGCCTGTTCGGCTTCAGGTCCGGCCGGGGGCCGATCCCGATCGAGGAGGTCGAGCCGGCCTCCGAGATCGTCAAGCGCTTCTCCACGGGCGCGATGTCGTACGGTTCCATCTCCAAGGAGGCGCACGAGACCCTCGCCATCGCCATGAACCAGCTGGGCGGCAAGTCCAACACCGGTGAGGGCGGCGAGGACCCGGAGCGCCTGTACGACCCCGCGCGCCGCTCGGCGATCAAGCAGGTTGCCTCGGGCCGCTTCGGCGTGACCTCGGAGTACCTGGTCAACGCGGACGACATCCAGATCAAGATGGCCCAGGGCGCCAAGCCCGGCGAGGGCGGCCAGCTGCCCGGCCACAAGGTGTACCCGTGGGTGGCGAAGACCCGGCACTCGACGCCGGGCGTGGGGCTCATCTCCCCGCCGCCGCACCACGACATCTACTCCATCGAGGACCTGGCCCAGCTGATCCACGACCTGAAGAACGCGAACCCGCAGGCGCGGATCCACGTGAAGCTGGTCTCCGAGGTGGGCGTCGGCACCGTCGCCGCGGGTGTCTCCAAGGCGCACGCGGACGTCGTCCTGATCTCCGGTCACGACGGCGGTACGGGTGCCTCCCCGCTGACGTCGCTGAAGCACGCCGGTGGCCCCTGGGAGCTGGGCCTCGCCGAGACCCAGCAGACCCTGCTGCTCAACGGCCTGCGCGACCGGATCGTCGTGCAGACCGACGGCCAGCTCAAGACCGGCCGTGACGTGGTCATCGCCGCGCTGCTCGGCGCCGAGGAGTTCGGTTTCGCGACCGCTCCGCTCGTCGTCTCCGGCTGTGTGATGATGCGCGTCTGCCACCTGGACACCTGCCCGGTCGGCATCGCCACCCAGAACCCGGTGCTGCGCGACCGCTTCGCCGGCAAGGCCGAGTACGTGGTGAACTTCTTCCGGTTCATCGCCGAGGAGGTCCGCGAGCTGCTGGCCGAGCTGGGCTTCCGCTCCATCGAGGAGGCCGTCGGCCACGCAGAGGTGCTGGACGTCGAGCGCGCGGTCGACCACTGGAAGGCGCAGGGCCTGGACCTGGAGCCGCTGTTCCACGTGCCGGAGCTGGCCGAGGGCGCGGTGCGCCACCAGGTAGTCGCACAGGACCACGGCCTGGAGAAGGCGCTGGACAACGAGCTGATCAAGCTCGCCGCCGACGCCCTTGCCGCGAACGACGCGACCGAGGCCCAGCCGGTGCGCGCCCAGGTCGCCATCCGCAACATCAACCGCACGGTCGGCACCATGCTCGGCCACGAGGTGACGAAGAAGTTCGGCGGCGCGGGCCTGCCCGACGACACCATCGACATCACGTTCACCGGCTCCGCAGGCCAGTCCTTCGGTGCGTTCCTGCCGCGCGGCATCACGCTGCGCCTGGAGGGCGACGCCAACGACTACGTCGGCAAGGGCCTCTCCGGCGGCCGGATCGTCGTCCGCCCGGACCGCGCGGCCGACCACCTCGCCGAGTACTCGGTCATCGCGGGCAACACCATCGGCTACGGCGCCACCCGCGGGGAGCTGTTCCTGCGCGGCCGCACCGGTGAGCGGTTCTGCGTCCGCAACTCCGGCGCGCTGGTCGTCTCCGAGGGCGTGGGCGACCACGGCTGCGAGTACATGACCGGCGGTCACGCGGTCGTCCTCGGCCCGACCGGCCGCAACTTCGCGGCGGGCATGTCCGGCGGTGTCGCCTACGTGATCGACCTCGACCGCGACAACGTCAACGCCGGCAACGTCGAGTCGGTCCGGGCGCTGGACGAGGCCGACAAGCAGTGGCTGCACGACGTGGTGCGCCGCCACGCCGAGGAGACCGGCTCGACGGTCGCCGGGAAGCTGCTCGCCGACTGGGACGCGGCCGCTGAGCGGTTCAGCAAGATCACCCCCAGCACCTACCAGGCAGTGCTCGCCGCCAAGGACGCCGCCGAGCGGGCCGGTCTCTCCGAGAACGAGACCCACGAGAAGATGATGGAGGCGGCGATCAATGGCTGACCCCAAGGGCTTCCTGAACCACGGCCGCGAGGTCGCCAAGACCCGTCCCGTCGCCGAGCGCGTCAAGGACTGGAGCGAGGTCTACGTCCCCGGTTCCCTGCTGCCGATCATCAGCAAGCAGGCCAGCCGGTGCATGGACTGCGGCATCCCGTTCTGCCACAACGGCTGTCCGCTGGGGAACCTGATCCCCGAGTGGAACGACTACGCCTACCGCGAGGACTGGACCGCGGCCCAGGAGCGCCTGCACGCGACCAACAACTTCCCGGAGTTCACCGGTCGCCTCTGCCCGGCCCCCTGCGAGTCGGCGTGCGTGCTCGGCATCAACCAGCCGCCGGTCACCATCAAGAACGTCGAGGTCTCGATCATCGACAAGGCGTGGGAGACGGGTGACGTCGTCCCGCAGATCCCGGAGCGCCTGTCCGGCAAGACGGTCGCGGTGATCGGCTCGGGCCCGGCTGGTCTCGCCGCGGCCCAGCAGCTGACCCGGGCAGGCCACACGGTCGCCGTCTACGAGCGTGCGGACCGCATCGGAGGCCTCCTGCGATACGGCATCCCCGAGTTCAAGATGGAGAAGCGGCACATCAACCGCCGTATCGAGCAGATGCGCGCGGAGGGCACCCGCTTCCGCACCGGCGTCGAGATCGGCCGCGACCTCAAGGCGACGGATCTGAAGAAGCGGTACGACGCCGTCGTGATCGCCGCCGGTGCCACCATGGCCCGTGATCTCCCCGTCCCCGGGCGGGAGCTGAAGGGCATCCACCAGGCGATGGAGTACCTGCCCCTGGCCAACAAGGTGCAGGAGGGCGACTACGTCACCTCGCCGATCTCGGCCGAGGGCAAGCACGTCGTCGTCATCGGCGGCGGCGACACCGGCGCGGACTGCGTGGGCACCGCCCACCGGCAGGGCGCGGCCTCCGTCACCCAGCTGGAGATCATGCCCCGCCCGGGCGAGGAGCGGAACCCGGTCAGCCAGCCCTGGCCGACCTTCCCGATCCTCTACAAGGTCACCTCGGCCCACGAGGAGGGCGGCGAGCGGATCTACTCCGCCTCCACCACCCACTTCGAGGGCGACGAGGACGGCAACGTCCAGTGGCTGCACCTGACCGAGGTGGAGGTCATCGACGGCAAGCTGACCCCGAAGCCGGACACCGAGCGCAAGATCCCGGCCCAGCTGGTCACCCTGGCCATGGGCTTCACCGGCACCGACCGGGAGAACGGCCTGGTGGAGCAGTTCGGCCTGGAGCTCGACGAACGCGGTAACATCGCCCGCGACGCCGACTTCCAGACCAACGTGCCGGGTGTGTTCGTCGCCGGTGACGCCGGTCGCGGCCAGTCCCTCATCGTCTGGGCGATCGCGGAGGGCCGCTCGGCCGCCCGCGGCGTCGACCGATTCCTGACCGGTGCCAGCGACCTGCCCGCCCCGATCCGCCCGACCGACCGCGCCCTGGCGGTCTGACGGCACCAACAGACGTCCCGTACAACGGCGTACGGAACACGGACGACGCCTGCCCGACTGTCCCCGACCGGACGCCTGGGCAGGCGTCGTCGCCTCTTCGGCGCAGGGCGTCACTCGTACCAGACGCCGGCGAGGGGCCCGCGCTCGGTGACGGCCGGCACCCCGGGCGGCAGGGCGGCCCGGGCCAGGTCGCCGCGGATGTGCTGGTACAGCGTGGGCGTGGGCAGCCCGGCGGTCCGGATCCAGCCCCGTCCGTGCACCTGCCCCGCCGCGATCAGCTCCTCCGTCTGCCCCACCGGAGCCAGGTCCTTGCGGTACAGCTGGCTGATGGTCCGGTCCTCGTCGGCGTAGGCGAAGCGCGCCGCGTAGGCGTACCGGTCGTCGTTCAGCCAGACGTACAGCACGACGGGTTTGTCCAGCACCGACCGGAACCACCGCGCCGACCGGTCGGCCAGCTCCTCGACGGTCCCGGTGGCCTCCAGGGCCCAGCTCGAGGGGCGGTCGGTCAGGGTGAAGAGCTGGTTGTGCAGGCGGTCGCCGCGGACCCGGTTCCCGTAGAAGTGCACGCCGACGTCGATCAGATGCAGCGGTGCCCCCGGATCGCCGAAGGACAGGTGGGCCACCAGCGAGTCCCACGCGTCCGTCCGCAGGAGTTCCCCACCGACGCCGGCCTCGGCCCAGCCGGCGGTGCGCTCGCGCAGGGCGGCCGCGAACGCCCGCTCCTGGTCGGTGAACTCGAACTCTTCGTCGTCTTCGGGCTCGATGACGAACCACGGCTGCTCGGACATGGCCGGAAGCGTACGGTCGGCTCACCGGGCCGGACATCTGGTTTTCCGGTGCCCCTTCGGGCTGTGCCGACGGGGGAGGTCGTCGATCACATAAGCTGCCCGGAAAACCGAGGGGAGCCATGGCCGCGATCAGTCTGCGCAAGGTGGAGGAGACCGCGCCCGCGCTCGTCGGCGCCTACCGGTCGGCCGGGGTGTCGCTCACGAAGCACGGTCTGGACGGACTGCGCGCGGCCGTCTATCTCGTGGTCGACCACTCGGGCTCGATGAGGCCGTACTACCAGGACGGCAGCGTGCAGGCGCTCGCCGACCGGGTGCTGGGCCTGTCCGCCCATCTGGACGACGACGGCCGGGTGCCGGTGGTGTTCTTCTCCACGGACGTCGACGCGGTGACCGAGATCGCCCTCGACAGCCACCAGGGCGCTGTCGACCGGATCGTGGCCGGGCTCAGGCACATGGGCAGGACGAGCTACCACGCGGCGATGGACGCCGTCATCGACCACTACCTGGACAGCGGCGCCGCCGACCCCGCCCTGGTCGTCTTCCAGACCGACGGCGGACCGCTCAACAGGCTCGCCGCCGAACGCTATCTGTGCAAGGCGGCCGAGCTCCCGTTGTTCTGGCAGTTCGTCGGCTTCGGTGACCCGGACAGCCGCCAGTTCGAGTTCCTGCGGAAGCTGGACGAACTGGCTGTGCCGGACCGGCGGATCGTGGACAACGCCGGTTTCTTCCATGTCGGCCGGGACCCGCGGCGCGTCTCCGACAGCGTCCTCTACGACCGGCTCGTCGGCGAGTTCCCGCGCTGGCTGGCCGCCGCACGCTCCGCGGGCGTCGTACGGATTCCCTAACGCCCGTTTGAAACAATGGTGCCGTGCCGACCAAGAACAAGTCCCAGGCGACCGCGGCGGCGGCCCGGCGCGGTGAACTCCTCGGTATCGCCGCCGAGGTGTTCGCCGAACACGGCTACAACGCCACCACGGTCCGCAGGATCGCCGACCACGCCGGGATGCTCGCGGGCAGCCTGTACTACCACTTCGACTCCAAGGAGTCGATGCTGGAGGAGATCCTGCGGACCTTCCTCGACGAGCTGTGGGAGGGCTACGACACCGTCCTCGCCTCCGGACTCGGGCCGCGCGAGACGCTGGAGGCGCTGGTCACGGAGTCCTTCCGGGAGATCGACCGGCATCGCGCCGCGGTCGCGATCTACCAGAAGGAGAGCCGGCAACTCGCCGCCCAGGAACGGTTCGCGTTCCTCGCCGAGTCGCAGCAGCGGTTCGAGAAGGCATGGCTCGGCACGCTGGAGCGCGGGGTCGCCGAGCACGTCTTCCGCACCGACCTGGACGTGCGCCTCACCTACCGGTTCGTGCGCGACACCGTGTGGGTCGCCGCCTCCTGGTACCGGCCCGGCGGCGGGCACGGCCCCGAGGAGATCGCCCGCCAGTACCTGTCGATGCTGCTGGACGGCATCGCCGTACGTGCCTAGCGCTCCGGCAGGCGACGTCTGCCCGTCAAGGAGCGGCGTCCGGTGCGTGCTGTCGGCGTGCCGAAGCCCTCGTACGGGACCTACTCGGCCTTCCGGTCGGTGCGGCGAGCGGGGGCACCTCCCACGCCCCCCAGACAGTGGGGGAGCGTGCCGGGCGTCGCGACGGGGCGAACGTCCCCTGTCGGGGCACTGGGACCCCCTACGGCCGGCCGGTCAGGCGGGCCGCGGCGGCGCGCTGACGCTCGCTCATCACGGACAGGAAGCGGACGACGGTCCGCAACTGGTCCGTGCTGAACTCCTCGCAGGCCTCGACGACGTCGCGCGCCCAGTCCTCGAAGAACCCGGCGAGTTCGGAGATCTTCCCCTCGTTCAGCTCGACCAGTACCCGGCGCTTGTCGGTCGGGTGCCGCACCCGGTGGACGAACCCCTTGGCCTCCAGCCGGTCGATCAGCCCCGTGACGGAGGCGGGGGCGAGCCCGGTCAGTCCGGCGAGGTCCTTCGCGGTGAGCGCGCCGTGCCGCTGGAGCAGGTCCAGGGTCTTCTCCTCCGTCGCGTTCAGTCCCTGCTTCGCCGCGACGGCCGAGTGGAACATGACCGTGACCCCGCTGTGGGTGCGGCCCACCGTCATCAGCTGCTTCAGCGTCTCCGCCCGAGCCGCGTCGTCCTGCTTCCCGTCTTCCTCGGCCATGTCCCCAGGCTAGCAAGAATTTCGTTCGGGCGAACTAACGACTTGGGGAGGCGGGGGTGCCGGTGCAACTCTTTCGTTAGCCCGAACGAAATAAATCCGGCGGGAAGCCGGATCGCCGGAGCAGGGGAGATCTCCATGTCCGCAACGCTCACCGAGCCCTCCGCGATCATCATCACGACGGCGGCGGCCCAGCGGCGCGGATGCGGTTGCGCCGTGGTGGCGGAGCTGTGCGCGGGGCTGTGCACGGCGCTCCCTCGACGGGGCTCGGCCGAACAGGTCGACTGACCCACCGGCCCGCCCCCGGCCGGAGCCCGATGGTGCCGTGCGGCTACGTGTCGCACTCCAGTACCGTCCGGCACAGCCCGCACCGCGCCCGTACCCTCCCCCTCACCGGCACCCGGATCCGCTGGTGACAGGTCGGGCACGGGAAGGACACCCGGAGGTGGCCCGCCGGATCGGGACTGAAGGCGTAGGGGGCCGTCGGCGGGACTCCGGACACATGCCGCCGGTCGTGGGCGTAGCGCCGCCGCCCCGCCCAGCCGGCCCCGGTCAGCGGCGGCTGCTGCCCGTCCCGGCGTGCCACGGCCATCCCCTTGCCGTACGCCTCGTACGCCTGCGGGCTGGTGAACCACACCGAGGGGTCCTCATGGAACAGCAGCGCCCGCTTGGCCAGCACGTACCCGAACTCCTCCGGGGTCAGATAGCCCAGCTTCTGCGAGGAGACCCCGTCCTCCCGGAAGGCGTCCAGCAGCAGCCAGCCCGCGCCCAGGTAGGTCGTCACGGTGTCCGTGAGGATCTCGTTCTCCGGCGTGCTGGGGAAGGAGAGGTCCAGCCGGTGCAGGTACACGTGCGCCACCTCGTGGGCCAGCGCCGCGCCGATGTCGCGGCGGTGGGTGCGGAAACGGTCGTTCAGCTCCACGAAGTACTCGGGTCCCGCCGCCAGTTCGACGTTCGCAGCGTGCGTCATCTCCCTGAAGCCGACGATCAGCCGCGCGTCCGGCAGCCTGAAGTGACGCACGATCTCACGGGCCACCCGCTGCGCGCCCAGATACAGGTCGTCGGTGTCGCAGAAGGCCACGTCGGCGGGGGCCACGCTGGACGCGAACGTCTGGACGGTGTCGTAGGACAGCCGCTTGTACAGCGCGGTGATGGCGGCCCGCACCGTCTCCAGGTGCGGGTAGCCGTGCTGGACCGGTCCGCCGTTCGCCACGTCCGCACCCCCAAAGACGCCGGAACCCCTCTCCACTGTAGGCGCGCGGGACGGTTGGTCACACGGGCAGCAGCCGGGGCGCGGCCCGGCGGGGGCCGGCCTCGTCGAACTCCGGCACCCACGAAGCGGTGCGGCGCGCCGGACAGCAGCCGCACCCGAGGCCGTCCACCAGGAAGTCGGGTTCCCCCACCGTGAACTCGTGCGCCCCGGCCTCACCTCTTTCGGCGATCAGCGCCATGGACGACGATCGGCACCGCTCGGACAGAAGTCCGCGGCCGCCGGCGCCGGGAGGAGCAGCGATGTACCGGACCTGGATGCGGTTCTTCGGCCCCGGACCCGCGCACCACCGGCTCGGCCTGGTCCGCCTCGGCGTCGGCCTCCAGCACGGGGTGCTGGCCACGGTCGGCCCGCGCACCCTCGACCACCACGTGGCCGTCGTGATCGGCTCCGGCCGCGGCTGGTACCGGGGCGCCGACGGCCGCCGTACGACGGTCACCGCGCCGCGCTGCTCTGGCTCACCCCCGGCGTGCCCCACCACTACGCGCCCGGCCCGGACAGCGGCTGGGACGAAGGTTTCGTGGACTTCGCCGGACCCGCCACCGCGACCTGCACGGACCTCGGCCACATCGAGCCGGACCGGCCCGTCGTGCCGCTCACCGGCGCCTCGGGGCCCCGCGCGGTGGTCGCCCGCATCGCCCGCGCCGCCCGCCGCGGCAACCCCCTGCTGGAGGTGGAGACCGGCGCCGCCGTGCACGAACTCCTCGTCGCCCTGCGCCGCGCCCGCGCCGACCTCGCCCCGGACGGCGACCAGGTGCTCCGGGCGCTCGCACGGGACGCCTGCACGCCCATGAGCGTCGCCGACCACGCGCGCGTGCACGGCATGACCCCCGCCGAGCTGCGCGGCGCCGTCCGCCGGGCCGCCGGGTGCAGCCCGAAGGACTACCTGCTCGCCGTCCGCGTCGGCCGCGCCAAGGAACTCCTCGCCACCACCGAGCTGCCCGTCGCCGCCGTCGCCCGCCGCGGTGGTTACGACGACCCCGCGTACTTCTCCCGGCTCTTCACCCGCCGGGTCGGCCTCGCCCCGGTCCGCTTCCGCGCCCAGCAGGGCCGCAGCGTGCCCGGCGGCTGGAGCGACCGCGTCCCCGCCCCGGACGATCCGCCGATGATCCACCCTCCGGACAGCCCGGGGGGCCGAACCGCGGAACCCATAGGGTGACCCGCATGACCACCAGCGACATCGGAACCGGTGACGTGGACCCCGAGGTCCGTCAGGAACTGGAGCGGCTGCGCGACAGCATCGACAACATCGACGCTGCCGTCGTCCACCTGCTCGCCGAGCGTTTCAAGGCCACCCAGCAGGTCGGCCGGCTCAAGGCGGTGCACCAGCTGCCGCCCGCCGACCCCGCCCGCGAGGCCCGCCAGATCGCCCGGCTGCGCCGGCTCGCGGAGAACGCCAAGCTCGACCCGGCCTTCGCCGAGAAGTTCCTGAACTTCATCATCGCGGAGGTGATCCGCCACCACGAGCGCATCGCCGAGGACACGGCCAACGGCCAGCAGCCGCAGGCCTGACCGGGAAGGGGGCGGCGGCGGTCGGGGGGCGTACGGGAACGGCGGGGGAGCGGGTGCGGACGTGAGGCGGGGGTGAGCGGGCGCGGGGCCGGAGCGAACCGGCGTGAGGCATCCGCGGCGAGCCGGACATAAGCCGTGAAACCGCCCTCCCTCTGTGCGCTGTCGGTGCGATCAGGCAGCATGGCCTGCATGTCCGTACTCACGCGCGACGAAGCGCAGCTCCGAGCACAGCTCCTCGACGTCCACCGCTACACGGTCGAACTGGACCTCACCACGGGGGACGAGACGTTCGACTCCCGCACGGTGATCCGGTTCACCGCGCGGTCCGCCGGGGACACGTTCGTGGAGCTGAAGCCCGCCGACTTGCGCGCCGCCACCCTCGACGGGCAGCCCCTCGACCCCGAGTCCCTGGACGACGGCCGGCTGGCCCTGAACAACCTCCCCGCGGGCGAGCACGAACTGAGTGTCGACGCGGCCATGTGCTACTCCCGCACCGGCGAGGGCATGCACCGCTTCACCGACCCCGCCGACGGCGAGACCTACGTCTACACCCAGATGTTCATGGACGACGTCCAGCGCGTCTTCGCCGCCTTCGACCAGCCCGACCTCAAGGCCGTCTTCGAAGTCGCCGTCAAGGCCCCCGACGGCTGGACCGTACTCGCCAACGGCATCACCGAACGGCGCCCCGACGGCCTCTGGCAGGCCGCGCCCACCCCGCGGATCTCCACCTACCTCGTCGCCGTCGCCGGCGGCCCCTGGCACTCGGTGCGCACCGAACACCGCGGGCTTCCCTTCGGCATCCACTGCCGCCGCTCCCTGGCGCCGTACCTGGACACCGACGCCGAGGAGATCCTCGACATCACACGCGCCTGCTTCGACCGCTACCACGAGAAGTTCGAGGAGCCCTACCCCTTCGACTCCTACGACCAGGCGTTCGTCCCGGAGTTCAACGCGGGCGCCATGGAGAACCCGGGCCTGGTCACCTTCCGCGACGACTTCGTCTACCGCTCCGCCGTCACCGACACCGAGCGGCAGACCCGCGCCATGGTCATCGCGCACGAGATGGCCCACATGTGGTTCGGCGACCTCGTCACCCTCAAGTGGTGGGACGACATCTGGCTGAACGAGTCCTTCGCCGAGTACATGGGCTACCAGACCACCGCCGAGGCCACCCGCTTCACCGGCCCCTGGACCGAGTTCGGCGTCACCCGCAAGGCCTGGGGCTACGACGCCGACCAGCGCCCCACGACCCACCCCGTCGCCCCCGAGAAGGTCGACGACACAGCCTCCGCGCTGCTCAACTTCGACGGCATCTCCTACGCCAAGGGCGCCTCCGCGCTGCGCCAACTCGCCGCCTGGCTCGGCGAGAAGGACTTCCTCGCCGGCATCAACACCCACTTCTCCCGGCACAGGTTCGGCAACGCCACCCTCGCCGACTTCATCGACTCCCTCGCCTCCGCCACCGACCGTGACGTACCCGCCTGGGCCGACAGCTGGTTGCGCACCACCGGCGTGGACAAGCTCACCCCCCACATCGCCTCCGCCGACGGCACCTGCGCCCTCACCGTCCAGCGTGCGGGCAGCCGCCCGCACCGCCTCACCGCCGGCCTGTACGACCACGACGTCGCCGACGAGGGCCGCCTCGTGCTGCGCGAACGCCTCGGCCTCGACGTCCCGCAGACCGCACCGCACCCCATCGGCAAGCGCCCCGCGCTGCTCCTGCTCAACGACGGCGACCTCACCTACGCCAAGCTCCGCTTCGACGACGACTCCTTCGAAACCCTGCGCACCAGCCTCTCCGGCCTGCCCGACCCCCTCACCCGCGCCGTCGTCTGGAACGCCCTGCGGGACGCCGTACGCGACGGCGAACTGCCCCCCGCCGCCTACCTTGACACGGCCCGCGCCCACCTCCCGCGCGAGACCGACCTCGCCCTGGTGCAAGGCGTCCTCGCCTTCGCCTCCGGCCACATCGCCGACCAGTACCTCGGCCCCGAGGATCGTCCGGCCGCCCTGTCCACCCTCACCGCTCTCTGCCGCGACCTGCTGCGCCGCACCGAGGACGGCGACCACCCCGGCCTGCGGCTCCTCGCCGTACGGCACTTGATCGGCGTGGCCGCCCACCCCGACACCATCGCCGCCTGGCTCGCCGACGGCACGGTCCCCGGCGGCCCGGAGCTCGACCCCGACCTGCGCTGGAGCATCCTCGGCCGGCTCGCGGTACTCGGCGCCACCGACGAGGCCGCCATCGCCGCCGAGCTGGAGCGCGACCCCAGCGCCACCGGCCAGGAGGGCGCCGCCCGCTGCCGCGCCGCCCTGCCCGACCCGGAGGCCAAGCGGGCCGCCTGGGAGGCGATGTTCGCCGGCGACGACCTGTCCAACTACCTCTTCTCGGCCACCGCGCAGGGCTTCTGGCAGCCCGAACAGGCCGAACTGGTGCGGCAGTACGTACCCCGCTTCTACCCGGACGCCGTTGCCGTCGCCGCCCGGCGCGGCCCGGCCATAGCCACCGCCGCCGCCCGCTGGGCCTTCCCCGCCCACGCCGTCGACGCCGAGAACCTGCGGTTCGGCGAGGCCTGCCTGCGCGACGCCGACCCGACCCCGGCCCTGCGCCGCACCCTCGCCGACCGCCTCGACGACCTGGCTCGCGCCCTGCGCGTACGCGGCGAGCAGCAGGAGGCGGCCGAACAGGAGGCGCGGGTGGAGTAGTCCGCAGACTCAGGGGCACGGCCGGTCCCCGCCGGCACGCGGCCGCCCGGACCGCCCTGCCCGGGCCCGAGCTGTCGACCAGGCGGTCCCCGGGGAGGCACCTCTTGCGGTCCGTCGTGACCGGCCACGCCGGCGGTGCCCTCGTCGACCGTCTCCGCCGTCCGGCCCGCGCGGGCGCCCCGATCCGACGACCCCATCGCCCGGGACGGGGAGCGGCTGACCGGCGCCCGCGCACCTGCGCCCCGTGGGCCCGCGCCGAGGACCTCGACGCCAAGAGCTGAGCACGCACTTCCGCCGTACCCACTTTCGGGTTTCGATCGTTGAGCATCAGGGACACACGGGGTTCTTCCCGTACCCCCTGGAAGCCCACGGGTCGGTCCACGAGCGGAGGGACAGGCGATGAGCGGTCAAGGACCTCTGCGCACCCCACCCCTCGCCTCGGGCCCGTACGGCCCCGCCGCCCTGCGCCCCCTCCTCGACACCGTCCTCGACGCCCTCACCGCGGGCGCCCGCTCGCGCGGCGGCCCACTGCCCGGCGGCGGACCCCAGGCCGTCGCCGCCCGCGTCACCGACGCCCTCGCGGACGTCCTGCCGGACCACGGCGACCCCGACGCCCTGCGCACCCTCGTGCACGCCCTCGCCGAAGGCGCCGCCGACCCCGCCGACCCGCTGTGCGCCGCCCACCTGCACTGCCCGCCGCTCGCCGTGGCCACCGCCGCCGACCTCGCAGTCAGCGTCCTCAACCCCTCCCTGGACTCCTGGGACCAGGCCCCCGCCGCCTCCGCCCTCGAAACCGCCGTCACCCGCGCTCTCGCCCGCACCACCGGACTCGCCGACGCCCTCGTCACCACCGGCGGCACCGAATCCAACCAACTCGCCCTGCTCCTCGCCCGCGAGGCCCACGGCGGCAGCGTGCGGCTCGTGTACGCGGCCAACGCCCACCACTCGCTGCCCCGCGCCGCCTGGCTGCTCGGCCTGCCCGAGCCCGTGGTCGTCCCCGCGCCCGGCGGCACTCTCGACCTCGCCGCCCTCGACCACGCCCTCATCACGCTCCCCGGACCCCTGCTCGTCGCCGCCACCGCCGGCACCACCGACGCCGGCCTCATCGACCCGCTCCCCGAGATCGCCGGCCTGTGCACCGCCCACGGCGCCCGTCTGCACATCGACGCCGCCTACGGCGGCAGCCTCCTCTTCAGCGACCGACACCACGAAAAGCTCCAAGGACTGCAGGCCGCCCACACCGTCACTCTCGACCTGCACAAGCTCGGCTGGCAGCCCGTCGCCGCAGGTCTGCTCGCCGTCGCCCACCCCACCGAACTCGCCGCACTCCACCACCGCGCCGCCTACCTCAACGCCGACGACGACACCGACGCCGGACTCCCCGACCTGCTCGGCCGCTCCCTGCGCACCACCCGCCGCCCCGACATCCTCAAGGTCGCCGTCACCCTCAAGACTCTCGGCCGCACCGGACTCGGCGCCCTGGTCGACCACGTCTGCGCCCGTGCCGACGAGTTCGCCGCGCTCCTCGTCGCCCACCCCGGCTTCGAACTCTACGACCGGCCCGTGATCAGCACCGTCCTGTTCCGGCCCGCCGGCGCCACCGACGACACCGTCGCCGCCGTACGCCGCAGGCTCCTGCACGAGGGCCGCGCCGTCCTCGGACGCGCCCGGCTCGACGGACGCCTCTGGCTCAAGGCCACCCTCCTCAACCCCCACACCGGGCCGGACGACCTGGCCCAACTCCTGAAACTCGTCACAGAAGGCACCCCCGCATGAGCACCCCCCCACGACACGGGGCCACCTCCCCCCGGGACCTCGTCGGCATCGGCATCGGCCCGTGCAACCTCTCCCTCGCCGCCCTCGCCCACCCGCTCGCCGAACTCGACGCCGTCTTCTACGAACAGCGCCCCGGCTTCGACTGGCACCCCGGCCTGCTCATCGACGGCGCCACCATCCAAGTGCCCTTCCTCGCCGACCTGGTGACCCTCGCCGACCCCACCAGCCCCTGGAGCTTCCTCAACTACCTCAGGAACCGCGAACGCCTCTTCCCCTTCTACTTCGCCGAGCACTTCCACATCCAGCGCGCCGAGTACGACGCCTACTGCCGCTGGGTCGCGCAGAACCTGCCCGGACTGCGGTTCGGCCACCAGGTCGACGCCATCCGCTGGAACCGCGAACGAGACGTCTTCGAAGTCGACTTCACCCAGCTCGACCCCGAAGGCGAGGCCGAAGCACTGGGCCGCACCTACACCCGCAACGTCGTCCTCGGCGTCGGCAGCGAGCCCTACGTACCCGGCCCGCTCAAACCCCTGGTGGACACCTCGGGCGTACCCGTCGTCCACGCCGCCGACTACCTCGACCACCGCACCGAGATCCTGGCCGCCGAGCACGTCACCGTCGTCGGCTCCGGACAGTCCGGCGCCGAGGTCTTCCTCGACCTGCTCCGCCACCGCCCCGCCGGCCGGGAGCGACTCCACTGGATCGGCCGCACCGAAGCATTCGCGCCGATGGAATACTCCAAACTCGGCCTCGAACACTTCACCCCCGACTACACCCGCTACTTCCACGCCCTCGCCGAACCCGTACGCGACCGGCTCGTCGCCGCCCAGTGGCAACTGCACAAGGGCATCGACGCCGACACCCTCGCCGCCATCCACGACGAGCTGTACCGGCGCACCCTGCACGGTGGCTGGCCCGACGCCGTTCTCACCCCCGGCGTCCGCGTCCGCACCGCCGGCCGTGTCGCCAACGCCGGGATCGAACTCCATCTGGAACACCTCCAGCAGGACAGCCGCTCCCGGCTCACCACCGACGCCGTCGTCCTCGCCACCGGCTACCGCGAACGCCCCCTGGACCGCATCCTCGCCGGACTCGACCCCTACCTGCGCCGCGACGCGAGCGGACGCCTGCGCATCGAGGAGGACTTCCGGCTCGTCCTCGACCCGTCCGTGACCGGCTCCGTCCACGTCCAGAACGCCGAACTGCACACCCACGGCGTCGGCGCACCCGACCTCGGCCTCGCCGCCTGGCGCAGTGCCACCATCCTCAACTCCCTCACCGGGAAAGAGCCCTACCCCCAGCCCTCCCGAACGGCATTCACCACCTTCGGCACCCAGGGAGACCGGCACCGCGTACCACCCACCCGGCAGGTACGGCACCTCACCCCCCTCGTCGACGGAACATGACCGGACGTGCCGCAACCGACCGCCCACCTGATCGAGGCGGCCGGAGTCGGCGACCGGGCCTGCCGGCATCCTGAGGCCGGCAGGCCCAGTCGGGCGCCGTCCGGGTGCCGACCGGCCGGAGTCGTACCGGCTACTGCCGGGACACTCACGGCACAGCCACGCGTACGCCCCCGTCCGCCACCGCCGGCACTTCGCGGACCAGAGAAAAAAAGGAGTGGCAGGCTTCGCACGCGTGGAATTCGCTCATCGGAGCGAGCGCTCGCACAATTCAACACTTGTCAACAACCCTTTACCCAACGGTTGTTGAGTGGTCATGTGCGACCGATTCTCTACCCATGGGTAAGCCCTAGGCTCGATCCATGCGCCGAGCAAAGATCGTCTGCACTCTGGGCCCCGCCACCGACACGTACGACCAGATCAAGGCACTGGTCGACGCCGGAATGGACGTCGCCCGCTTCAATCTCAGCCACGGCAACCACCCCGAACACGAGGAACGCTACCGGCGAGTCCGCAAAGCCGCCGACGAAACCGGCCGCAGCGTCGGAATTCTCGCCGACCTTCAAGGACCGAAGATCCGCCTCGGCCGTTTCGCCGACGGACCGGTACTCCTTGAACGCGGCGACACGTTCACCATCACCGTCGAGGAGGGCATCGAGGGCGACCGCCACCGGTGCGGCACCACCTTCGCCGGCCTCGCCGCCGACCTCACCCCCGGTGAACGCATCCTCGTCGACGACGGCAAGGTCAGCCTCGACGTCACCGCCGTCGACGGCCCCCGCGTCCACACCCTCGTCATCGAGGGCGGCATGATCTCCGACCACAAGGGCCTCAACCTCCCCGGCGTCGCCGTCTCCGTCCCCGCCCTCTCCAAGAAGGACGAGGACGACCTGCGCTGGGCCCTGCGCACCGGCTTCGACGCCATCGCCCTCTCCTTCGTCCGCAGCGGCGACGACGCCAAGGACGTACAGCGGATCATGGCCGAGGAGGGCCGCCGCCTGCCCGTGATCGCCAAGATCGAGAAGCCGCAGGCCGTGGAGAACCTCGACGGCATCGTCGCCGCCTTCGACGGACTCATGATCGCGCGCGGCGACCTCGGCGTGGAAATGCCCCTCGAACAGGTGCCGATCGTGCAGAAGCGGGCGATCAAACTCGCCAAGCGCAACGCCAGGCCGGTCATCGTCGCCACCCAGATGCTCGACTCGATGGTCGACAACGCCCGCCCCACCCGCGCCGAAGCCTCCGACGTCGCCAACGCCGTCCTCGACGGCACCGACGCGGTCATGCTCTCCGGCGAGACCAGCGTAGGGAAATACCCCGTCGAGACCGTACGCACCATGGCCAAGATCGTCGAAGCGGCCGAGGAGGACATGCTCGCCAAGGGCCTGCCCCCACTCACCGAACGCAACAAACCCCGCACCCAGGGGGGCGCCGTCGCCCGCGCGGCCGCAGAAATGGGCGACTTCCTCGGTGCCAAGTTCCTCGTCGCCTTCACCCAGTCCGGCGATACTGCCCGCCGCCTCTCCCGCTACCGCTCCCCGATCCCCCTCCTCGCCTTCACCTCCGAACCGGCCACCCGCTCCCAGCTCAGCCTCACCTGGGGCGCCGAGACCTTCCTCGGCCCGCACGTCGACTCCACCGACGCCATGGTCGACCAGGTGGACGAGCTGCTGCTGAGGTACGGCCGCTGCGAGAAGGGCGACACCGTGGTCATCACGGCCGGCTCCCCGCCCGGCGTCTCCGGCTCGACCAACATGGTCCGCGTCCACCACATCGGCGAGGACGACAGTCCGAGGTAGTTTTCAGTGCGTGGGGCCGACGTGGGCGTCCATGAGGGCGACGGAGGCCTTCTTGGCGACGGAGACGATGACGGCGGCGCGGCTCTGGTTCAGCGTCTTCCACTCGACGTCGACCTTGTCGAGGGTGTCGGTGAAGAGACGGACGTTGTCGCTCGAGGTGTGGGTGAAGAAGTAACGCGGGTGTTCGTACCGCTTGCGCTCACCGGCGACCACGCGGGTCGTCCAGTTGGTGACGCGGCATCCGTCGGAGTGGATCGGGCCGCGGGCGAACTCCCAGGGCGAGCGTCGACGACGGCCTGCTGCCAGGGTTCCGGGACGATCAGACGCTCGTGCTCCTTGCCGGGGCAGGGCCGGTGTGCGCTGTGGCTGACCACGGAGGTGCAGCCGACAGCCGCAGGCGATGCGGAGGCAATAGCCCGGGCTCGGGGCGGGGTTGATGCACCCGTCGCCCAGTAGAGCGGAAGGTAGCCGTACGACGTCCTGTCCACGGGCGGTTCCGCCGCGGGTCCGCACAGTGAGCAGGTGGTACGGCGCATCCGGGGCAGAGGTGCGAGTCGCGTCTTCCAGGAGCGGATGGCGGCCCGGGACACGCCGGTTTCTTTGCTCACGGAGTTCAGGCTGCGCCGGAGTTCAGGCCGCGCCCCTGAGCAATCAGTGCGAGGGCTCGCTTGCGTGGTCTGAGGTCGCGCAGGCTGGACACCGTGCGAGAGCGATCGCGGCGACACACAGCGAAAAGCGGCAGATCACGCGAACGTGGTCCGCCACCTGAGCGTGATAACCTTGGAATCCAAGGAAAAGTGCCCCGGGTGGGACTCGAACCCACACTGTATGGTGTTTGAGACCATCGTCTGCTGCCAATTGGACTACCGGGGCCTGGGAATCGAAGGTTGCCCCCGACTCCCTGCTCCCTACCTTACCGCAGCTGGGTAGGCTCTTGTCAGCAGTACCGCCCTGCCCTGGACCAAGGAGCCTCAGTGACCGCGCCCGAGTCGCCCCAGCCCGTAGACGCGCCCGACGACGACAAGTCGCACGTGCCTCCGCTGACGACCCGTGTCGTCATCGCCGAGGACGAGGCCCTGATCCGACTCGACCTCAAGGAGATGCTGGAGGAGGAGGGGTACACCGTCGTCGGCGAGGCCGGGGACGGTGAGCAGGCCGTGGCGCTGGCCCGCGAGCACCGCCCGGATCTGGTGATCATGGACGTGAAGATGCCGAAGCTCGACGGCATCTCCGCGGCGGAGAAGATCGCCGAGGAGTCCATCGCGCCGGTGCTGATGCTCACGGCCTTCTCGCAGCGTGACCTTGTCGAGCGTGCCCGGGACGCCGGGGCGATGGCGTATCTGGTGAAGCCGTTCAGCAAGAGTGATGTCGTTCCGGCGATCGAGATGGCCGTTTCACGGTTCACGGAGCTGAGGCAGCTGGAGAAGGAGGTCGCGGACCTCACGCAGCGGCTGGAGACACGGAAGCTGGTGGATCGTGCGAAGTCGATCCTGCAGACGGAGTACGGTCTGACGGAGCCGGCCGCGTTCCGGTGGATCCAGAAGACGTCGATGGATCGCCGTATGTCGATGCAGCAGGTGGCGGAGGCCGTGATCGCGGACAACGAGGAGAAGAGAGCGGCCAAGAACGGCTGAGCGGCGCTTTTCGTGCGATGCGGCCCGCGCCCCGGAGACGGGTGCGGGCCGCATCGACGTGTTCGGACGGTTCAGTCCTCGCCCAGGTAGGCCTTGCGGACGGATTCGTCGTGGAGCAGGTCCTGGCCGGTGCCGGACAGGACGATGTTGCCGACCTCCATGACGTGGCCCTCGTCGGCGAGGGACAGTGCCGCCTGCGCGTTCTGTTCGACGAGGAGGATGGTGGTCCCCTGTGCCTTGAGTTCGGCGATGGTCGACATGATCTTCTGCATCATGATCGGTGACAGGCCCATGGAGGGCTCGTCGAGCATGAGCAGTTTGGGCTGGGACATCAGGGCACGGCCCATGGCGAGCATTTGCTGTTCGCCGCCGGAGAGGGTGCCTGCGGCTTGCTTGCGGCGTTCTCCGAGGATGGGGAAGAGGTCGTAGGCGCGCTGGATGTCCTTTTCGATGCCGGGTTTGTCGTTGCGCAGGAAGGCGCCGAGGCGGAGGTTGTCCTCGATGGTCATGCGCGGGAAGATGTGCCGCCCTTCGGGGGAGTGGGCGAGGCCCAGGGAGACGACTTGGTGGGCGGGGACCTTTTTCAGCGACTTGCCGTTGAAGCGGATCTGGCCGCCGACCGGTTTGAGCAGGCCGGAGAGGGTGCGCAGGGTGGTGGTCTTGCCGGCGCCGTTGGTGCCGATGAGGGTGACGACCTGGCCGGCTTCGACCTTGAAGGAGATTCCCTTGACGGCTTCGATCTTGCCGTAGGCGACCCTGAGGTCCTCCACTTCGAGCAGTGCGGTCATCGGTCGTTCTCCTTGCCGGGCGCGGCGTCGGTGGTGTTCGCGGCGTCTCCTCGGGCCGGTTCGGCTGCCGTGGGTGCGGCGCCGGCCTCGGCCGCTTCGACCTCGGCGGCTTCTTCGTCGCCGGGGGCGTTTTCGAAGGGTTCGCCGAGGTAGGCCGCGATGACGCGTTCGTCGCCCTGGACGGTGGCACTGTCGCCCTCGACGAGTTTCTCGCCTTGTACGAGGACGGCGACGCGGTCGCAGAGGTTGAAGATGAAGCGCATGTCGTGCTCGATGACGAGGACGGCGATGCCTTTGTCGCGGATGGCGAAGACGAGTTCCTCGGTGGCGCGGGTCTCCTGCGGGTTCATGCCGGCGGTGGGTTCGTCGAGGAGGAGCAGGCCGGGTTCGCTGGCGAGGGCGCGGGCGATCTCGAGTTTGCGCTGTTCGCCGTAGGGGAGGTTGCGTGCGAGGTGTTCGGCCTTGTGTTGCAGGCCGACGAACTCCAGGAGTTCCATGGCGCGTTCGCGGGAGGCCCGCTCGGCGCGGTGGAATCCGGGACCGCGCAGCAGGGCGGACCAGAGGCCTTCTCTGGTGCGGGTGTGCCGGCCGACGAGGACGTTCTCCAGGACGGTCATGTTGGCGAACAGGCGGATGTTCTGGAAGGTGCGGGCGATGCCGGCGGCGGTGACCTTGAAGGATTTGGGTGGCAGGACCTGGCCCTTGTAGCGGACTTCCCCTTCGGTGGGCACGTAGAGGCCGGTGAGGCAGTTGAAGAAGGTGGTCTTGCCCGCGCCGTTGGGGCCGATGAGGCCGACGATCTCTCCGCTGTTGACGGTGAGGTCGACGTTGCGTACGGCGGTGAGGCCGCCGAAGCGCATGGTGACGCCGCGGGCGTCGAGGACGGTCTGGCCGGGGGCGGGGGCGCCGGGGGTGGCGTCCTTGGTGGTGGTGTCGGTGGTCATGGTGGTCAGGCCCCTGCCTTGGTGAGGACGGCGGGCGCTTCGGTGTCTTCGTGGAACTCGAGTTGGCGGCGCCGGTTGGGGATGAGGCCTTCGGGCCGGAAGCGCATCAGGAGTACGAGCGCGACGCCGAAGGCGAAGAGCTGGTAGTCGCCCAGGAACTGGAGCTTGGCCGGGATGAGGTAGAGCAGGGCCGCGCCGACCAGTGGTCCGGCGATGGTGCCCATGCCGCCGAGGACGACGGCGGCGAGCAGGAAGGCCGAGTTGGGTGGGACGACGTGGGCGAACTGGTACTGCTCGGGGGTCACGGTGTAGGTGACGTGGGCCTGGACGGAGCCGGCGAGACCGGCGAGGCAGGCGCCGAGTGCGAAGGCGATGAGTTTGACTCGGAAGCCGTTGATGCCCATGGCGAGCGCGGCGGTCTCGTCCTCGCGGATGGCGATCCAGGCGCGGCCGATGCGGGAATCGCTGCTGCGCCGGAACACCACGACCACGATGAGGGTGATGAACAGCATGAGCAGGAAGTAGTTCGCGAAGCGGCCGATGGTGGCGCCGAGGAACTGGTGTTGCTGGCCGAAGTCGAAGCCGAGGATCTTCAGGTTGGGGATGGAGGAGATGCCGTTGGAGCCGTTGGTGACGTCGGGGCCGGAGGTGCCGTCCATGTTGAGGACGGTGATGCGGAAGATCTCACCGAAGCCGAGGGTCACGATGGCGAGGTAGTCGCCGCGCAGGCGGAGGGTGGGGGCACCGATGAGGACGCCGAAGACCATGGCGACGGCGCCGCCGAGCAGGGCCGAGGCCCAGAAGGGCCATTCGACGTGCAGGGGGGAGGAGGGGGAGCCGGAGACCAGGGCGGCGGTGTAGGCGCCGACGCCGAGGAAGGCGACGTAGCCGAGGTCGAGGAGGCCGGCGAGGCCGACGACGATGTTCAGGCCGAGGGCGACGGTGGCGAAGATCAGGATGTAGACGCCGATGGTCGCGTACTGGTCGTCGGACTGCGTGAGGGGGAAGGCGGCCGCGGCGACGAAGGCGCCGGCCATGGTGATGGTGCGGTGCCGCGCGGTGATGGCCGAGAGGCGGGCGACGAGTCCGGCCTTGGCGAGGGTGGTGAAGCCGAGGCCGGCGGTGATGAGGAAGCCGATGAACAGTTCGTCGTAGGAGGTGTCGATGCCGTAGGAGAAGACGATGAGGCCGATGGCCATGGCCGCGGCGATGATGATGATCTCGGCCCAGGTGGGGAGTGTGCGGCCGGGGCGGGGGGTCTCGGCGGCGAAGGAGGCCTTGAGGGTGTTCCACTTCTGCCGGGTGTTGTGCTTGAACAGTTCCCAGCCGGTGTCGTCGGGGTCGGCGAGGTCGGGTTCCGGCCGTTCGAAGGGGAGGGCGAGTGCGCCGATGAGGGCGGCGAGGGTGGCGGCGGCGACGATGAAGCCGCCGGGTTCGAGGTTCACCAGTCCGCCGAGTTCGGTGCTGATGGCGATGACGGTGTACCAGGCGGTGGCGAAGGTGCCGAGTGCGGCCATTTTGAGGGCGGCGTCGGCGTTGCCGGGGGTGAGCCATCCGAGGCCCTTGATGCCGTAGGAGGCGAGGCCGAGGAGGCTGGTGAGGAGGCCGCCGATGAGGACGAGGACCTGGAGACCGCCGGGGTAGCCGTAGACGGTGAGGTCGCCGGGGAAGTCCGTGGTCCAGGTCCAGGACAGGAAGGTGGAGGCGATCGCGAGGGCGCCGCCGCCGGTGGCGAGGGCCCGGCCGAGGGGGGCCGGCAGACCGATGAGGCCGGAGCCGTCGGCCGCGGGTGCGGTGGTGGTCTGCGGGGTCTCGGGGGAGCCGGATGCGGTGGTCTGTGTGGTCATCGCGATCACGCCCTGTCCGCGACGCGCTCGCCGAGCAGGCCCTGTGGCCTGAACAGGAGCACGAGGATGAGGAGTACGAAGGCCCAGACGTCTGCCCAGGACTGGCTGCCGAACTTGTCCATGCCGGGGATGTCCGCTATGTAGGCGGTGGAGAGGGCCTCGGCGACGCCGAGGACGAGTCCGCCGAGCATGGCGCCGTAGATGTTGCCGATGCCGCCGAGGACGGCGGCGGTGAAGGCTTTCAGGCCGAGGATGAAGCCCATGCGGAAGTCGATCTGGCCGTATTTCAGCCCGTAGGCGACGCCGCCGACGGCGGCGAAGGCGGCGCCGACGGCGAAGGCGATGACGATGATGCGGTCGGTGTTGACGCCCATGAGTTTCGCGGTGTCCGGGTCCTGGGCGGTGGCCTGCATGCCGCGGCCGGTGCGGGTGCGCATCACGAAGTAGGCGAGGACGGCCATGCTGATGGGGGCGGCGGCGACCAGGAAGATGTCACCTGTCTGAATGGTGACGTTGCCGATGTTGAAGGGGCCGCCCGGGATGTTCGGGAAGGTGCGGGCGGACTTGGCCTGGGGGTACCAGGCCCACACGGCCTGCTGGAGTGCCAGGGAGAGGCCGATGGCGGTGATGAGGGGCGCGAGGCGTGGGGCGGTGCGCAGGGGGCGGTAGGCGAACCGCTCCGCTCCGACGGCGACGGTGACGGCGACGAGGATGGCGCCGATCAGCATCAGCGGCAGGGCCACCCACATGGAGGTGCCGTCGGGAAGGATGTACGCGTAGACCGTGAGCGCGCCGAAGGCGCCGGTCATGAAGATCTCGCCGTGGGCGAAGTTGATGAGCTGGACGATGCCGTAGACCATTGTGTAGCCGATGGCGACCAGCCCGTACATGGATCCTAGTAGCAGGCCGTTGACCAGCTGCTGCGGCAGCTCGTTCACCGCATGTCCTCCGGGACGTTCGGGAAGTTCGACGGATGGGGCCGGATGCGAGTCCGCGCGGGGCGCCAGTGGAACAGCGCCCCGCGCGGCTCTCGGCAGGTGCGGGTGTGGGGATCAGCCGCCGTTGTAGGTGCCGGACTCCACGGCCTTCCAGGCTCCGTTCGTCACGGAGTAGACGGTGAGCTGCTTGTTGGTGGCGTCACCGTACTGGTCGAAGGAGACCTTGCCGGTCACGCCGTCGAAGGAGACGTTCTGGACGGCGGCGGTGACCTTGGCGCGGGCGTCGGAGGGCAGCTTGCCGCCGTTGTCGTCGACGACCTTCTTGACGGCCTCGATGATCGCCCAGGCGGAGTCGTAGGAGTAACCGCCGTAGGCTGCGTACTCCTCCTTGTAGCCGGCCGCCTTGTAGTTGGCGACGAAGTCCTTGGCGGAGGGCAGGGTCTCGACGGGGGCACCGACGGAGGTGGCCATGTCGCCGGTGGCGGCGCTGCCGGCGAGCTTGATGAAGTCGTCGGCGTAGATGCCGTCACCGCCGACGAGCGGGATGTTGGCGCCGGCGGACTTGATCTGCTTGCTCAGCGGGCCGGCCTGCGGGTATTCGCCGCCGTAGTAGACGACCTGGGCGCCGGAGTTCTTGACCTTGGTGGCGACCGCGGAGAAGTCCTTGGTGTCCGGGTTGATGTGCTCGGTGCCGACGACCTTGCCGCCGAGCTTCGTGAACTCCTCGGTGAAGGTGGCGGCGAGGCCGGCGCCGTAGGTCTTCTTGTCGTCGATGACGAAGACCTTGGTCTTCTTGGCCTTGTTGTAGACGTACTGCGCGGCGAAGGGGCCCTGGATGGCGTCGGTGGTCGCGGTGCGGAAGTACGACTTGTACGGGCGGGACTTGGTCTTCTGCCAGTCGGCGCCCTGGGTCAGGGCCGGGTTGGTGTTGGCGGGCGAGACCTCGACCAGCTTGGCGTCGTCGAAGACCTTCTGCATCGACTGGGCGACGGAGGAGTTCAGCGGGCCGACGACGCCGAGGACGCTGTTGTCGGAGACGAAGGCGGAGGCGTTCTGCTGGCCCGAGGAGGGCTGCGCCTGGTCGTCCTTGGCCTCGATCTTGAAGGTGACGCCCTTGACGTAGTTCTTCTTGTTGGCCTGGTTGACGGCCAGGTCCACGGAGTTCTTGATGCCCAGGCCGAGCGCGGACAGGTCGCCGGTCAGCGGGGCGTCGACGCCGATGGTGACGGTGGTGCCACCGCCCTTTCCGGAGTCGGAGCCCTTGTCGCCGCTGTCGCGCGAGCCGCAGGCGGTGAGGGTGAGTGCTCCCGCCGCCAGCGCGGCGGTGATGGCGATGAGCGAACGTTGACGCACGATCAGTCCTTTCCCCTGAACGACCGCTTCCCCGTGGAAGCGGTCGAGCCGCGCGCCGGGCCCGAAGTGACAAGCCCGAGGGGCAATTCGGGGGCGCGGTGACTGGCCGTGACTCTAAGCGTGTGTGGGGAACGTGGAGGAGAGTCTGACCAATGCTGTGACTCTCTTGTTATGACACGACGTAATGCAGAGCGGTACGGCGTGGGGGGTAGGGCGGAATTCCGGCCGATTCGCCCCGTCCGCAATGTGAGAACCCGCAGGACTCACCATGATCAATTCAGGTGTCTCACGGGTTTTGGTGATGACGTCGTTCTGTTGTCGCAGGCGGCTTTCAGGGCCTGGGAGAGGTGCCGGGCGTAGCGCGTGCCGAGGATGTAGCTGTGAATCTGCATTGCGCGCGTATTACGCAGAGTTACGTCCAGGAAAGGGAGTCCGGCGTCCATGGGGACTTTTCCGCATTGCGTCACGTGCATGGTTATGGTGATCTTGCGGTCCGAACCCGTCCTTGTCCGGAACGGCGTCGGCGGGTCCGTCACCAGCGAAAGTCCCGCGTACGGCTGGGTCACCCGGGTCACGGTGACCGGTGGCCCGGAGTCCACGCTCAGTAGCACCGCGAAGCTGAAGCTGCGGGGCGGGGCGTCGGCCGGGGTGGGGCGGCCGCTGGCGTACTCCACCTCGACCACCTGGGCGGGGTACGGCGCCGGGGGCGCGGGCTGCGGCTGGGGCCGGGTGGCGTAGAAGTAGCCGCCGCCGGCCAGGAGGACGGCCGTCGCGGTGAACGCCAGCGTGGCGCGCCGGTGCCGGGTGTAACGGGTCATCAGGAAGGCGCGGATGCGCGCCGCCGGGCGGGCGGTCGGGGTCGGGGGCCGCCAAGTGTCCCACGCGTGCGTGCCCTCGCCGGGCTCCAGGGGGCCGATGCCGTTCATTGCCAGGGGCCTCCGGTCGGGGTTCCGTGCCGATAGCGCTCCGTGCAGGCGGCATGCGCCTGACGACCGATCAACTCGGCTGCGGCAGCGCCCCCTTGGCGCCGTTCGGCGACGCGCGCGGCGTCGACGACCTCCCGCAGGATCGCGTACTGCCCGTTGGACAGCCCCATCGACTGGTAGTCACCGTAGGTGTCGCTGTCGAGCACGTCATGGGCCCAGTGCGCCACGAGACGGGTGCACAGGGCGGCGGGGGAGATGGGGGAGCGGGTCGTGGCCGGGGTGGGAGCGGTGGGGTGTGCGGAGGTGGTGGACCGGTCGCAGGCGGTCGCGCAGAGCAGTGCCGGCAGCGCCAGCCCGAGCACCAGGAGCCTCACCCCCGGCCGGGGGTCCCCTCGCCGTCCCATGAGCAGAAACTAAGGGGAGGGACGGCGGGGGGCAACGGGCCGGTGCGAGCGGGCCGGCCGAGGGCGGGGCCGTCGTGGTCGGCCGGCGGTGCGTGCCCCGGTCGAAGCTCGCGGGCCCGGGCTGGTCAGGCGCCGGCGGGCGGGAGTTGGGCCGCGTCCGCGGGGCGGGCGTCGCGCAGCAGACAGGTCAGCCGGGCGGTGCACACGCGACGGCCCTCCTCGTCCGTGATCACGATCTCGTACGTCGCCGTGGACCGTCCCCGGTGCACCGGCGTCGCCACGCCCGTCACCAGGCCCGAGCGGACCCCCCGGTGGTGCGTGCAGTTCAGGTCCACGCCGACCGCGATCTTCGAGCTGCCGCCGTGCAGCATGGATCCGACCGACCCCAGGGTCTCCGCAAGCACCGCGGAGGCGCCGCCGTGCAGCAGGCCGTACGGCTGGGTGTTGCCCTCCACCGGCATGGTCCCGACGACCTTCTCCGCCGAGGCCTCAAGGATCTGCACACCCATCCGCGTGCCGAGGTGTCCGGCCGAGAACAGGGCGGGCAGGTCGACTCCGAGCGCCGCGTACTCGTCGATGACCTCCTGCGGGAAATGAACTTGCTGCTGCTCACCCATGGGCCCGGCTCCGTTCCTCGTGCGCCTGTCTGCTCACTGAGCAAACGCTCAGTCGGTCGTCGATTGTTCCAGACGGCCGCCCGCGGTGGCGGTGTGACCTTCGAGACGTACGATCACGGACTTGCTGGCCGGAGTGTTGCTGGTGTCGGCGGTGGCGTCGAGCGGGACCAGGACGTTCGTCTCGGGGTAGTACGCCGCCGCGCACCCCCGGGTCGTCGGATAGTGCACGACCCGGAAACCGGGCGCCCGCCGCTCCACACCGTCCTTCCACTCGCTCACCAGGTCGACGTACGCGCCCTCGGCGAACCCGAGCGCCCGCGCGTCCTCGGGGTGCACGAGCACCACCCGCCGGCCGCCGGTGATGCCCCGGTAACGGTCGTCCAGGCCGTAGATCGTGGTGTTGTACTGGTCGTGCGAACGCAGGGTCTGCAACAGCAGCCGGCCCTCGGGCAGTTCGGGGTACTCCACCGGCGCCGCCGTGAAGTTCGCCTTACCGGTGGCGGTCGGGAAACGGCGCTCGTCGCGTGGCGCGTGCGGCAGCGCGAAGCCGCCCGGCCGGGCCACGCGCGCGTTGAAGTCCTCGAAACCGGGGACCACACGCGCGATGCGGTCACGGATCGTTGCGTAGTCCTTCTCGAACTCCTCCCACGGCACGACGCTGCGCTCGCCGAGCACGCGGCGCGCGAGACCGCAGACGATGGCCGGCTCGGACCTCAGATGCGCGCTCGCGGGCGCGAGCCGTCCGCGCGAGGCGTGCACCATGCCCATCGAGTCCTCGACGGTCACGAACTGCTCACCGCCGGTCTGCAGGTCCCGCTCGGTGCGGCCCAGGGTGGGCAGGATCAGGGCACGCGCGCCCGTGACGACGTGCGACCGGTTGAGCTTCGTCGACACGTGCACGGTCAGCCGCGCGCGCCGCATCGCGGCCTCGGTGACCTCGGTGTCGGGGGAGGCGGACACGAAGTTGCCTCCCATGGCGAAGAACACCTTCGCCCCGCCGTCGCGCAGCGCGCGAATCGCCCGTACGACGTCGAAGCCGTGCTCACGCGGCGGCGTGAACCCGAACTCCTTCTCCAGCGCGTCCAGGAAGGCGGGCGCGGGCCGCTCGAAGATCCCCATCGTGCGGTCGCCCTGGACGTTGCTGTGCCCGCGCACCGGGCACACGCCCGCGCCCGGGCGGCCGATGTTGCCGCGCAGCAGCAGGAAGTTGACCACCTCGCGGATGGTCGGCACGGAGTGCTTGTGCTGGGTGAGGCCCATCGCCCAGCAGACGACGGTCCGCTCCGAGGCGAGCGCCATGCCGAGGGCCTGCTCGATCTCCGCGCGCGTGAGGCCGGTGGCCCTGAGCGTCTCGTCCCAGTCGGCGGCACGCGCGACCTCGGCGAACTCCTCGAATCCGTGGGTGTACGCGCGGACGAACTCCTCGTCCACCGCGCCCTCGGTCTCGAGGATCAGCTTGTTGAGGAGGCGGAAGAGGGCCTGGTCGCCGCCGATGCGGATCTGCAGGAACAGATCGGTGAGAGCGGCGCCCTTCAGCAGGCCCTGCGGGGTCTGCGGGTTCTTGAACCGCTCCAGGCCCGCCTCGGGCAGCGGATTCACGCTGATGATCTTCGCGCCGTTCGCCTTGGCCCTCTCCAGCGCGGAGAGCATGCGCGGATGGTTCGTCCCCGGGTTCTGCCCGGCCACGATGATCAGGTCGGCCTTGTACAGGTCCTCCAGCAGGACGCTGCCCTTGCCGATGCCGATGGTCTCGCCGAGCGCCGAGCCGGACGACTCATGGCACATGTTGGAGCAGTCCGGCAGGTTGTTCGTGCCCAGCTCGCGCGCGAACAGCTGGTACAGGAACGCGGCCTCGTTGCTGGTGCGGCCCGAGGTGTAGAAGACGGCCTCGTCGGGGGAGGAGAGGGCGGCGATCTCCTCGGCGACGATGTCGAAGGCACGCTCCCAGCCGACCGGCTCGTAGTGCGTGCCGCCCTCGGGCAGATACATGGGGTGGGTGAGCCGGCCCTGCTGCCCCAGCCAGTACCCGCTCCTGGTCGCCAGGTCGGCGACGGAGTGCGCGGCGAAGAACTCCGGGGTCACCCGGCGCAGGGTGGCCTCCTCGGCGACCGCCTTCGCGCCGTTCTCGCAGAACTCCGCCCGGTGCCGGTGGTCCGGCTCCGGCCAGGCACAGCCCGGGCAGTCGAACCCGTCCTTCTGGTTCACCCGCAGCAGCGTCAGCGCCGTGCGCCGCACACCCATCTGCTGCTGGGCGATGCGCAGCGTGTGACCGATCGCGGGCAGCCCCGCCGCCGCGTGCTTCGGCTCCACGACCTGCGGCGCGTCCTGAACCGGATCACCCTTGGGCGGCTTCGTCGCCATCGCACGCTCCCCTTCGACTGCGTGTGACAAGTACGACGCCGATCCTGCCACGTGGGACCGACGGCCGTGCCCGGCGGGCACACGAGAACCCGGCACGCCGTGTTACGGAGGGAAACCCCGCGCAGCCCCGCTCCCGGCCCCGGACCGCACTGTCAGTGCGGCGTGGCAGGATCGGGGGCGTGGCAGAGACAGCATCGAAGCAGACCGACAAGACCGCCGGCGGCACCCGTCCCCGGCTGATGCTCATGGACGGGCACTCACTGGCCTACCGCGCGTTCTTCGCGCTGCCCGCGGAGAACTTCACGACCGCGACCGGCCAGCCGACGAACGCGATCTACGGCTTCGCGTCGATGCTGGCCAACACCCTGCGGGACGAGGAGCCCACACACTTCGCCGTGGCCTTCGACGTCTCGCGCAGGACCTGGCGCTCGGAGCGGTTCACCGAGTACAAGGCGAACCGCTCCAAGACCCCGGACGAGTTCAAGGGCCAGGTCGAGCTGATCGGCGAGCTGCTCGACGCGATGCACGCCCCCCGCTTCGCCGTCGAGGGGTACGAGGCGGACGACGTCATCGCCACCCTCGCCACCCGGGCCGAGGCCGAGGGCTTCGAGGTGCTGATCGTCACCGGCGACCGCGACTCCTTCCAGCTGGTCACCGACCACATCACGGTGCTCTACCCGACGAAGGGCGTCTCGGAGCTGACCCGGTTCACCCCGGAGAAGGTTTTCGAGAAGTACGGCTTGACGCCCGCGCAGTACCCGGACTTCGCGGCGCTGCGCGGCGACCCGTCCGACAACCTCCCCGGCATCCCCGGCGTGGGCGAGAAGACCGCGGCGAAGTGGATCAACCAGTTCGGCTCGTTCGCGGAGCTGGTCGAGCGGGTCGACGAGGTCAAGGGCAAGGCCGGGCAGAACCTCCGCGACCACCTGGAGTCGGTCAAGCTCAACCGCGTCCTCACCGAACTGGAGCGCCAGGTCGAGCTGCCGAAGTCGGTCGCCGACCTGGAGCGGGCCGCGTACGACCGCAAGGCCGTCGCGGTGGTGCTGGACACCCTCGAGATCCGCAATCCGTCCCTGCGCGAGCGTCTCTTCGCCGTCGACCCGGGCTCCGAGGAGGTGGAGGCCACGCCGCTCGCCACCGACGGCGTGGAGCTGGACGGCAAGATCCTGCGCACCGGCGAGCTGGCGGCCTGGCTCGCCGAGCACGGCGCCGAGACGCTCGGCGTCGCCACCGTCGACGCCTGGGCGCTGGGCGCCGGCTCGGTCGCCGAGGTCGCCCTGGCCGCGGCCGGGGGAGCGGCCGCCTGGTTCGATCCGGCCGAGCTGGACGAGGCCGACGAGAACGCGTTCGCGGCCTGGCTGGCCGACTCCGCCCGCCCCAAGGTGTTCCACAACGCCAAGGGCGCCATGCGGGTCCTCGCCGAGCACGGCTGGTCCGTCGAGGGGGTGACGATGGACACCGCGCTCGCCGCCTACCTGGTCAAGCCGGGCCGCCGTTCCTTCGACCTTGACGCGCTCTCCCTTGAGTACCTGCACCGCGAGCTGGCGCCCGCCGCCGCTGCCGACGGCCAGCTGGCCTTCGGTGCCGACGACGGCGCCGAGGCGGAGGCCCTGATGATCCAGGCCCGCGCGGTCCTCGACCTCGGCGCGGCCTTCGAGGTCCGCCTGGAGGAGGTCGGCGCGGCGGATCTGCTCCGCGACATGGAGCTGCCCACCTCCGCGCTGCTCGCCCGCATGGAGCGGCACGGCATCGCGGCCGACCGCGCGCACCTCGAGGCGATGGAGCAGACGTTCGCGGGCGCGGTGCAGCAGGCCGTGAAGGAGGCGCACGCGGCCGCCGGCCACGAGTTCAACCTGGGCTCGCCCAAGCAGCTCCAGGAGGTCCTCTTCGGTGAGCTGGCGCTGCCGAAGACCAAGAAGACCAAGACCGGCTACACCACCGACGCCGACGCCCTGGCCTGGCTCGCCACCCAGACCGACAACGAACTGCCGGTGATCATGCTCCGCCACCGTGAGCAGGCGAAGCTGCGAGTGACGGTCGAGGGCCTGATCAAGACCATCGCGGGCGACGGCCGTATCCACACCACGTTCAACCAGACGGTGGCCGCGACCGGCCGCCTGTCCTCCACGGACCCGAACCTGCAGAACATCCCGGTCCGCACGGACGAGGGCCGGGCGATCCGGCGCGGGTTCGTGGTCGGCGACGGCTTCGAGTCCCTGATGACCGCCGACTACAGCCAGATCGAACTGCGGGTGATGGCCCACCTCTCGGAGGACGAGGGCCTGATCCGGGCGTTCACCTCCGGCGAGGACCTGCACACCACGGCCGCGTCCCAGGTCTTCGGTGTCGGGCCGGCCGCAGTGGACGCGGAGATGCGCCGCAAGATCAAGGCCATGTCGTACGGCCTGGCCTACGGCCTGTCCGCCTTCGGCCTGTCCCAGCAGCTGAACATCGAGGCGGCTGAGGCACGCGCCCTGATGGACGCGTACTTCGAGCGCTTCGGCGGCGTCCGGGACTACCTGCGCCGCGCGGTCGAGGAAGCACGCGCGACGGGCTACACGGCGACGCTCTTCGGCCGCCGCCGGTACCTGCCGGACCTCAACAGCGACAACCGCCAGCGCCGCGAGGCGGCCGAGCGCATGGCCCTCAACGCGCCCATCCAGGGCACGGCGGCGGACATCGTCAAGATCGCCATGCTCAAGGTGGACAGCGCGCTGCGGGCGGCGGACCTGAAGTCCCGCATGCTCCTCCAGGTCCACGACGAAATCGTCCTGGAGATCGCCCCCGGCGAGCGCGCCGCCGCCGAGCAGATCGTCCGCCGGGAAATGTCCAGCGCCGTCCGGCTCCGAGCCCCCCTGGACGTCTCGGTCGGCGTGGGCCGGGACTGGGAGTCGGCAGCCCACTAGGGCGTGTTTCGAAAGTAGCGTCGTCCGCCCGGAGGGCGGGGTCCGCGGCGTCTGGTGCGGTGCATCGCAAGGCGGAGGGTCGTCCTCGTACCGGGCGTACGGGGACGATCCCGACAACGCGGCGAGGTGCCGTGCCAGACGCCGCGGACCAGACGGGACTTTCGAAACACGCCTTAGGTGTACTCGGTCAGGACTTTGGTGACAGTCGGCTGATCGGGGCCGGCCTGCGAGCGCGGTGTGTCGGCGTCCGGGCCCTGCCGTCGAACTCCCGTCGTCCGCCCGAAGGGTGGGCGGGAGTTCGACGGGCCCAGAACGCGGCACCCCTCCGTCACTTACGCACCCCTTCCAGCCACGACCAGCGACGACACGCACCGTTTCCCCGCCGGTCCCGGCAGTGAGGATCCCGCCGCGACGGCGTCCAGCCTCCGCGATGCATCCCGGCGGCGCCGATCCCACCGATCACCCCCCGGATCCGGCCGACCCGCCACCCGGTCCCCCACCCCGGATCAGCACAGAACCCCCGCGCCCTCCCTCGGCAAATCGGCCGGACCCCCGGAGGGAACCGTCACTCACGTGGCCCCCGCCAAAACGCCCCTCCACCCACCACCGCGCAAAACTGCGGGCATGGGTATACGCATGCTTCACCGCCGGACGCCCGAGGCAGACATTCGGGCCTGGGCGGACACCGCCTCGGCGCAGGCCATGGTCGCCTCGCCGGTCCCGGCCCTCGCGGCCGACGCAAGCACCGCCCGCATCCCCGCCGAGCTCACCGCGACCGTCCGCAGGGCCGCCTCGGACCTGCGGCACAGGCTCACCGGCCTGACCACGCACGCGGACCGCGCCCCCGACTGGCGCCAGTGGGGCGACCTCGCCCGCGGCTACCTCGCCCTCGCGCTCGCCGCGCTCCCGAGACCGCGCCGCCGGCACACCCTCACGGTCTTCGTCGCGTCTCTCACCGAGCGGCCGGCCGCCCCCGCCCCGCACCGGCCACCCCACCGGGACCAGCGGGAACACGGAGATCGTCGGGACCGTCCGGACCCCGGCGCCACGCCCTGACCCCGCCGGCGTACAGCGCCAGCCCCAGGACCAGCCCGGCGCCCGCCCCGAAGCACAAGGTGGGGATCAGTTCCCACGGCCGCTCCGGCGCCCCCGTGGGCGCCCACCAGCGCGCCGCCCGCTGCACCGCCGCGGCCACCGCACACCCGCCGATCACCGCGCAGGCCCACCACCGGTCCCGCGAGGACAGCACCGGCACCCCCACCGGCTCCCCGCCCGGCGCACGCCGTAGCGCCCGCGCGGCGAACACCGCGATCGCCACCGCGCCCGCCGCGGACGAGCCGTACTGCAGCCAGGTGAACAGCGGCATGCCCGCCACCCGGTCCCGCCCGACGGCCGGAATCAGCCGCGTCCCCCACCGCCCCTGATGGGTGAAGGCGTCCCACACCACATGGGTCAGCGCGCCCAGCACCGCGGAGACGTACCACCGCAGCACCGTGGCGGCGCCCGCACGCGCGCGTGGCGCACCGCAGCGCAGCAGCACGGCCGGACGCCCCTGCCGGCCCCTGGGCAGCAGCGCGAGCAGCGGCTCGCGGACCAGCAGCCACAGGCCCACCAACGCCCAGGAGATGGGCACGTCGATCGTGCAGACCCCGCCGAGGGCGTGCGTGACCGCGCCGAGTTCCATCCCGCCCGGAAGGACGTTCGCCGCATAGAACGGCATGTCGGGCGCGAAGGATCCCGCGACGAGCACCGCCGGCACCAGTGGGCCGCGTCCGGTGCCGTCCCGGCGGACCGCGGGCAGGACGGCCGCGGCATGGCTGAGCGTGAACGGCAACGGGGCCCCCGGGAGCGGTCGTCGGCCGCGGTGTGCGAACCGGTGATCAGGCCGGTCCAGTATGCGGGCTCGCTCGCCCGGACCCGTCTGCGGCAGCGCGAGTTGACCATCCGGTGAGAACGGGCTTGAACGGGTCCCGACAGGCAGCAAGTTGTCGTAGGGTCACCTGCGGTGCCGTGCCGGACGCATGGCCGAAACTCACGTCACACCGCGAAAAGGACGCCACAGGGGGCAACCGGAACACCGAGGCAACCGTCACACCACAGCGAGACACACAGACGGAGACGGGCGCACGGCGTCCACGGGAGGGTTCACTCGATGGCGGCGCATTTCGGAAGGCGGCTGCGCAAGGGGGCGGCGACCACCGCCGTGGCCGCGGCGGCGGTCGCGGCTCTGTCGGCGTCCCAGGCTCCGGGAATGCCCGGCGAGGACCACGGCAGACAGGCGACGGCCGGTGCCTCCGCACCCGTGCCCGACGCGACCTCCGACGGCAACGCCACCGGCAACTCGCCGTACTACACGGACCTGCCGCCGCTCAACAGCCCCGAGCCCAGCCCCTCGCCGAGCGCGACCGGCACCCCGGTCGCCCAGGGCGACGCCGAGGCCGGCATCCCGGCGACGGTCCTCGACGCCTACAAGAAGGCCGAGGCCGCACTGCGTTCCTCCAAGCCCGGCTGCAACCTGCCCTGGCAGCTGCTCGCCGCGATCGGCAAGGTCGAGTCGGGCCAGGCCGAGGGCGGCCGGGTCGATGCGGACGGCACCACGATCGGCAGGATCCTGGGCCCGGCGCTCGACGGCAACGGCTTCGCACTGATCAAGGACACCGACCACGGCCTCTACGACGGCAACACCGCGTACGACCAGGCCGTCGGCCCCATGCAGTTCATCCCGTCGACCTGGGCCTGGGCCGGCCGTGACGGCAACGGCGACGGCAAGAAGGACCCCAACAACGTCTACGACGCCGCCCTCGCCGCGGGCCACTACCTGTGCCGCAACGGCTGGGACCTCTCCCGCGAGGACGACCTGCACAGCGCGATCCTCAGCTACAACGACTCGCAGGACTACCTGAACACCGTCCTGTCGTGGCTGGAGTACTACCGCAAGGGCACCCACTCCGTGCCCGACGGCACCGGCAGCGTGCCCACCCACCGCAGCGACGACGGCTCCCCGCGCGCCAAGTCCCCGAAGCACACGAAACCGCCGAAGACCAAGCCGGCCCCGAAGCCGGATCCCAAGCCCAGCAACCCCGGGAACGGCAGCCCCCGCCCGACGCCGCCGAAGCCGCCCGCCCCGCCGACGACCCCGCCGACCACCACCGACACCGTGGACCACCTGGTGGACGCGGACACGGCCGAGCTCACCGCGATGGCCGGGCACGCCTTCGACCAGCGGATCGGCACCCGCGCCGAGACCAAGGCCGGCAAGTCCGTCGCCAAGGTCAGGATCCGGTTCACCATCTCCGGGGACACCGACGCCACCTTCGCCGGCGGCGAGACCGTGGCCACGGTCGCCACCGACGCCCAGGGTGTCGCCCTCGCACCGGCGCTCCAGGCGGGCGAGAAGACCGGCGACTTCAAGGTCACCGCCGCCCTTGTGGGCCGCTCGGTCAAGGCCGTCGGCTACACGGCCACGGTCACCCCGCGCGCCGCCGACGCCCTGGCCCGCACCAGCGACGCCCCGCTGACCTGCACCCCGGGCGGCGAGTTCGCCGACCAGGTCCAGGTGAAGGCGACGTACAAGGGCGCCGTCGCCGACAAGGTCGCGGCCACCGCCACCCTGATCAAGTCCGACACGGACGCGACCGAGAACGACAAGGGCCCGTACTTCAAGGACGCCGACGGCAAGCCCGTACGCACGCTCACCGGCCTCCAGACGGACGCCGAGGGCCTGCTGACCCTGCCCGAGCTGTACGCGGACGACACCACCGGCACCTTCCTGCTCCGCATCACCACGACCGGGGGAGCGACGCTGACCGTGGAGTTGCAGGTCGCCGCCGCGGACCCCACGACGAGCCCGTCCCCGTCCCCGTCCCCGTCCCCGTCCCCGTCCCCGTCCCCGTCCCCGAGCCCCTCCGCCTCCTGACAGCGCACAACCGGCAGGGCGCCCTCCACCGCATCGGGGGGTGCCCTGCTTCGTGCGTGCACCGCTGTTCTCATCTCACCAGCCCGTTGCTACGGTGCCGACCTGACGACCCATCAGGAACTCGAGAGGGCACGACCGTCCGCCCGGAGGCCCGTATGCGCGCCCTGATCGCCGCCGCGACCGGTCTCGCCCTCGCGTTCGCCCTGGTCCTGGCGATCACCGCCATGGGCGCGCCGACGGGCCGGACTTCCCCGAAGCCGCTGCTGACGACCGTGCCCTCGCATCCGTAGCCGCGCCCGTCCGCGAGGAGGCCTTCCATGCGCCGCACGGCAAGCCTGGTCCTGCTCGCCTGTGCCGTCTTCTGCGCGGCGCTGTCCCCGCTGATGCGCTGGTACGCCTTCCCACGCCTGGCCAGGATCCCCGCGAACCAGTACCAGACCATGGTGCTGGAGGCCAAGGGGGCCACCCTCCTCGACTACGGCACCATGCGCGCGAAGAAGGTCTCCGAGGTCACCATCGTGCAGACCCTCAAGGGCGACGTGGCGGCCGCGAAGAGGATCGGGAGGACGGCGGGCCGGCCGGTCGTCGTCTGGGACGGCCTGTCCTACGTCCAGGGCCCCGACGGCAAGATGGTCTCCGAGGTGCCCGAGCGGTACATCTTCGACGCCCACAGCCAGGACCCCGTGCACGCCACCGGCGAGACGGTCGACGGCGACCCGGTCACCCGGCAGGGCATCGAGTTCAAATGGCCCTTCCTGACCCAGAAACGCGACTACGAGTACTTCGACGCCCAGACCCGCACCACCCGTCCCATCCACTACAGGGGCACGCGGACCTTCCGCGGTCTGACGGTGTACTTCTTCGAACAGACCATCCCCTGGACCAAGGTCCCCATGCCGAAGACCATGCCCGTGCGGGGCATCACCCCCGAGTCGGTCGCCAGGACAGGAACGACCCGCTGGTACAGCACGGTCCGCAGGTTCTGGGTGGAGCCGGTCACCGGCGCGCCCGTCTACGGCGAGGAACTCCACAGGGAGGAACTGCGCGGCGGCACCCTGCTCGGCGGCCGGGACAGGGTCACGGCGTTCGCCGGGGACGTGAGGATGCGCGAGGACTACATCCGGCACACGGTCGCCCTGGTCAGGCACAACCGCACCCTGGTCCTGACGCTCACCTCGTACGTCCCCTGCGGCTCGCTGACCGTGGGAGCCCTGCTCCTGGCCCTCTCCCTCGGACTGGAGGCCCGCGCCCGCCGTCCCCGGGACCCGGCCGCCGCGGAACCGGCCGAACCCGAACCGGTCAGCGCCTGAGCCGCGCGTTGGTGTGCCGGGTCGGCTCCGCCGTCGTCGGGTCCTCGGGCCACGGATGCTTCGGGTACCGGCCGCGCAGTTCGGCCCGTACGGCCTGGTAGCCGTCCTTCCAGAAGGAGGCGAGGTCGGCCGTGACGGCGGCGGGCCGCCCGGCGGGGGAGAGCAGATGCACGAGCAGCGGTACGCCCGCCACCGTCGGAGTCCGGTCCAGCCCGAACATCTCCTGCAGTTTGACGGCGAGCACCGGCCGCTGGGGATCCCGGTAGTCGATCCGGACTCCGGAGCCACTCGGTACGGTGATCCGCTCGGGCGCCAGTTCGTCCAGCCGTCCGGCTTCCCCGCTCGCCCAGGGCAGCAGCCGCGCGAGCGCCTGCCCGGCGTCGATCCGCCCGAGATCCGCCCGCCGGCGGCACCTGCTCAGCTCCGGCTCCAGCCACACCTCCACGCCGGCGTGCAGCGCGTCGTCGGACACGTCCGGCCAGGGCTCACCGAGGTGAGCGTGCAAGAACGCGAGCCGCTGCCGCAGCACCTGCGCCTCCGCCGGCCGGCGCAGCAGCCCGAGCCCCTCCTGCCGCAGCCCTTCCAGCAGGGCCCCGCGTACGAGCGACGGGTCGGTGTGACTCAGCGGCTGTACGGCCAGCTCGATGGCGCCGAGCCGTTCGACGTGCCGGGCCGCGACGTCCCCGCCGGCCCAGTGCACCTCGTCCCGCTCCTCTCGCAGCGCCCCGGCGGCGGCCCGCGCCACGTCCTCGGTCACCGCGGCCCCGGACAGAACACGGGCGTGCCCCTTCCCGGCCGGCCGATCGGCGGCGGCGACGACGATCCAGGGAGCACCCCGCAGGGCGGAACCCTCGGACAGCTCGGCCCGGGTCCCGGAGGCCATGAGATACGACCCACCGTCCAGCCTGGCGACCCGCTCAGGAAAGGCGAGCGCGGCAACGAGCGCAGTGAGCCTGTCCTCACCGGTGCCGGGTCCGGCCCCGACGGCGCCTTCCGACCGGAGGTCACGAGCGGGGGCGTGGGAAAGCTCCGCCGTCGCCGCCCGCAGCCGCCGTACCTCCGCAGCCCACCGCGCACCGTAGGCGTCACCCCCACGCCGCGCACGGCGCAACGCACCCGCGAGATCGTCCCCGTAGTCCCGTGGCACCTCTTCCGAGAGCAGGGCGACGACCTCCGCACCCTCGCCGGCGGTGTCCAGCAGCGCCCGCCCGAGCCGGGGGTGCACCCCCAGCCGAGCCAGCCGCACACCTGCCGAAGTCGCCCGGCCGGCGGAGTCCACCGCCCCCACCGCCGCCAGAGCGGAGCGCGCCGCCGCCATCGCCCCGCCCGGCGGGGGATCGAGCAGCGCCAGCCCGGAGGCGTCCGGATCGCCCCAGCAGGCTGCCTGCAGGGCGAAGGCGGTGAGGTCGGCCACCTTGATCTCCGGGGCCGGAAAGGCCGGCAGGCGGACGTCCTCGGCCTCCGTCCAGCACCGGTACACACAGCCCGGCGCCTCACGCCCGGCCCGCCCCGCCCGCTGGCGCCCGGCCGCCCGCGACGCCCGTACCGTCGTCAGCCCGCTCAGCCCCCGCGCGTGGTCCACCCGCGGTTCCCGCGCCAGCCCGGAGTCCACCACCACGCGCACCCCGGGCACGGTCAGCGAGGACTCCGCAACCGAGGTCGCCAGCACCACCCGGCGCCGGTCCCCGGGGGCCAGCACCGCGTCCTGCACGGCGGCCGGGGCCCGCCCGTGCACCTGGAGCACATCGACACCGTCCAGTTCGCCGAGCTGCCCGGCCACCCGCGCGATCTCTCCCACTCCGGGCAGGAAGCACAGCACGTCCCCGCCCCGCTCGGCCAACGCCCGCCGCACCACCGACGCCACGTGCGTCAGCAGCGCCGGATCGACACGCATCCCGTGCGGTGGCCGTACCGGACGCGTCGGAGGCGCCCACACCACCTCCACCGGATGCGCGACGCCTGCCGCCTCGACCACCGGCGCCCCGCCCAGCAGCCGCGCCCAACCCCCGGCATCGGTCGTCGCCGACGCGGCCACCAGCCGCAGCTCGGGCCGCAGGGTCTGCCGTACGTCCCACAGGAACGCGGCCGCCGTGTCGGCGTCCAGGCGACGCTCATGGCACTCGTCGAGGACGACGACGTCGACGCCCGGCAGCTCCTGGTCCCGCTGCAGCCGCTGCAGCAGCACACCGGTCGTCACGACCTCCACGCGCGTGTGCCGCCCCACGACACGCTCGCCGCGCACCGTGAAGCCGACGCCGTCGCCCGGCTTCTCGCCCAGCAGCCACGCCATCCGCCGGGCCGCCGCCCGCGCCGCGATCCGGCGCGGCTCGGCCACCACGACCCGCCGCGCGGGCCCGCCGCCGGTCAGCCCCGCCAGCACGAGCGGCACCAGCGTCGTCTTGCCGGTGCCGGGCGGCGCCACCAGCACGGCGGTGCCGCCGGCGTCCAGGGCGTCGGTCAGGGCGGGCAGGGCGCGGCGCACGGGCAGCGCGTCCAGGGCGTCGTAACGGATCACGCCCCCAGTGTCGTACGAGGGCGGAGCGTCGTTGACGCACGCATGCGCGTGCACAGAGGCAGGGTGTCAGTCGCGCTCGCACACGAAGATCGCCGTCCCCGGGATCAGAGTGCCCCGCAGCGGGGACCAGCCGCCCCACTCCGCGGTGTTCCAGGCCGGCCACTCCGGCTCCACCAGATCCACCAGCCGGAAGCCGGACGCCACGATGTCCCGGACGCGGTCGCCGAGCGTCCTGTGGTGCTCGACGTAGACCGCGCGGCCCTGCTCGTCCTGCTCCACGTAGGGCGTGCGGTCGAAGTAGGAGGCGGACACCGACAGGCCCTCGGGACCCGGCTCGTCCGGGAACGCCCAGCGGATCGGATGCGTCACCGAGAAGACGAACCGGCCGCCCTGCCGCAGTACCCGGCGCACCTCGCGCAGCACCAGCCGTGGATCGGCGACGAAGGGCAGCGCCCCGTACGCCGAGCAGGCCAGGTCGAAGGAGCCGTCCGCGAAGGGCAGCGCACCGGCGTCCGCACAGACCAGCGGAAACGATCCGCCGATCCGCAGGGCGTGCTGGAGCTGACGGTGCGAGAGATCCAGCGCAACCGGGCGGGCGCCCTGGGCGGCCAGCCAGCGCGCGCACTGCGCCGCGCCCGCGCCGATCTCCAGGACCTCCTTGCCCTTCAGGTCCTCCAGCGGTCCGAGCAGCCGCGCCTCCACCTCGTCCAGGCCCTCCGGGCCCCACACGAAGCGGTCGTCGCCGAGGAACGTGCCGTGCTCGACCTGGTACTCGTCCGCGTTGCGGTCCCACCAGCCCCGGTTGGCCCGTGCGCTCTCCGTGACACCGGCGTCACGGCGTGTCGCCTCCGGCTCGGACGTCTCGGCTCCTTCGGGCTCGTACGCTTCCGGCTCTTGGATGATCGGCTCCCTCGTCGTACTCTTCCGTGCAACCCGCCAGGGTCCGTCACGGAGGCGGTCCCCCCGGCCTGCCTGGCCTCCAGGGACGTTTCTTCTGCCGGTTATGGGGTCATCTGCCCCCGGTGTGCGCCTTCGCGCATTGACCCTGTCCGGCTGCCCCCGTATGCTACAAGTTGCGCTGCGAGCCTGCGCACCTCAGACGTAGCAGGCTGCGCTCGCATCTGTTGTATGTCCCCTCGGTTGTCGAGGCGCCACCGGGCACCCGGTGTCCGCAAGGTGGCGCTTCCTTGGCTGTCCGGCTTCTGCAGAGCGAAACGGGCTCCCGGCGTAAGCAGTACCTACGACTTCAATGTCCGTACCGGAGCCCTTTCCCACATGACGAGCAGCACCGAGACCACCGCCACCACCCCGCAGGTAGCGGTCAACGACATCGGTAACGAGGAAGCCTTCCTCGCAGCGATCGACGAGACGATCAAGTACTTCAACGACGGCGACATCGTCGACGGCGTCATCGTGAAGGTCGACCGGGACGAGGTCCTGCTCGACATCGGTTACAAGACCGAAGGTGTCATCCCGAGCCGCGAGCTCTCGATCAAGCACGACGTCGACCCGAACGAGGTCGTGGCCGTCGGCGACGAGATCGAGGCTCTTGTCCTTCAGAAGGAGGACAAGGAAGGCCGCCTGATCCTCTCGAAGAAGCGCGCCCAGTACGAGCGTGCCTGGGGCACCATCGAGAAGATCAAGGAAGAGGACGGCATCGTCACCGGTACCGTCATCGAGGTCGTCAAGGGTGGTCTCATCCTCGACATCGGCCTCCGCGGCTTCCTCCCGGCCTCCCTGGTCGAGATGCGCCGCGTCCGCGATCTCCAGCCGTACGTCGGCAAGGAGCTCGAGGCCAAGATCATCGAGCTGGACAAGAACCGCAACAACGTGGTCCTGTCCCGCCGTGCCTGGCTCGAGCAGACCCAGTCCGAGGTCCGCCAGACGTTCCTCACGACCCTGCAGAAGGGTCAGGTCCGCTCCGGCGTCGTCTCCTCGATCGTCAACTTCGGTGCCTTCGTGGACCTGGGTGGCGTCGACGGCCTGGTCCACGTCTCCGAGCTGTCCTGGAAGCACATCGACCACCCGTCCGAGGTCGTCGAGGTCGGCCAGGAGGTCACCGTCGAGGTCCTCGACGTCGACATGGACCGCGAGCGCGTCTCCCTGTCGCTGAAGGCGACCCAGGAAGACCCGTGGCAGCAGTTCGCCCGCACCCACCAGATCGGCCAGGTCGTGCCCGGCAAGGTCACGAAGCTGGTGCCGTTCGGTGCGTTCGTCCGCGTGGACGAGGGCATCGAGGGTCTGGTCCACATCTCCGAGCTGGCCGAGCGCCACGTGGAGATCCCGGAGCAGGTCGTCCAGGTCAACGACGAGATCTTCGTCAAGGTCATCGACATCGACCTCGAGCGCCGCCGCATCAGCCTCTCGCTGAAGCAGGCCAACGAGTCCTTCGGTGCCGACCCGTCCGCGGTCGAGTTCGACCCGACCCTGTACGGCATGGCCGCGTCCTACGACGACCAGGGCAACTACATCTACCCCGAGGGCTTCGACCCGGAGACCAACGACTGGCTGCCGGGCTACGAGAAGCAGCGCGAGGAGTGGGAGCGCCAGTACGCCGAGGCGCAGACCCGCTTCGAGCAGCACCAGCAGCAGGTCATCAAGTCCCGCGAGGCCGACGCGGCTGCCGCCGCCGAGGGCGGCGAGGCCGCGGCTCCGGCCGCGACCGGCGGTTCGTACTCCTCCGAGGGTGCCGACCAGTCCGGCGCCCTGGCCTCGGACGAGGCGCTGGCCGCGCTGCGCGAGAAGCTGGCCGGCGGCCAGAGCTGAACGCTGCCGCTGAGGCCTAGCCGATAGCTGGTTCTGAGGGGCCGTACCTTTCGGGGTGCGGCCCCTCAGACGTGTTCGGGGATCTGCCGTCGTTCGGCCGCGGCTGGTCTGCGGCTGCGTGGCGCCCACGCGTCGCAGCCGCACGTCGATACGGCCCGCGCCCCCGGTGAATCGTCGCGTCCCCGCCGACGAGGCCGCCCGTGCAGGCGACCGCCCGTGAGATCCCTGATCAGCGGCGTGTCGCGGGAATGCGGTCGATCCAGGGCGCGTTGACCATGTCGAACACGAGGAGGAGCGGTCACAGTGCTTGATCCGCAGGGTTTGTACGCATGGGAGCCGAAGGGCCTCGCCGTGGTGGACATGGCGCTCGCCCAGGAGTCGGCCGGCCTTGTCATGCTCTACCACTTCGACGGATACATCGACGCGGGCGAGACCGGCGACCAGATCGTCGACCGGCTGCTCGACTCACTGCCCCACCAGCTCGTCGCCCGATTCGACCACGACCGGCTCGTGGACTACCGGGCGCGCAGGCCCCTGCTGACCTTCCAGCGGGACCGCTGGACCGACTACGAGGTCCCGGCCATCGAGGTCCGCCTCGTCCAGGACACCACGGGCGCCCCCTTCCTGCTGCTCTCGGGTCCCGAACCGGACGTGGAGTGGGAGCGTTTCGCAGCGGCCGTCCAGCAGATCGTGGAGCGGCTCGGTGTCCGCCTTTCCGTGAACTTCCACGGCATCCCCATGGGCGTACCGCACACCCGCCCGGTCGGCCTCACCCCGCACGGCAACCGCACCGACCTCGTCCCGGGCCACCGCAGCCCCTTCGAGGAGGCACAGGTGCCCGGCAGCGCCGAGTCGCTCGTGGAGTACCGCCTGATGGAGGCCGGCCACGACGTGCTGGGCGTCGCCGCGCACGTCCCGCACTACATCGCCCGCTCGCCGTACCCGGACGCCGCCCTGACTGTTCTCGAGGCCGTCACGGCCGCCACCGGGCTGGTGCTGCCGACGGTCGCGCACGCGCTGCGCGCGGACGCGTACCGCACGCAGACGGAGATCGACCGGCAGATCCGGGAGGGCGACGAGGAGCTGACCGCGCTCGTCCAGGGCCTGGAGCACCAGTACGACGCCGCCGCGGGCGCCGAGACCCGGGGCAACATGCTCGCCGAGCCCGTGGAGATCCCGTCGGCCGACGAGATCGGGCGCGAGTTCGAGCGGTTCCTGGCGGAGCGCGAGGGCGACGGCTGACCACCGCCGGGCCCGCTCTCGGTGGCAGCGCCTAAGCTGGCGCTCATGCTGAAGGTGGGCCTGACCGGTGGGATCGGCGCCGGCAAGAGCGAGGTGTCGCGGCTGCTCGTGGAGCACGGGGCCGTGCTGATCGACGCGGACCGCATCGCGCGCGAGGTCGTGGCACCGGGCACGGCCGGTCTCGCCGCCGTGGTGGCGGCCTTCGGCGAGGAAGTCCTCACCGCCGACGGCAGCCTGGACCGGCCCAAGCTCGGCTCGATCGTCTTCGCCGACCCCGAGAGACTCGCCGTCCTCAACTCGATCGTGCACCCCCTGGTCGGCGCACGTTCACGCGAGCTGGAGGAGGCCGCGGCATCCGGCGCCGTCGTGATCCACGACGTACCTCTTCTCACCGAGAACGGCCTGGCACCCCTGTACGACCTCGTGATCGTGGTGGACGCGAGCCCCGAGACCCGGCTCGACCGGCTGGTCCGGCTGCGTGGGATGACGGAGCAGGACGCACGCGCGCGTATGGCTGCGCAGGCGACCCGTGAGCAGCGCAGCAGGATCGCGGACATCGTGATCGACAACGACGTGCCGCTGGACGCCCTGCGCAAGCGCGTCGCCGAGGTGTGGGAGGACCTCGTACGGCGGGCGCGCGAGGACTCCGCGGACCCGCCGTCGGAATAGCGCCCCCCTCCGTGGGCGTTGAAACGCCGGAGCGAGGGAAGGACTCTGCCGTGCCCGAGACCAGCGGTTCCACCGGACGTACTCCGGAGACGCATGTCATCGACTTCCGCGCAGCCGAGCATCTGCTCAACTCGCGGGACCCGCGGGGCGCGGTGAAGCTGCTCGACGGAGTCATCGCCGCGTACCCGGAGAACACCGCGGCCCGGCTGCTGCGCGCGCGTGCGTTCTTCGCCGCGGCGCAACTGCGGCCCGCCGAATTGGAGTTCACGATCGTCCTGGAGCGTGAGCCGGACAACGCGTTCGCGCACTTCGCCCTGGCGCGCACATACGAACGCCAGGGCCGCCCCGACCAGGCCAAACGCCACTTCCGGCTGGCGGCCGCGCTGGATCCCAACCCGCAGTACCTGAAGGCGGCACGCTTCGACGACTGAGCCGTCACCGGCCGGGCCTCGCGCTGCGTGCCGGACCGGTCACGGATTCCGGTTCATGGTCCGGGATGCCGGACCATCGGCCCGGCCGGACCGCGATCCGCGAGCCGCCTGGGAGGCATGTCCGGAGGGCAGCGCGGCGTCACGGATGCCGGTGCCTGGGCGGGCGAGGAAAGGGCGTGTCGTCGTCCGGTGGCCGGTAGGGGGGCACGTCACGGCCCGGCTGGTAGTGCGGGCCCTGCCGGATGTGCCGGAGCACCATGGTCATGTCCGCGGTGACGACCAGCAACAGCACCCCGCAGGCCGCCGCCCAGCCGGGGCGCCCGGCCAGCGCGAACGCCGCCGTGCCGAATACCGCCCAGACCAGGCCCCACACGCACAGCCAGAACCGCGCCCGCAGCGGACTGCGCGCGGTCGCCGGCTCACTGCCCGTACGCATCGGACCATCACTCCTCCTTGCAACGTACTCTTCGAGGGCGCCGTTCACCAACGGCGCTCGTCCGCCGCTCGTCCGCCGCTCGTCGAAGGGGGAACCGGTGCTGCCGGACGCCGACGATCTGCCCGAACTGCTCCTCGACCTGGCCGTGCCGCACGAGGACATCAACGCACTGGTGGCCGGGCGGCGCCGGATGCCCGGTGACCCGGAGGTGCTGAGGCTCCTGGAGACGTGCGTCGAGGAATTGTTCCGCGTCCCGGAGGACACCGGCCGCACACCGGACCTGGCCGAACTCTTCGAGACGGCGCCGCCCGAGCTGGTCGGCATCTTCCCCGTGTACGTCTTCGTCGCGGCGGTCCCGCACACCCTCGCCCGGCACCGGGAGCGTGGCATCCCGACCGAGGTCTCCCGGCGCACCCTGGCCGACCTGGGCCGTCACATGGCGGTGCACCGCAGACGGCACGGCACGACCGGCGTGCAGTCACGGCGCTGGCTCGTCCGGCACTTCCGCGGTGAGCTGTACCAGCTGGGCCGGCTGCAGTTCGAGCGCGCGCGGCTCGGGCAGCGCACGCCGCCGGTGCTTGCGGCCGCCGGACTGGACGCGGCCCCCGGCACGCCCTGCCTCAACCTGCACATCCCCGACTTCCACGGCCCGCTGACCCCGTCCGCCTGCGACCGATCGCTGGAGTGGGCCCGTGAGTTCTTCGCCCGGCACTTCCCCGAGGAGCGGCCGGTGGCCGCGCTGTGCCATTCCTGGCTGCTGGACCCGCAGTTGAAGCGGTACCTGCCGACCGACTCCAACATCATCAGCTTCCAGGACCGGTTCCGTACCGCCCGCGAGGACACCGAGCCGTCCGACGCCGAACCCGTCCAGTTCGTCTTCGGTGACCCTGACCTGCCGGTCGCGCAGCTGCCCCGGCGCACGTCCGTGGAGCGGGCCGTGGGGGACCATCTGCGGGCGGGCGGCCACTGGTACATCGGGCACGGCTGGTTCCCGTTCCCGGGCGAACAGCGCCGCCCAGCCCCGCCTCACTCGAACGGGTGAACTCGCGGCGGAGGGGAACGGCTGTGCGGGGACCGGCCGTTGTCGGGGCATGACGGTCGAAATGCGTGAGGGCCACGAGGGCACCGGACCCGGTGCGATCACCCCGGACGGCTGCGCGGTCGAGCTGTACGAGCGGCTGCCGGTGGGCGGGGAACCGGACATCATCGCCGCGGCGGTACCGGCCGGGGCGCACATCCTGGAGTTGGGCAGCGGAGTGGGCCGGATGACCCGTCCCCTGATCGAGCGCGGCTTCACGGTGACGGCGGTGGACGAGTCCGCCGACATGCTGAGCCGGGTCCGCGGGGCACGCACGATATGCAGCCCCATTGAGCAACTGGACCTGGGCGGCGAGAGGTTCGAGGTGGTGATGCTGGCGTCGTTCCTGGTGCACGCCGGTGACGAGGAAGTGCGCAGAGGTCTGTTGCGCACCTGCGCCCGGCACGTGGCGAAGGACGGCTGCGTGCTCATCCAGCGCGAGGGCGAGGACTACCACACGAACGTGCCCAGGGAGCGGGTCGACCCGAGCGGCTTCACCGTACGGATCGTCTCGGCCGAGCCGCAGGGGAACGGGGCGAACTCGGTCCACGTCGAGTACGTCTTCCCGGACGCCCGCTGGACCCAGACGTTCCTGTCCCGGCCGCTGACCAAGGAACAGTTCGAGTCGGCACTGGAGGAGGCGGGACTGAAGGTGGACGCGTATCTGACACGCGACCGGATATGGGTGCGAGCGGTGCCGCAGGCCTGGGGTCCGCGGTCGAACCGGGTGCCCGGGGAGCGATGAGTTCCCGGACCGTGAGCCGTCTACCTCGGTGAAAGCAATCGACGATCGGCATCGCTTCCCAGGAGACCCTCATGTCCGAGTCCACCGCTCCCGTCGCCCGCACCGCTTCCGTCACCTCCGCCGGTTCTCCCAGCGGCCGTGGCCGCGCGGCCCGGATGGCGCTGCGGACCCTGCAGGTGCTGCTCGCGCTGTTCTACGGCATCGCGAGCGCGCTGCCCAAGCTCATCGCGCACCCCTCGGCCGTGGAGGCCTTCGACAGGATCGGCTGGGGCAGCGGGGCCATGTACACCATCGGCGCGCTCGAACTCGCCGGTGCGGTCGCCCTGTTGATCCCCGTGCTGCAGTCCGTCGCGGCGATCGCGCTGAGCGCGCTGATGGTGGGTGCGTTCCTCACCCAGCTCACGGTCTTCGACGGCCGGAACGCGGCGACACCGCTGATCCTCATGGCGCCGCTCGCCCTGATCGCCTGGACCCGGCGCGGGCACAACGCGGATCTGCTGCGGCTGGTCCGACGTCGCTGACCCGGCGAGCCGACACCGCCACCGCACGACGACCGGTGCTTCGCGCGACAGTGCAGGTGCCCCGGCTGACGGTGTCGGCGGGCGTCCGGCCGAGCCTTCGCTGCTCTCGGTCAGCGTCCTCGCGGGCGCCCGGTGGTGCCGCCCGAGCCGGACGCACCGCGCCTGCCGGATCCGCCGGAACCGCGGGGCCCGTCGGCTCCGCCGCGGCCACCGGACCTGGCGCGGCCGCCCGGCTCGGGGCCGCTCCGGCCCCCGGATCCACCGGGCGCGCCGGGTGCCCCGAAGCCGCCGGGGCCGCCTCCGGCAGTGCCGAACGCGGCGAAGCCGCCCGGGAGGCTCGGACCGGCGAGGCCACGGAGGCGTTCCATCTCGCGGCGGTCGCGCTTGGTGGGGCGGCCGGCGCCGCGGTCACGGACACCCGCGGGGGCGACGGCCTCGCGGGGCGGAGGCGGAGGGGAGTTGTCGATGTAGCACTGCGCGGCCACGGGCGCGCCGACCCGCTTGCGGATGAGGCGCTTGACGATCACGACCCGCTCCCGGCCCTCGTGCCGCAGGCGTACCTCGTCGCCGACGCGCACGGAGTAGGCGGGCTTGACCCGTTCGCCGTTCACATGGACGTGACCGCCCCGGCATGCGGTGGCACCCAGGGACCGCGTCTTGATCAGGCGCACGGCCCAGATCCAGCTGTCGATCCGGACCGTCTCGCCCTTGCCGGGTCCCGCGGCCTCGGCGGCGGCCACGGCGGCGGCGGTCCTCGGATCGACGGGCTGCTCGGCAAGGACCCCGGAGCCGTGGGAATCCTGGGCGTCCTGGGCGGGCTCGGGCCCGTCCGGTCCACCGTTTACCCGGGTCGCGTTCTCGTCCGCATCCTCGGAAGCCATGCCCCCGACCTTAACCCTCCGGGCGGTGTGAGCGGGGGGCGCTTTTCCCGGGGCCGGGGGATACGGCACCGCCCGCTGATCCGCGTATCCGCGCCGCCGAGGCACGGGTGCACCCCGAGCCGACGGGCATACGGTGGTCGTATGGACGACAGCAGCGCACTTGCCCGGCTCGATGGACGAGTCGCGGAGTGCCGGGCCTGTCCCCGGTTGGTCGAGTGGCGGGAGGAGGTGGCGCGGACGAAGCGGGCCGCGTTCGCCGACTGGACGTACTGGGGGCGGCCGGTGCCCGGCTTCGGTCCCGCCGACGCCCGGCTGATGATCATCGGGCTCGCCCCCGCCGCACACGGCGGCAACCGAACGGGCCGTATGTTCACCGGCGACCGCTCCGGAGACGTGCTCTACCAGGCGCTGTACGACGTGGGGCTCGCCTCGCAGCCCACCTCCGTCAGTGCCGACGACGGGCTGGAACTGTACGGCGTCCGGGTCACCGCGCCTGTGCACTGCGCCCCGCCCGCCAACAGGCCGACCCCCGGCGAACGCGACACCTGTCGGCCCTGGCTGGTGCAGGAGCTGCGGCTGCTGCGGCCGACGCTGAAGGCCGCGGTCGTGCTCGGCGCCTTCGGCTGGCAGGCCGCGCTGCCCGCGTTCGGCGAGGCGGGCTGGACCGTGCCCCGGCCCCGCCCGGCCTTCGCCCACGGTACCCGCGTCGCCCTCGACGGCCTGGACCTCTTCGGCTGTTTCCACGTCAGCCAGCGCAACACCTTCACCGGCCGCCTCACCGCGGAGATGCTCCGCGAGGTGCTGAGCACGGCGGCGCGGACGGCGGGGTTGCCGTGACGGCCTCCGGCACAGAGCACGGTTCGGTGAGAGGGCTCAGTCGTCGTCTCCCGGTTCGTCCCCGAACAGATGCCGTACCGTCGAGCGGTAGTTGGCTCGGACGTGGGCGAGGGCGTGGGTGCGGGCGCGGGTGGGGTCGCCGGAGGCGATCGCCTCGTACAGCTCGCGGTGTTCGGTGAGGAGTTGGGGCCACTCCTCGTTCCGCCGGGTGAGCCAGCGCAGACGGCCGTCGACCGGTTCCATGACCGAGATCAGCAGGCTGTTGCCTGCCAGGGCGCGGATGCGGTCGTGGAAGCGTGTGTTGACGTCCGTGATCGCCTCGGCGTCGCCCTCCTTCGTCGCCTCCGCGGCCTGGTCGAGCAGGTCCCGCAGGTCCGCCAGGGCCTCGGGGGTCACCCGGGACGCCGCCAGCCCCGCCGCGTACACCTCCAACGCCTCGCGCAGCTCGAAGAGTTCCCGGACGTCGGTCGGGGTCAGTCGGCGTACCACCGTACGGCGGGCGGACTCGAAGAGGACGAAGCCCTCGGCGACCAGTGCGCGGATCGCCTCCCGCACCGGCACCCGCGAGACGCCGAAGCGCTCGGCGAGTTCCCGTTCGACGAGCCGGTCACCAGGGGCGAGGCGCCCGGCGATGATGTCCTCCCGCAGGCTCGCCAGGACCCGTTCGCGCACCGCGCCCAGGGGTTCGATCTTCGTCATGGGCCCATCTTCGCCGACGCGAGGCGACTTTTACGGGGCCGTAACGGCAACGACATCGGTCCGAACGCTTGACGACGGCACCATGTCCGCAGTTTGGTATACCAAACGTGCCTTACTCCCCTGCCTGGCGCGCCGTTCCATCGGTCTGTCTGCCGATGGTCCGTCCGAGTTCCTGCGGAATGGCCCCTTCGTCCCCCGCTCAGGAGGCCCCGTGTCCCTCGCCGACCGCGCCGAAGCCACCGGCGCCCCCGCGTTCATCCCCGACCCCCGCCTCGTCAACGAGGACCTCGCCCCCGCGAAGCAGCGGAACTGGAAGGTCTTCGACCTCTTCGCCATGTGGATGTCCGACGTCCACAACCTCGGCAACTACACGTTCGCCGCCGGCCTGCTGGTCCTCGGCATGAACGTCTGGCAGGTCTTCACCTCCCTGCTCGTCGGCTTCGTGCTCATCTACGCGGGCATGAACCGGATGGGCCGGATCGGCCAGCGCCACGGCGTGCCCTTCCCAGTGGTCAGCCGCATCAGCTTCGGCGTCTGGGGCGCCAACATCCCCGCGCTGATCAGGGCCGTGATCGCCATCATGTGGTACGGCATCCAGACCTATCTGGCCTCCGTTGCCGTCAATGTGATGCTGCTGGCGGCCTGGCCGGGTCTGGAAGCCCTCACCCACCACTCCTTCCTCGGTCTGGACGCGCTCGGCTGGATCTCCTTCGTCTCGCTCTGGCTGCTCCAGGCGCTGATCATCAGGCAGGGCATGGAGGCCGTGCGGAAGTTCCAGGACTTCTGCGGCCCGGCGATCTGGCTCGTGATGATCGCGCTGGCGCTGTGGGTCCTCGCCAAGGCCCACTGGAGCATCTCGCTCACCTCCACCCCGCACCCGGTGTCCACGGCCGAGCAGTGGCGGCAGTGGTTCGGCGCGATCGGCCTGATCCTCGCCACCTACGGCACGCTGATGCTCAACTTCTGTGACTTCTCCCGCTTCGCCCCCGAGTACCGGACCGTCCGGCGCGGCAACTTCTGGGGCCTGCCCATCAACTCCACCGCCTTCGTCGTCGTGTCGGTGATCGTCACGGCCGGTTCGCTGAAGGCGTTCGGCCAGGCCATCACCGACCCGGCGGAACTGGTCGCCAAGGTCGGCAACACCTGGGTGCTCGTCGTCGCCGCGTTCACCTTCGCGGTCGCCACCATGGGCGTGAACATCGTCGCCAACTTCGTCTCACCGGCGTACGACCTCGCCAACGTCTGGCCGCAGAAGATCACCTTCAAGATCGGCGGCATGATCAGCACGGTGGCCGCGCTGGCCGTCACCCCGTGGAACCTCTTCTCCGACCCGACCGTCGTCGACTACTTCCTCGGCGGCCTCGGCGCCTTCCTCGGCCCGCTGTTCGGCGTGATCATGGTCGACTACTACTGGGTCAAACGCGGCAGGGTCGACGTCGACGGGCTGTTCGACGCCCGCCCGGGCACCCCGTACCACTACCGCAAGGGCGTCAACCCGAGGGCGCTGTGGGCGTTCCTGCCCTCCGCCGCGGTCGCCGCCGTGATCGCCCTGGTGAAGAGCTTCAGCGATGTCGCGCCCTACTCCTGGTTCATCGGCACTGCGCTCGCCGCCGCCCTGTACGCGCTGCTGGGCCGCCGGGAGCGCGCCACGACGGCGATGGAGGCCTGACCGGCGTGCGGATCATCGTCACCAACTGCAACACCACGCGGGAGATGACCGAGGAGATCGCCCGGGGCGCCCGGGCCGCCGCGGACCCCGGCACCATGGTGACCGGCCTGACCCCGGCCTGGGGTCCGGCGTCCGCCGAGGGCTGGCTGGACAGCTATCTCTCCGCGGCCGCCGTCCTGGACGCCCTGCGCACGTACGACGGCCCCGCGTACGACGCCGTCGTCCTGGCCGGGTTCGGTGAGCACGGCCGGGAGGGAGTAAGGGAGTTGGTGGACGTCCCGGCCGTGGACATCACGGAGGCCGCCGCCCACCTCGCCTGTCTCCTCGGCCGCCGCTACGGCGTCGTCACCACCCTCGACCGCTCGTGCGGCCAGATCGAGGACAGCCTGGAGACGGCTGGCGTGGCCCGGAACTGCGCCGCTGTCGTCGGCACCGGCCTCGGCGTCCTCGACCTTGCCGAGGATCCCGGCCGCACCGAGACGGCGTTCCTCATGGCGGCCGAGCGGGCCAGGGACGCCGGCGCCGAGGTCCTCGTCCTCGGCTGTGCCGGGATGACGGGACTGCAGGGGGCGGTGGGGGAGAAGCTCGGGCTGCCCGTGGTCGACGGCGTCGCGGCGGCGGTCAAGCTCGCCGAGTCCCTGGTCGCCCTGGGCCTGACCACCAGCCGGACGGGCAGCTACCGGCGGCCGCTCCCCAAGGAGAGGCGATGGGGTCGCCCGGCACGCTGAGCCCGCCCACCATGGCCCCCGTCCGCCACCGTGGCCGGGACGGGCCGGACCGCGGGGGCGTGCGGTCCCGCGCACACTCGGGGGGCGCCCGCGATGACGGTCACGGGCGGGCGGGGCTCACGCCCCCGTGACGGCCGCCGGCGTCAGCCGTCATTCGGGTCGGTGCGCACGGCCGCCGTGACGATCAGGGACACCAGGCATCACTCGGGCCAGGGCCCCCACCCGCCGTGACGATCAGGGACACCAGGCATCACTCGGGCCAGGGCCCCCACCCGCCGTGACGGTCACGGACGCCAGACGTACCGCACGTCCGGCTCCCGCTCCTCGTTGCCGCTGCCGTCGGTGAACTCGACGGCGGTGAAACCATGGCGCTCGTAGAAGCGGTGGGCGGGCTTGTTGACCTGGAAGGTCCACAAGGTCAGCCCGCCCGGACCGCGCTCCTTGGCCAGCGCGACGAACCGGTCGCCGACGCCGCGCCCCCGCCACTCGGGATCCAGGTACAGCTGCGACAGCAACTCCCCGTCGAGCACCATCAGTCCGACGATCGTTCCGTCATCGGCCTCGGCCACCCAGGTCTCCCGCAGCGGCACGACGACGTCCCGGATGTACTCCCGCACCTCGTCGTCGGTGCGCGGCCGGACGACGGTGGGCAGGGCGGCGCGGAAGGACCGCAGATACACATCGGCGGCGGCCGGAGCGTCCGCCGCCACGGCCCGGCGCAGCACGACGTCACCCGGCATCGCTTTCCCCCTCCCGCTCCGGCACCACGGCGGTTGCCGTGATCTCCACCAGCTGCCCGGTGTAACCGAGGCAGGCGACGCCGAGCAGCGTGGACGAATGCGGCCCCGCGCTCAGCCCGGAGGCCGCCACGACCTCCCACACCGCGGACAGCACTGCGGGCTCGCTGCTCACGACGTACACGTCCGTCGCCACCACATGGGCCAAGCCGCTCCCGACGGCGTCCAGTTGCTCTTGGAGGTTGGTGATCACCCGCTCCGCCTGCCGCACCGGGTCACCCGGACCGACGATCTCACCCTTCTCGTCCAGCGGCACGGCCCCGGCGAGAAAGGCCAGCTTCGTCCCGGCCTCGACGACCGAGGCGTGGGAGTAGGCGGGTGGCTGGAAGAGAACCGGGACGGTGACGCGCTGGATCATGAGGAGTGCTCCCCCGGGACGACAGTGAGCAACTTCCCGATGATGGCTCCCCTCCGGCCCGCCCGCATCCGAATTCTCGCGTGCTGCCCGGCGTCGGCGGATCCTCGTCCGCACCTCTCACGCGCCCGGCGGGTCGGGCCGCCGTCCGGTCGGCTGCCGCTCGCACCCCTGTGCGAGGTCCGGGTGGGCCGCGGCGGCGGCGCGGACCCGGCGGCACAGCAGATCCTCGGCCGCGGCACGTACCGTGCTCCCGTGCAGCCCGTCGAGGAGAGCGTCGTACCGAGTCGGCCGATGTCGCGGGCAGTCGCTTCCACCGGTCGAGCGCCCGGGCTGCGGACGCGGGAGTCGTCGCGTGCCCGGGTGCCTGCCACCGCCGCCGGTGCGTCCACTCCTCGGCATGCCGGGCGCGGTGCTCGATCACCCGTTCCGTGAGCCGGTGCGAGGCCGGGCGCGGCACGCCGATGGGCTCCGCCGCGATCCGCGCCACCACCTCACGCCTCCGGTGCAGCGCTGCGGCCCGCGTCGCGGCGGACCGGTGCCGCGGTTACCGAGACGGCCCGGAACTCCTCGTTCCGCTCGGCTGCCTCGACGCGAGGTGAGACAACCGGGTCGGCGGCGCCGAGGGGAGCGCGGGTTGCTCCGCCGCGGGACGGGTTCGCCGGGCGGATGCCGGACCATGCCCGGCGTCCGTCCCCGCACGCGTGGCCCAGCCGGCGAGAAAAAACGGGTGGCCCCAAGACGCCGCCGGGCGCTCCCATGAGACCCATGAACGACGACACCGATTTCCTCCGGAACGTCACCGACCGCCTCGCCGCCCTGCCCACGGTACGGGGGGTGGCCCTCGGCGGGTCCCGCGCCCAGGGCACCCACCGCCCCGACAGCGACTGGGACCTGGCGATCTACTACCGGGGCCCCTTCGCCCCGGACGATCTGCGCGCCGTCGGCTGGGAGGGCGAGGTGTCCGAGGTCGGCGGCTGGGGCGGCGGGGTCTTCAACGGCGGGGCGTGGCTGACGATCGACGGGCGCCGGGTCGACGTCCACTACCGGGACCTCGACGTGGTCGAGCACGAGCTGGCGGAGGCGGAGCGGGGCCGGTTCCGGGTGGAGCCGCTGCTCTTCCATCTGGCCGGTGTCCCCACCTACCTGGTCGTGGCCGAGCTGGCGCTCAACCAGGTACTGCGCGGCGAACTGCCCCGTCCGGCGGGCTACCCCGCCGAGCTGCGCGCCGCCGCGGCCGAGCGATGGCGCGACACCGCCCGGGCGACCCTCGCCTACGCCGCGGCCAACCACGCCCCGCACGGTCGCCTGACGGAAACCGCCGGCGCGGTCGCCACAGCCGCCGCACAGACGGCACACGCGGTGCTCGCGGCCCGCGGCGAGTGGGTGACGAACGAGAAGCGGCTGCTGGAACGGGCCGGGCTGCGGCGGATCGACGAGGTCGTCGCCACCCTGACCGCAGGGGCGGGACCGGGCCACCTGGCGCAGGCGATCGACCGGGCCCGGTCGATCCTGGATGAGACCAACGAGCCTCGGTCACCAGGGACTTGACCGGGCGTCGCACACGGGGCGCCGTGCGTCCGGTCCGCGGCCCGGCGATCGCGTTCATGAAGAATGCGGCCTTCGCGGCACCTTTCACACGGCTGAAACGTGTGCGTCCCGTTTCCCACTCGGCCTCCCCCTACCGTGGAGGCACCGCCCACCCGGCCGCCGTCGTCCGAAGGCGAGGCACACCTCGCCCGCGTACGACGGGAGGCCGGTGTCCCGGCCCGCGGCACCCCTCTGGCTCACCCATGCCCTGCGCGCCCGGCGCGCCGGCCGGATCCTGATGCTCGGCCGGCGGCTCCTGACCGGCGATGTGCTCGCCACCGTAAGGCAGTTGGAGAAGCGAGGGCACGCGCGGCGCACACCCGGTGCGGCAGCCGAGTCCCCGTAGGCTGGCCGTCATGGATCTCGCGGACGGCCTCATCACGCACCCCTACGACGTCTACCGGCGGCTGCGCGACACCGCGCCCGTGCAGCGCATCACGGGCCCCGACGGCACTCCCGCCTGGCTGGTCACCCGGTACGAGGACGTCCGGGCCGCGCTCGCCGACCCGCGGCTCTCGCTCGACAAGCGGCACGCCACCTGCGGCACCTACAAGGGTTTCTCACTGCCGCCGGCCCTCGATGCCAACCTCCTCAACATGGACCCGCCGGACCACACCCGGATCCGGCGCCTGATCGGCCGCGCCTTCACCCCGCGCCGGGTCCAGCGGCTCCGCGGGTCCGTGCGCCGTACCGCCGACCGTCTCCTGGACGCGCTCGGCCCGCACGGTGGCACCGACCTCATCGCCTCGTACGCCGCCCCGCTGCCGATCACCGTCATCTGCGACCTGCTCGGCGTGCCGGAGGAGCACCGACTGGACTTCCGAATCTGGACCGACGCCCTGATCGCACCCGATCCCGCACACCCCGAGGCCGGCCGGGAGGCGGTGGCGGCGATGGTCGGCTTCTTCACGCGCCTCCTCGCCGCCAAGCGCGCGCAGCCCGCGGACGACCTTCTCTCCGATCTGATCGCCGTCCGCGACGAGGGCGACCGGCTCAGTGAGGACGAACTGATGTCGCTGGCCTTCCTCATCCTCTTCGCGGGATACGAGAACACGGTCCAGCTCATCGGCAACGCCGTGCTCGCCCTCCTCCGGCACCCGGACCAGCTCGCCGCTCTGCGCAAGGACGTGACGCGGCTTCCGGCGGCTGTGGAGGAGCTGACCCGTTACGAGGGTCCGGCGCTGTTCGGCATCCGGCGCTTCGCGGTGGAGGACGTGACGATCTCCGGGGTCACCGTGCCGGCCGGGGAGACGGTCTGGGTGTCCCTGTCCGCCGCCAACCGCGACCCCGCCCGCTTCCCCGACCCCGACCGTCTCGACCTCTTGCGCGACCCCTCCGGCCATCTCGCCCTCGGCCACGGCATCCACTACTGCCTGGGCGCCCCGCTGGCCCGTGCCGAGACGGAGATCGCCCTCGCGGCCCTGCTGGAGCGCTTCCCCCGCCTCGCCCTCGGCGAGGGCGAGTTGCGGTGGCGGCCGTCGATGCGGGCCCGGGGGCTGCGGGCCCTGCCGGTGACCTACTGAGGGCCGTGAGGGAAAAATCTTCACGCCCGGCGATGAGTTCCGCTCCCGGCGACGGTCAGCACCACGAACCGACCGTCGGACAGGAGGGCCCATGTCGCTTCCGGAGATCGTCCGGCGCGAGCGGTGGTGCGCGGCGCGTGAGGAGTTGCTGCGCAAGGAGGAGGCGGTCAGACGGGCACGTGAGGCGCTCGGCGCGGAGCGGCGGCGGCTGCCCATGGTCGAGGTCGACACGGAGTACGTCTTCGAGGGCGGTGACGGCAAGGCCACCCTGCTGGACCTCTTCGAGGGCCGGGCCCAGCTCGTCGTCCACCACTTCGTGTTCGCCCCGGAGCGGGAGACCGGCTGCCCGTGCTGCTCGGCCTTCCTGGACCAGGTCGGTCATCTCGCCCACCTGCGCGCCCGCGACGCCTCCTTCGCGGCCGTCTCCCGGGCGCCGTTCACGAGGATCCTGCCGTTCAAGGCGCGCATGGGCTGGACGGTGCCCTGGTACTCCTCCTCCCACGGCGACTTCGACCTCGACTTCCAGGCCACCGTGGAGTCCGACGAGGGCTTGGCCGACGGGCCGGGCATCAGCTGCTTCCTGCGCGACCACGACAGCGTCTTCCACACCTACTCGGTGTACGGCGAGGGGGGCGACGGCCTGGGCGGCCCGGACGGCATCGGCACCCTCACGGGTCTGCTCGACCTCACCCCGCTCGGCCGCAACCCGTCCGGAAGTGACCGACTGCGCCTTCACGACGAGTACGACCACTGACACCCGGCGTACGGGTGTTGCCACAAAGTGAACGGATCCTCACGGTCCGCCCCGAACGGGTGTAGGTAATGTCTCAGTCCCGTCACCGAACGAGGCGTTTGGCTTCTCCAGGGCGTTAACTCCTATCGAGTACGACGCTTTCTGGAGGTGCGAGATGGTGAACGGGCGAACGGTGCTCGAACGCTTTCCCGCCGGTGGTCCGCGGGGATCCTGGCCCGCGGAGGAGTTCGCGCAGGCACGGCGTCAGGAAGGCCTGCCCGCCGAGGTCGTCATGGACCTCGCGACGGACGCGTTCCTCGTCATCGTGCGGGGGACCGAGGCCACCGAGTGACCGGCCCGGCGCCGTGGTCCGTGCTCGGGCGGGGCCCGCGTCGGCGGCCCGGTCGGTCCGCGGCAGGCACGGCCGGGCGTCGGCACCGCCCCTCGCCGACGGTTGCTCCGGACCGGACGGAGCAGCGTCAGGCGCGCCCCCCGGCGCGATCGACGAGATGAGCGCGCTGAGCACCCGGGTGTCGTAGGAGACAAGCGGGGCGCGGACCGGGCGCCGTTCTGCGCCGGTCGAGCGGTTGGGTGAAAGGCCCGCCCCTGGTCGGCTGCACGTGCGCCGCCACGGTGAGGCCCCAGCGGGGTACGGCGGCACCCAGCGGCCCTTCGCGAAACTCAGGCCGGCCGTGAAACGGACCCGGCACCCGCCACGGCGCGGTAGGACAGGCCCTACCGCGGGGGCGCTGCCCGAGACCAGTCCGGGGTCGTACCGGTCACCCGGCACAGGGCCAGGCAGAGCGGGATCGGCGGGGTGTACGGGACCGTGCCCTGCGGGCGGTGGATGAGCCGGGCGGTGCCGGTGACCAGGGCTCCGGGGGCGTAGTGTGCCGGGGCCGGCCAGGGGAGGGCGTAGTCGGAGTCCGACGGCACGATCCACCACCAGCGGGCACCGTCGGTGTACACACAGCCCAGCCGGGGCAGCCGGGGCACGACGAGCGGCCCGAGCCGGTCCGGCACGGCCACGGCGTCACAGCCGAGCGGCACGGTCATGTCCTCCGGCACCACGAGCCTGCGGGGCGCGTCCGGGGCGGTCCGGCGCCGCTGCAGCCGCACCAGGGTGTCCAGACCGAGGGGCCGCTCCGGGCCGCCCCGGCCGAAGGCACCCATGACACCGGGGGCGTGGGGCGGAGCGGGATCGGTGGAGCCGCGCCGGTCGCCGTCGAGAAGCCTCTCGGTGGCACCCGGCCGTTGGGGGTCGTGGCCGCGGGGAGCATGGCCGCCGGTCACGGGTGCTCCCCGGCGCGCGGCAGGTCGGGGAGGTGCTCCGCGGGCCGGCGCTGCTCGGGGGCGCGGTACTGCTCATGGCGGTGATCGCCGGTGTGATCCCCGGCGAGTTGCTGCTCGACGACCCAGTGCAGTTCCGGGTCGTGGTCGTCGGCGCGGTGCTGGTCAGCGGCCCGGGGTTGCTCGGGCCAGGGCTGTGCGGCCCGGTGCCGGTCGGGGACCCGGTGCTGTTCGGGCCGGTGGTCTTCCGTGCGGTGCTGATCAGGGCCCCGGTGCGCAGGCTGGTGCGCAGGCTGGTGCGGGGGGCGGTCCGGGGGGTGATGCCGGTGGGGCTCCGGTGCTGCGTGGCGGTGCGGATGCTCGGGTGCGTGATGGTGGACGCGCCCGGCAGCGCCCTGCCGGCCCTCCGGCGACTCGTCCTCGTCGGAGTCGCCCGGGCGGTCAGGCTTGGGGCGGGCGCCCCAGCCCAGGTCGCTCCGCGGAGCGGCGGTGTCGTGGGCGGGGTCCGTCCGGCGGGCCAGGTCGGCCCACACCACCAGTCCGGCGCCGTGCTCCTGGGCCCCCCAGGACAGGCACAGCGCGTCGACGAGGAGCAGTCCCCTCCCGTGCTCCTCCTCGGGGCGCTGCGGGGAGGGGTGGGGTTCGCCCGGGGCGCAGCCCTCGTCCCGTACGGCTATGCGCAAGGTGTCGTCCCGGTCGTGCAGTTCACACACGACCCGGCTGCTCACGGTGTGCACGATCGCGTTCGTGACCAGTTCCGACATGACCAGGGCCGCGCTGTCACACGTGTCCGCGCACACCGACCAGTCGGTCAGCCGGGCATGTGCGAGGCGTCTGGCCTGGGCGACGGAACCGGGATGCGCGGCCAGTTCGAAGCGGAACCGACGCTCGGCAGCGCCCCCGTCGGGGATTGCTCCCTGCCCCGTTCTCGAGCCGGCTCGCGCAGGGACACCGCCATCGGCGCCGAGACCGGAACGGTCTGCGACGGCGTCTGTTCCTAAGGGCGCGGACGGAATCACGCTTGCCACTATCTCCCTGCCGTGAACACTTGGCAAGTGTCACTCTGAAAATTGCAGAGTGCTGTGTGACGCGGTGGGGGGCCGTGGCACACTGCTCGCAACAGCACGTCGAACGGCGCCAATTGGGGGCATCGGAGACCACCCCGGTCTTCGAATGCATCTTCGAATGGCGCCGTAGGTCTGTCAGGGACGTCTGTCAGGAAACCGTTCGGTGGAGGCATCCGGTGAAGGTGAGAGCGTGAGCGAGCCGCGGTCCGCGCCGACGGTGGGCCAGGTGGTCCTCGGGCGGCGCCTGTTGGACCTGCGGGAACGCGCCGGACTGAAGCGCGAGGAGGCCGCCCGTGTGCTGCGCGTCGCGCCCGCCACCATTCGCCGCATGGAGACGGCCGAGGTCACCCTCAAGATCCCGTACCTGCAACTGCTGCTCAGGGCCTACGGCGTACCGGGCGACGAGGCCGAACTCTTCGTCAGGCTGGCAGAGGAGGCCAACAAGCCGGGCTGGTGGCAGCGTTTCCACGACATCCTGCCCGGCTGGTTCTCGATGTACGTCAGCCTCGAGGGCGCAGCCAGCCTGATCCGCTCCTACGAGCCGCACTTCGTCCCCGGCCTGCTCCAGACCGAGGACTACGCGCGTGGCGTACTCAGGTCGGGTGCCATCGGCCGGACCAGCCCGGAGGACATCGAGCGGCACGTCGCCCTGCGCATGCAACGCCAGCAGCTGCTCACCCGTCCCGACGCCCCCCGCTTCTGGGCGGTGATGGACGAGACCGCCCTGTGCCGCCCGGTCGGATCCCCGGAGGTGATGCGCGCTCAGATCGACAGGTTGCTCGAGGTCACGAAGCTTCCCCATGTGACGCTCCAGGTCGCCCCGTTCGAGAACGGGCCGCACCCGGGGACGTACGGGCCCTTCGTACTGTTCCGATTCGCCATGCCCGAGCTGCCGGACATGGTCTACAGCGAGTACCTGACCGGCGCCGTCTACCTGGACGCGCGCGCCGAGGTGGCGACCCATCTCGAGGTCATGGACCGCATGGCGGCGCGGGCCGCTACTGCACAACGCACGAAGGAGATCCTGCGCGATCTCCGCAAGGAGCTGTGAATGGATCGCATCACGCCGCACGGACTCGTCTACAACGGCATGCCCGCGCGGGAGTTGGGCAGCGAGGGCTGGCACAAACCCTGGAGCGGCGGCAACGGCGGAAACTGCCTGGAGGCGATGAAACTGGCCGACGGCCGGATCGCCGTACGCCAGTCCACCGACCCGGACGGGCCGGCGCTGATCTACACCACGGACGAGATGACCGCCTTCATCGAGGGCGCCAAGGCGGGGGAGGCCGACTTCCTGCTGTCCTGACCTCACTCGGCCGAGTGCTGCCACTCGCTCAACTTCCTTGTCCGGCCGACTTGATCATTGATTGCGTCAGACGTGCATCCAGACGTTCATGGGGTGCCGCATGACACGGGCAGGCCCCGACGGCCCTCTGATCGACACCGGCAAGCCGATCCGGCGCGGATGCACGACTGGTGTCTCGGCGGCAAGGACGACTGCCCCGTCGACGAGGACCCTCGCACCCGTAAGCCGGTGGGGGGGCCGGCGGATGCCGGCCCTCGAACCCCCGGTGCCGGTAATGGTCCGCGTCGGCCAACCGCGCGTTCATGCACCGCGCCGTCCGATGGCTCGCCCAGCGGGGCGCACGGCAGTTCCCCGGAGCCGGCACCGGGGTACCGGCGCGCCTGCGTGGTCTGCTGCGGGAACGACCCGATCGTCCTCGCCGCGCGGCGGTGCTCTGCGCGGCAACGCCGGCGGGCACGTCCGAGCATCTGCAGGCCGACGTGCGCGATCCGGACGCCGTCGTCGGCGCCCGGCGGCTCCTGGCCCTGGACCGGCCCGCCTACACCCGCATCGGCCGATCCCCCGGCGAGACCGGCGCCGGCAGCTGTGAACTCCCGGTCAGATAGCGGTCGACGGCCGCCGCCACCGCCCGCCCTTCCGCGATCGCCCAGACGATGAGCGACTGTCCGCGCGCCGCGTCACCGGCGGCGAACACCCCGGGCACGTCGGTGGCGAAATCATCGTCCCGGGCGATCGTGCCGCGCGGTTCCAGCGCCAGGCCCAACTGGCCGATCAGCCCGTCCTCCTGGTCCGGTCCGGAGAACCCGAGAGCGAGCAGTACGAGATCGGCGGGAAGCGTCCTCCCGCTGCCCGGCATCGGGCGCCGCGCCGCGTCGACCCCCACCAGATGCAGCGACCGCACCTGTCCGCCGTCGTCCCCGGTGAAGCGGAGCGTGGACGCTGCGAACAGCCGCGCGTCCGCGTCTGCCGCCGGTGCCGTACGCAGGTCACGTGCCTCCTCGTGCGCGGCCGACAGTCGGTAGAGCTTCGGGTACGTCGGCCACGGCTCGGCGTCCTCGTCGCGCTCGGCGCCCGGCTGTGCGTAGATGTCCAACTGGGTCACGGACGCGGCCCCCTCGCGCACCGCGGTTCCCAGACAGTCCGCTCCTGTGTCTCCGCCACCGACGATCACCACGTGCTTGCCGGCCGCGGAAAGCGGTGAAACCTCCAGATCCCCCTCACAGACTCGATTCGCCAGCGGCAGGTACTCCATCGCCTGGTGTATCCCCTTCAACTCCCGACCCATCACCGCGAGTTCCCGCCACGCCGTGGCCCCCGTCGCGATCACCACCGCGTCGTACCGCCCGCACAGCTCCACCGCCCCGACATCCCGCCCGACGGCGGTCGACGTACGGAACTTCGTGCCCTCGGCCCGCATCTGCCCGATCCGCCGCTCCAGATGCCGCTTCTCCATCTTGAACTCGGGGATCCCGTAGCGCATCAGCCCGCCGATCCGGTCGTCCTTCTCGTAGACGGCGACGGTGTGCCCGGCCCGGGTCAGCTGCTGCGCCGCGGCGAGTCCGGTGGGCCCGGAACCGATGACGACGACCGTCTTCCCGGACAGCCGCTCCGGCGGCGAGGCCGGGACGAAACCTTCCTCCCAGGCCCGGTCGGCGATCGCGCACTCGACGTTCTTGATGGTGACGGCAGGCTGGTTGATCGCCAGGACGCAGCCCGCCTCACAGGGTGCCGGGCACAGTCGGCCGGTGAACTCGGGGAAATTGTTCGTCGCGTGCAGCCGGTCGCTCGCCGCGCGCCAGTCCTCCCGCGAGACCAGGTCGTTCCACTCCGGGATGAGATTGCCCAGAGGACAGGTGTGGTGGCAGAACGGGATGCCGCAGTCCATGCACCGGCCGGCCTGCTTGCTGATGATGGGCAGCAGCGCTCCCGGGACGTACACCTCGTCCCAGTCCCGCACCCGCTCCCCGACGGGCCGTCGCGGCCACTCCTGGCGCGGCGTCGTCATGAACCCCTTGGGATCGGCCATGGTCGTCTTCCTCGCGTACGCAGACCATGCGGGTACCGGATGTACGACCGGCCGTATCTCATCGGGCGGCCTCCTCCGGCACCTTTTCGGCCACGATACGTCCGCGTCGACGGACCCGCAGAGTGGCTGACAGCGCTTACTGCCGGGTATGCCAGGGGCGGGGCGGGTGCGGGGACGCGTACCCGGCGGTCAGGCGAGGGCCAGCACGTAGACCAGGGCGGCTGCCGCGGAGGCGACCGTACGGACGTGGTTCCAGAACGTCCACTCCCGCACGTACGCCGGCCAGTACACGGCGGCCTCCGGCGCGCCCGGGGTCAGCCCTGCCAGCCGCTCGTTGCGCGGGACGCCGGCGACGATCGTCAGCACGAACGCGCCGAAGAGATACAGCGCGCTGCCCAGCAGCAGTTCGATCTTCCCGTCCTCCGGCCACACCACGAACGTCACCACAGCGATCATCGCGCTCAGCACCGCCGAGCCCGTGAACACCGTCATGAAGGCGGGCCGTACCGCGGCGGCGTTGATCGCGTTCATCGCGGCGACGCCCTGCGCGGGCGGCAGCGCGGCGAGCCCCCGCATCACAAAGACCGAGAAGGCACAGAACACCCCGGCCATCAGCCCGGTGCCGAGAATCCCCACCACGACCAGCACGAAGAACGGCCCGTCGATCATCTCCACGCCCCATCCTGTCTCGTCCCGCCGAGCGTCACCATCACATCTGGTGAGTGCCCGGGAACGGGTCCCGCCACGGCCCAGGAACGCGTCGGCGTACGCGAGCGTCCCTGCCCTCGTCTCCTTCTCCTGCGACTGTCTCCTTCTCCCGCAGCCAAGGTCCGTCCTCTTCCTCGGCCGGTGTGCGCTCGCTTCTCAGCCGACGTCCGCACCGGCGTTCTGCCAGGCCCGCAGCACGCTGTCCACCGCCGGGGCGACCCGCCGCCGTGCCTCGTACCGTGGTACCCCGCTCATCAGCAGATGGTCGTACGACGTGTCCACGTGCCGTACGGCCGCCACGACCGCCGAAACTACCGCTCCCTCCGAGAGCGCCCGCCCGGCCGCGCTGCGTCCGACCCGCCCGCTGCCCCGAACGGACGCGTGTGCCGCGACGGCCCGCGCGCGATCGGCGGGGCAGCCGGGAAACAGCCGCAGGATCTCGGCCGCGAACGCTCCCGCGAACCGTTCGTCCTCCAACGCCCGGCGCCGGGCGTCCCGTGCCCGTCGCCTGCGCCGCGCCTCCGCGTCCCTCAGACAGCGGGCCTCGGCCCTGGCCAGCGCCGCCTCCTCCACGAGCACACCCTGCCGCTCGTAACGGCTCTTGCGTCGGTTGAACCGGACCACCACGACCGACAGCCCGCTCTCCTCCCGCGACCTGCGGGTCAGCGCGGTGTCCCCGCGCGGCAGGAACACCAGGTGCCCGAGATCGGCGCAGTGCAGGCAGCGCGGAGCCCCGTCCTCCAGCACGAGCAGCGACAGCGGACCGCGCCGGCAAGCGGCACACCGCTTGCGCTTCTGCGCCTGGACGACGACAAGCCGGCCGGACGAACGGGGAGTCGGGGAATGCGCCATACGCGGTACTTTCCCCGCCGCCGCCCGCCTCTCCCGCACCGCGCCGACTCCTTCCTCACCGCTGCCTGCCCACGCACGGAGTCCTCGTTCCTGCCCCTCTGTCTCCTCCCACTTGTCGTCCCCGTTCCCGGGGGTCACCGGCAGCCGGCGTCACCTCATTTCCCCTCGCCCGGCATCATGGCCCTGTGCGACTCGAAGCGATCACCTGGGACCGGCTGGCGGAGTTGCTCGCCGATCGGCTGGCAGGGCTGGATCCGGCCGACGGGAGCGTCTGGCCGCGCGTCGGCTTCGACGGGGCCCCGGCGGCCCGGCCCGGCGACCTCGCCGAGCGGGTCGGGGAGGCCCTGCGGGTGCGGGGCCGGCCCTCCCTCGTGGTCGGCGCCGAGGGCTTTCTGCGTCCCGCCTCACTACGCCTGGAGCACGGGCGCCGTGACGCGGAGTCGTACTACGGCGGATGGTTCGACACCGGCGCCCTGTGGCGCGAGGTCTTCGGCCCACTCGACCCCGGCGGCAGTGGACGCGTCCTGCCCGACCTGTGGGATCCGGCCACCGACCGGGCCACCCGCAGCCCCTATGTCCAACTCCCGCCCGGCGGGATCCTGTTGCTTCATGGCCCCCTCCTGCTGCGGCACTGGTTCCCCTTCGACCTGACCGTGCACCTCCTTCTCTCGCCGGGCGCCCTGCGCCGCCGTACCCCCGAGGCCGATCACTGGACGCTCCCCGCCTTCGAGCGCTACGAAGCCGAGACCGACCCCGCCGACACGGCCGATGTGCTGGTCCGCGCCGACGACCCACGTCATCCCGCCTGGAGCGGTTGATCGAACGGCCCGGCAGGAGATGCCGGGCCCGGTGGCTCAGAGCCAGCCGTTGCGTCGGAAGCCCCGGTACAGCGCCAGGCACGCCACCGCCATGACGGCCATGACCAGGGGATAACCGAACCGCCAGTGCAACTCCGGCATGTGGTCGAAGTTCATGCCGTACACCCCGCACACCATCGTCGGCACGGCGATCACCGCGGCCCAGGCCGTGATCTTCCGCATGTCCTCGTTCTGCGCGACGGTCACCTGCGCGAGGTGGGCCTGCAGGATCGAGTTGAGCAGTTCGTCGAACGCGGCGATCTGTTCCTTGGCCCGTATCAGATGGTCGAGCACGTCACGGAAGTAGGCCTGTATCTCGGGGGCGACGACCCGTATGGGACGGGTGGCCAGGTCCTCCACCGGGCGGCCGAGCGGCACCACCGCCCGCTTCAGCTCCAGCAGTTCACGCTTCATCTGGTAGATGCGGCCGGGGTCGAGCCGTGCGCCGTTCTCCGAGAACACCTCCGTCTCGACCTGGTCGATGTCGGCCTGCACCGCGTCGGTGACGCTCAGGTAGTCGTCCACGACGTGGTCGGCTATCGCGTGCAACACCGCCGCCGGTCCCTTGGCGAGCTGATGCGGATGCGCCTCCAGCTCCTCGCGCAGCGGTCCCAGCGAGCCGTGCCGGCCGTGCCGCACCGTGATGACGAAGTCCTCACCGACGAACACCATGATCTCTCCGGTGTCGACCACCTCGCTGGTCGCCGTCAGTTGTTCGTGCTCCACGTAGCAGACGGTCTTGAACACCGCGAAGAGCGTGTCGCCGTAATGCTCCAGCTTCGGACGCTGATGGGCCTCGACCGCGTCCTCCACCGCCAGCGGATGCAGGTCGAACAGCTCCGCGATGCCTGCGAACTCACGGTCCGTCGGCTCGTGCAGCCCGAGCCAGACGAAGCCCTCGCCGGTCTTGCGTACCATACGCACGGCATCGACCAGGTCCGTGCACTGCGGCACGCGTACGCCGTCCTGGTACGTGACGCAGTTGACCACCGACGAGCCGAGCGGTGACCTGGCGGGATGACTCAGGTCCACGCGTGGCCGCCGCCGGGCCAGCCGTGCCACCTTGCGCAGGCCGCCGACCCTGCTCAGCCCCGTGACCTTCCGGAGATTCCCCGCCATGGACATCTGGATCTCCTCGTCTGGATCTCCTTGCGCGACGCTTTCGCGCCTTGCCCGGCAAGTCTGCCAGCCGAGGGCAAGCCGTGGGCAAGCCTGTGGGAACAGGATATTCCGCTTGGTTCCCGCCTGTGGACGCAGCGGTGGTGTGCGAACGGGCCACCAGGTGTGGGAGAAAGCCGGTGCGTGGGTGAGGCACAGGTTCGTGGATGGCGCATGATCGAGGCATGACCTCATCCGACGGGTACCTCCTGGACAACCGGCAGAACGAGGCCGGAGAGCGCTTCGACGCGTTCGCCACTCTCTTCGACCCCACGACCTTCCGGCACATCGAGGCGTTCGGCATCCGGCCCGGCTGGCGCTGCTGGGAGGTCGGCGCCGGCGGCACTTCCGTGGTGTCCTGGCTCGCGGAGCAGGTCGGCCCCACCGGCAAGGTCGTCGCAACCGACATCGACACCTCCCGGCTCCACTGCGCGTCCCGCCCTCCGGTGGAGGTCCGCGTGCACGACGTGGGCGCCGACGAACCGCCGGGCGAGGGTTTCGACCTGGTCCACGCCCGGCTCGTCCTCGTCCATGTACCGGACCGGGAAAGGGCGTTGCAGTCCATGATCCAGGCCCTGCGGCCCGGCGGTCGGCTGCTGGTCGAGGACGCCGACCCCGCACTCCAGCCCTTGACCTGCCCCGACGAGTACGGCCCCGAGCAGCGGCTCGCCAACCGGCTGCGCCAGGGCTTCCGCAAGCTGCTCGCCGAACGGGGCGCCGATCTCTCGTACGGTCGCAGACTCCCGCGTCTGCTCCGGGAATCCGGGCTGCGCGAGGTTCAGGCCGAGGCGTTCTTCCCGGTGACGTCACCTGCCTGCACCGCTCTCGAAGCCGCGACGGTCCGCCAGATCCGGGACCGGCTCGTCACGGCGGGGCTCGCGACCGACGAGGAGATCGACCAGCACCTGGCCAACGTCGAGGCCGGCGGCATGGACCTGGCCACCGCGCCGATGATCTCCGCGTGGGGGAGTAAGGACTAGGACAACCTGTCTGACCATTCGCGTCGTTGCCCGAAAGGCGGCCGCGGCGTCAGGTGCGTGCTCCCGGCATGCCGGCCCCCAGGCCCCTCGTACCGGACGTACCTGGGCATGGGGCCGGTGCGGCGAGTGGGGGCACCTCCCACGCCCTTGAGGCAGTGGGGGAGCGTGCACGGCGTCGCGCGGCGGACGGGAATGGTCGGACAGGCGCCGGAGGAAGGAAGGACCGGCCGGGCGCCGCCACGCCGACGCTCGTACCACCGCGGCCACGTCCGGCGCCGGTGTTGCGCGACACAGCGCGCACCGAGCCGCCGCTGCTGTTGCCTTCACGGCCGTCGGCGAGGCGCGTCGAGGGCGGCCGGGCATCGCCCCCGGATGCCGTGGTGGGGCTGAGCGCCTCCCGGGATGGGTCCAAGCCGCCCCGGGAGGCAGCGGTGGGTACAGGTGCCGCCCCGAGAAGGTTGCAGCGGTGGGTTTCAAGGTGTCGCGCCCGACCATCCGGCCCGGCAGTGCCGGGTGCCGGGTGCCGGGTGCCGGGTGCCGGGTGCCGGGTGCCGGTTCGCGGTGCTGCGGTGGGCCCGGGGATCGCGCCGGGATGCAGAGGGAGGATCCACGCGTTGCACGTGAGGCAACGGCCGAGGGCGGCATCGCCTTGGGCCTCGTCCCGGGACGCGGGGAGGGATCAACCGTCGCTCTGCGGATGCGGTGGTCTGCCGCCCAATCGTTCCACCGCCCTTGCACCCGCCCGGCAGCCGTGTGCCGCCGCCTCCTCGGGAGCCGCGCCCGCGAGCAGGGCGGCGAGGAACGCGCCGGTGAAGGCGTCACCCGCGCCCGTGGTGTCCTGGGGGACCGCCGGCGTCGCGGCGACCCGGGTCGGCGTGCCGCCGGAACGGACGACCAGCGCGCCGTCCGCCCCGGCCTTGACCACCACCAGCGGAACGAGACGGCTCAGCTTGACCGCCGCGTCCACCGGATCCGGCAGCCCCGTCAGCAGGCACGCCTCGTCGCGGCTGGGCAGCAGTACGTCCAGCTCCTCCGCGAACTCCAGGAAGCGGTCCACCCCCAGCCGTACGAGGAAGCCCGCCGACGCCGGATCCAGGCTGACCGGTACGCCACGCGCGTGTGCCGCGGCGAGTGCCGTCCGCGCCAGCTCCCGGCTCGGCTCCGTGAACAGCAGATAGCCGGACAGGTGCAGCCGGGCCACTCCGTCGAGCAACGCGTCCGACCAGTCGGCGGGTTCGAGCCGCAGCGACGCCCCGCTGTCCGTGAGGAACGTGCGCTCTGCCGCCGCGCCCGCGTCGACGAGGCAGATCACCGTCGCGGTGGCCGCCGCCTGATCGATGACCAGCCGCGGCCGCACCCCGGCGGCGACCAGCTCACGCTCGTGCCACGCGGCCGACTCCCCGCCCACCCGCCCGAGCAGCCGTACATCCGCACGGCCCGCATGCGCGGCCCAGCACGCCACGTTGGCGCCCGCGCCGCCCGGCAGCGCCCGGATCACGGCGGCGGTGTCGGTGCCGGCCGCGAGGGGCCCGTGGTGCCGGGCGACCACGTCCGTGACCACGTCACCGACCACCAGCAGGGCCCCGCCCCGGCCCGCGGTCACGCCCGGGTCCACGCCGCTGCGATCCGTGCCGCCAGCCGTACGTTGCCGCGCACGGCCGCAAGGTTGGCGCTCAGGGACGCGCCCTCGGTGTGCCGGACCAGGTGGTCCAGCAGGAACGGGGTCACGGCCTGACCGGTCACGCCCTGGTCCGCGCAGGCGCGCAGCGCGTCGGCCAGCACACGCGCGTGCAGGTCGGGATCGAGCTGCTCCGCCTCGGGGACGGGGTTGGCGACGATCAGTGCGGAGTGCGGCGTGTCCAGCGCGTCCTGGGCCCGCATGACGTCCGCGACCTGCTCCGGCGTGTCCAGCGTCCAGTCGACCGGATGCCCCGAATCGGACAGGTAGAAGCCGGGGAAACGGTCGGTGCCGTAGCCGGCGACGGCCACGCCCAGCGTCTCCAGCCGCTGCAGGGTCGCCGGGACGTCCAGGATCGACTTCACGCCCGCGCAGACCACCGTGATCCGGGTGCCTGCCAGCAGACGCAGGTCGGCCGACTCGTCCTGGGTCACCGTCCACTCCCGGTGCACCCCGCCCAGCCCGCCGGTGGCGAACACGCGGATGCCCGCGAGTGCGGACAGCTGCGCCGTCGCCGACACCGTGGTCGCCCCGCTCGCCCCCGTCGCCACGGCGAGCGGCAGATCGCGGTGGCCGAGCTTGCGGATGCCGTCCTCGCTCGCGACCCGCTCCAGCTGCTCCTTGTCCACGCCGACCCGGGGGCGGCCGTCGAGCACGGCTACGGTCGCGGGTACGGCACCCTCCCGGCGTACCGCGTCCTCGAGCTCCATCGCCACCCGAAGGTTGCGCGGGCGGGGCAGGCCGTGCGCGATGATCGTGGACTCCAGGGCCACCACCGGCCGCCGGGCATCGATCGCTTCCCGGACCTCTTCCGACACCATGAGCACCATGCGCACCGCCTCCTGTCCGCCGGGTACCGGCCTTTCCCCATCTCTGGCGGGCGCCGACCGTCGCTAAACGCTTGCGGCCTGTGGGGGACGCCACCAATCTGGGGCGCATGACGAACACCAGCATGCGTCTCGACCACGTCGTCCTGTGGGTGGCCGATCCGGTCGCCGCGGCCGGCTTCTACGAGACGGCCGTGGGCCTGGAACCGATCAAGGTCGCGGAGTTCGCCGAGGGCAAGGCGGCTTTCCCGTCCGTACGGGTCAACGAGGAAACCATTCTGGACCTCGCCCCGCTCACCTTCGCCACGTGCATGAAGATGCTCCCCGGGGCGGTCGAGAGCGCGGGCCACCCCGTCAACCACATCTGCCTGTCCCTGCCGGCCGACGCCTTCGACGCCCTCCGCGCCCGCCTGGAGGAGCACGGAGTCGCCGTGTCGGACATCGACCGCGACCTGTCCGGCGCCCGCGGCAACGCCACGCGCAGCTTCTACTTCCGCGACCCGGACGGCAACGTCTTCGAGGTACGGCACTACGACGCGTAGCGGGACCGGCCGGAGACGAGTGGTCATGGCCGACGGGCCGGCCGGGCCGCTCGTCGAGGCATGACCGGGCCGGGTCAGAACAGCGGCTCGGGCAGCACTCCCTCCAGGGCGAGCAGCTTCCGCTTGGTCTCCAGCCCGCCCCCGAAGCCGCCGATACCGCCGTCGCTCTCCACCACCCGGTGACACGGCACCACCACCGGCAGCGGATTGGCGCCCATCGCCGCGCCGACCGCCTGCGCACCGCCCGGCTGCCCGACCCGCCCTGCGAGGTCGCCGTACCCCACCACCGTGCCGTACGGCACACCGGCCGCCAGCTCGCGCAGCACGTGCCGGTTGAAGCCGGAGATCAGCGACCAGTCCAGCGGCAGGTCGAAGTCGTGCCGCTCACCCGCGAAGTACCCCCGCAGCTGGCGTATCGCCTCCGCCAGCACCGGCGCACCGGGATCCTCGACGGGAGCGGTGCCCAGCCGGGCCGCCAGCCGCTCAAGGGCACGGTCCCGCACCGCTTCTGTGGCGTGGAAGACGACGTTGACCAGGCCGTCACGGGTCGCCGCCAGCATCAGCGGCCCGATGGCGGAGCCGATCACGGCCCACACGACCTGCTGTTCATCCTGCCCATGGCTGTCCATGCGCCCACGGTACGGCCCGCCACCGACAACGACTGCCACGCTCAGTACGAGCCGAGTGCCGCCCGCACCATGTCCGGCTTGTTGGTGATGATCCCGTCGACGCCGTAGCCGGCGACCTTGCGCGCGGTGACCGCGTCGTTCACCGTCCAGGCGAACACCCTCAGCGGCCTGCCGTGCGGCCCGCGCACAGCGTGTGCGGCGGCGACGTACTTCTGGGAAAGCGATCCGTACGACGGGTTGACGAGATCGGTGAAGCGCGCGTACTGCTGCAGTCGCGCCACAGTGGGAGACCCGAGGAGCGCGGTGGTGATCGCGGGCTTCAGCTCGTGCACCGTGCGGATGCTGCCGGCGCTGAAGCTCTGGACGATCAGCCGGTTCAGGTGCTTGTGGTCCAGCCAGCCCTCGTTGCCGAGGAGCTTCAAGGTCTGCTGCTCGATGCCGGGATAGAGCTCCGGGTTCTTGATCTCCAGGAGCAGTTTCTCGTGGTTGTGCTCGATGCGGCGCATGTACTGCTTCAGCGTCGGCACGCGCGTACCCGCGTACGCGGGGGAGAACCAGCTGCCCGCGTCCAGCCGGGCGATCTCGGCCGCGGTGAAGTCCTTCACCTTCCACGGTGCCCGGCGGGGGAAGACCTTCTCGACGTTCGTGGTGCGTCGCAGGCTGTCGTCGTGGATGACGACCAGCTCGCCGTCCTTGGTGCGCTGGACGTCGTTCTCGACCCAGGCGAAGCCCAGCTGTGCGGCCTTGTCGATCGAGGCCAGGGTGTTCTCGGGAGCGTAGGCGGAGGCACCTCGGTGGGCGATCACCGTGGGCGCGCCGACGTCACGCGCCCGGGCGTCGGAGGTGGTGTTCAGCAGGGCCCCCGCCCCCAGGACCGCGGCGACGGCGGCGGCAACTACGCGCGCGTGCATGCAGACTCCTCGCATCGAGCGAATACGGACGGCAACCAGCCTGACAGCAGACGGCTCCCGGCACCCGTGCGCACGACGGCCAAGGCGGAATGATCTGTCCCAAGTCCGCACACGGGTGCCGCACAACTGAGGCAAGGCCGTGTTTCTTTGCCGGAAAATCGTTCGACCATTCCGGTGGGGGTCATACTCTCTGCGACAACCCTGACCGCCCCGGCGGTCCTGGGCCCGGGGACAATTTCGAGGATTCAGGGACGCAAGAGGGCGGAAGGGCAGCCGCGGATGCAAGGCACGGTCGACGGATTCAGCTACGGGGCCGTCACTCCAGTGGTGGCTTATCTGATGGCCTGCCTCGGTGGCGCCCTCGGCCTGCGCTGCACGACCCGGTCCTTGCTGGTCAGACACTCCCGGCGGCCCGGCTGGCTGGCCCTCGGCTCTGCCGCGATCGGCTCCGGCATCTGGACCATGCACTTCGTCGCCATGATGGGCTTCGCCATCAAGGAGACGCCGATCCACTACGACAAGCCGATCACCTACGCGAGTCTCGGCCTCGCCATCGTCATGGTGGGAGTCGGGATCTTCATCGTCGGCTACCGGGGCGCCACCGGCACCGCCCTGTTCACCGGCGGCACGATCACCGGTCTGGGCGTCGCCTCGATGCACTACCTCGGCATGGCGGGTGCGCGCTTCCACGGGCGGTTCACCTACAACACGCTCACCGTCGCCGCCTCCGTGGTCATAGCGGTCGTGGCCGCCACCGCCGCCCTGTGGGCCGCCGGGCGCGTGCGCGGCTTCATGTGGAGCGTCGGGGCGAGCCTCGTGATGGGGCTCGCCGTCAGCGGCATGCACTACACGGGCATGGCCGCCCTCGGCGTCCACCTCGACGGCACCTCCCACACGGGGGGAGGCGCGCCCGAGCCGTCGGTGCTCGCGCCGATGCTGATCGGCCCGCTCGCCTTCCTGCTCCTCGCGGGCGTCGTGGTGATCTTCGACCCGCTGACGGTCACCGGCCGGACCGTCCCCGGACCCGTCGAGCACCAACCGGGAGTCCCGGCCGCCGCCGTCGCCTCCCACCCGCCCCGCCGCCCCCTCGTGCACGGCGAGCACCGGCCCGAGCAGCATGCCTCCCGGACCCCGCAGAACCGCTGATCCGGACCCGTTGTCAGTGCGGCGTCGTACGGTTGATGGCATGCGGCCCGTTTCCCACATCGAACGCACGGTGGCGCCCTTCGAGGTCGTCAGCTCCTATCAGCCCAGCGGCGACCAGCCGACAGCCATCGCCGAGCTGGCCAAGCGCATCGAGGCCGGTGAGAAGGACGTCGTCCTGCTGGGCGCGACCGGCACCGGCAAGTCCGCCACCACGGCGTGGATGATCGAGAAGCTCCAGCGCCCCACGCTCGTGATGGCGCCGAACAAGACGCTGGCCGCCCAGCTGGCCAACGAGTTCCGCGAGCTGCTGCCGAACAACGCCGTCGAATACTTCGTCTCGTACTACGACTACTACCAGCCCGAGGCCTACGTCCCGCAGTCGGACACCTACATCGAGAAGGACTCCTCGATCAACGAGGAGGTCGAGCGGCTGCGCCACTCGGCCACGAACTCGCTGCTCACCCGCCGTGACGTCGTCGTGGTGGCCTCGGTGTCCTGCATCTACGGCCTCGGTACCCCGCAGGAGTACGTGGACCGGATGGTCCCTCTGAGAGTCGGCGACGAGATCGACCGGGACGACCTGCTGCGCCGCTTCGTCGACATCCAGTACACCCGCAACGACATGGCCTTCACCCGCGGCACCTTCCGGGTCCGCGGCGACACCATCGAGATCTTCCCGGTCTACGAGGAGCTGGCCGTCCGCATCGAGATGTTCGGCGACGAGATCGAGGCGCTGTCCACACTGCACCCGATCACCGGCGAGATCATCAGCGACGACCAGCAGCTGTACGTCTTCCCCGCCTCCCACTACATCGCCGGTCCCGAGCGCATGGAGCGGGCCGTCAACGACATCGAGAAGGAGCTGGGGGAGCGCCTGGCCGAGCTGGAGAAGCAGGGCAAGCTCCTGGAGGCCCAGCGGCTGCGGATGCGTACCACGTACGACATCGAGATGCTCCGCCAGATCGGCACCTGCTCCGGCGTGGAGAACTACTCGATGCACTTCGACGGCCGCCTGCCCGGCTCCCCGCCCAACACCCTGCTGGACTACTTCCCGGACGACTTCGTGCTCGTCATCGACGAGTCGCACGTCACCGTTCCGCAGATCGGCGCCATGTACGAGGGCGACGCCTCGCGCAAGCGCACCCTGGTGGAGCACGGCTTCCGCCTGCCCTCCGCGCTGGACAACCGCCCCCTGAAGTGGGAGGAGTTCCAGGAGCGCATCGGCCAGACCGTGTATCTGTCGGCCACCCCGGGCCCGTACGAGCTGTCGCGCTCCGACGGCGTCGTCGAGCAGATCATCCGCCCGACCGGCCTGGTCGACCCCGAGGTCGTCGTCAAGCCCACCGAGGGCCAGATCGACGACCTGGTGCACGAGATCCGCAAGCGCACCGAGAAGGACGAGCGCGTCCTCGTCACCACGCTCACCAAGAAGATGGCCGAGGACCTCACCGACTACTTCCTCGAGCTCGGCATCCAGGTGCGCTATCTGCACAGTGACGTCGACACGCTGCGCCGCGTGGAGCTGCTGCGCGAGCTGCGCTCCGGCGAGTTCGACGTCCTGGTCGGCATCAACCTGCTCCGTGAGGGCCTCGACCTGCCCGAGGTGTCCCTGGTGGCGATCCTGGACGCCGACAAGGAGGGCTTCCTGCGCTCGGGGACCTCGCTGATCCAGACCATCGGCCGTGCGGCACGCAACGTCTCCGGCCAGGTCCACATGTACGCCGACAAGATCACCCCGGCGATGGAGAAGGCCATCGAGGAGACCAACCGCCGCCGGGAGAAGCAGGTCGCCTACAACAAGGCCAAGGGCATCGACCCGCAGCCGCTGCGCAAGAAGATCAACGACATCGTCGCGCAGATCGCCCGCGAGGACGTCGACACCGAGCAGCTCCTCGGCACGGGCTACCGCAAGTCCAAGGACGGCAAGGGTGCCAAGGCACCCGTCCCGGCGCTGGGCGACAAGACGGCCAAGGGCGCGAAGGCCGGCAGGGCCGCCAAGGGCAGGGCGGTGGCCACGGTCCCCACGGATCGCCCGGCAGCGGAACTCGCCGAGCAGATCGAGGAGATGACCGAGCGCATGCGCGCCGCCGCCGCGGAGCTGCAGTTCGAGATCGCGGCCCGACTGCGCGACGAGGTGTCCGAGATGAAGAAGGAGTTGCGCCAGATGCGGGAGGCCGGCCTCGCCTGAGCCTCGCCACCCGGCCGGACCTCGGCATACGCGCCAAGTGTTGCAACACCGACACAAAGCGCCGACCGGGGTTCGGCACTGTCAGTGCCCCTGCGTAGGGTTCTTGGCAACCGCGCGGTGCGCGGCAACAGGGGGCCTTCGAGAGGGGATTCAGCGGTGTCCGTCAACTTGAGCAAGGGTCAGGCCATCAGCCTGGAGAAGAAGGACGGGGGCACCCTGACCGCGGTCCGTATGGGGCTCGGCTGGCAAGCGGCGAAGCGGCGCGGTCTGTTCGGCTCCCGCACGCGCGAGATCGACCTGGACGCCTCGGCCGTCCTGTTCGCCGAGGCCCAGCCGGTCGATGTGGTCTTCTTCCGCCACCTGGTGAGCGACGACGGCTCCGTCCGTCACACCGGCGACAACCTCGTCGGCGGCGCCGGACAGGGTGGTGACGACGAGGCGATCCTCGTGGACCTGCAGCGTGTTCCGGTCCACGTCGACCAGATCGTCTTCACCGTGAACTCCTTCACGGGCCAGACCTTCCAGGAGGTGCAGAACGCCTTCTGCCGCCTCGTGGACGAGACCAACGGCCAGGAACTCGCCCGCTACACGCTGGACGGCGGCGGCGACTACACCGCCCAGATCATGGCGAAGGTGCACCGCGCGGGCTCCGGTTGGACGATGACCGCCCTGGGCACCCCGGCCTATGGCCGTACGTTCCAGGACCTGATGCCGACGATCCAGCAGCACCTGTAGGACCGCCCGCTCGACCGGCGGGGCGCAGGGCAGCACGACCAACGGACGGGGGCGGCATGACGGCCGAGCTGGTGCGGGGGCAGAACCACCCGCTGTCCCAGGACCGGCTGACGATCCGGATCTCGGCCGGGGTGCCGGTCCTGGCCGGAGCCACGCTCAGCGACGAGAACGGCATGGTGCACGGCCCCCAGTGGGTCGCTCACCCCGGATCCCCCACTCTGCCCGGCGTGGAGGTGCCCCGGCAGGCCGCCATCGAACACCGGCTGAGCGTCGACCTGGGCGCCCTGCCCGAGGCCGTGCACCGCGTCGACGTCTTCGTCGCCCTGCCCACCGGGGTGGGGGCGCCGCTCCGCTTCGGTGTGGTGGCCGCCCCGCACACCACGGTCGAGGCCCCCGACGGCACCGGACTCGCCGGCTACACCCTGACCGGCCTCGACAGCGAGACGGCTGTGCACGCCCTGGAGCTGTACCGCAGACAGGGTGCCTGGAAGGTGCGCGCGGTGGGCCAGGGCTATGCGGCCGGACTCGCGGCACTCCTCGCCGACCGGGGGCTGCAGGCGGCCGCCGACCTCGCGGCCGCCGTCCAGGAGGCGGCGGCCCGCGCCCGGTCCGGCACCTCGCCGGCACCGTCCTCCGTCCCGCCCCCGCGCGAATCGTCACCGCACGGGGCGGCAGCCTCCGCCGCGCTCCTCGCCCCGGCTCCGGGACCGAACGACACCCCGGCGCCCCAGCCGCAGGACGTGTCCGGCCCGGCACCCTCGCACACCCCGCAGCAGCCGGACCCGGCGCCGTCGTACGAGACGCGGAACCCCCGTGACGCCCGGACATCCGGCGCCGCCCCACGAGATCCAGGCGCCAGGGTCGACTACACGCACCCCGGCCGCCGCCCGCACGGCGCACCACCCGCAGAGCCTCGGGCCTCAGACGACCGGCCCGCGCAGCCCGTCGCCGGGGACGCCGTGGGCTGGTCGATGGAGGAGCGGCTCTACAACCAGGTGTGGGGCATGTTCGAGGATCTGGCCCGTACGACCGCCGCCTACCGCAGCGCTGTCGACTTCGCCGACTCGCGCCTGGAGAGGGAACTCGACCGGGCCCTGACCGACCCGCGCGGCCGGCTCGGCGCCGCGGGCGACGCCGCACGTGAGGCCGCCCATGCCCGCCGGACGCAGTTGGTGGACCAGGCGCGCACCGTCCTCGACCGCGACCTCGCCCAGCTCACCGCCGAGTCCGAGGTGGTCGAGCCCGCGCTCCCGCCCGCCTACGCCCGCTGGGACAACCCCGTCTGGCACGGCTACCGCGTGCCCACCGAGCCGCCGATGGCCCTGCGCCTCGGCGACCTCCGTCTGCCCGAGAGCGGGCAGCTGAGCATCCCCCTGCTGGTCAGACTTCCGCTGGAAAGCGGCCTGTGGGTCGACAGCGGCCCGGCGGCGGCATCCGACGAATTCCCCGACCCCGCCCAGCTGCGGCACCTTGCCCTGGAGGCTGCGGCGGCGCTCGCGGCGCGGCTGCTCGCCGTGCATCCTGCGGGGGACTTCGCCGTGCAGATCATCGACCCGGCGGGCGCGGGGGCCGCGGCGTTCGACCCGCTCGCCCGGACCGGCGTGCTCGCCGCCCCTGCCGCGAGCGGCGCGGTCGGGGTGACGCAGACGCTGGAGCGGCTCACCCGACAGGTCGACCTGGTACAGATGGCCGTGCGCGGCGGCGCCCCCGAGTCGCTGCCTGCCGATGTCGACGCCGCGCGTCAGCTGCTGATCGTCAACGACTTCCCGTACGGCTTCGACGACCGGGCGGTGACCTGGCTGCGCTATCTCGCGGACGAGGGACCGGACGTCGGTGTCCACCTGCTGCTGGTGGCCGACCGCGAGGCTGCCGCCGACTACGACCCTCTGCTCGATCCGCTGTGGCGTTCGCTGATGCGACTCACCCCCGTGCCCGACGACCACTTCACCGACCCCTGGGTGGGGCACGCCTGGACCTACGAACCTTCGCTGGTGCCGGCCGGCAGCCAGGTCGTGGAACAGGTCCTCACCGAGGTGGCCAGAGCGCGGATCAAGTACAGGTAAAGGTGCTCGACCTGGCAGCTTGGTCATTCTTTTGCATTTCTCTTTACCTTTCCTTGGTGATTGGGGTACCGTTTTCCGTACGGAGGGGAGTACTCCCTGACAGCGGCGCACCCGTCAGCACGGACCGTTTCCGGTTCCGGGGCGCCGGCCCGACGCGGGCGGAAGAGACCTCCGGCAGCGACGACGCTGACATGTTTGCCGTTACGTAATGCCGGAGGTGCAGTGGAAGTCTCCGTGACCCTGTGGGTCCTGACCATCGTGGGCCTCGCCGCCCTGATCGCGCTCGATTTCCTCATCGGGCGCAAGCCCCATGAGGTGTCGGTCAGGGAAGCCGGTACCTGGACCGTCGTGTGGATCACCCTGGCCGGGCTGTTCGGCCTCGGTCTCCTCCTCTTCGGTGGCGGACAGCCGGCCGGCGAGTTCTTCGCAGGGTTCATCACAGAGAAGTCGCTCAGTGTCGACAACCTCTTCGTCTTCGTCCTGATCATGGCGAAGTTCGCCGTGCCCGCCCGGTACCAGCAGCGGGTCCTCCTCGTCGGTGTGCTCATGGCCCTCCTCCTGCGGGCTGCCTTCATAGCGGCGGGGGCCGCGATCCTCGCCAGCTTCTCCTGGGTGTTCTACCTCTTCGGCGCCTTCCTGATCTGGACCGCCTGGAAGCTGATCCAGGAGACCCGCGCGGACGAGGAGGACCAGGAGTACGAGGAGAACAAGGTGCTGAAGGCTGCGGAGCGCAGGTTCGGCGTGGCCGACCGGTACCACGGCACCAAGCTGTGGATCCAGGAGAACGGCAAGCGGGTCATGACCCCGATGCTGGTCGTGATGCTCGCCATCGGTACCACGGACGTCCTGTTCGCCCTGGACTCCATACCGGCGATCTTCGGCCTGACCCAGGACCCGTACATCGTCTTCACCGCCAACGCCTTCGCCCTCATGGGTCTGCGGCAGCTGTACTTCCTCATCGGCGGCCTGCTCAAGAAGCTGGTCCACCTCTCGTACGGCCTGTCGGTCGTCCTCGGCTTCATCGGAGTCAAGTTGGTGCTGCACGCGCTGCACGAATCCGGCGTCCACGTCCCGGAGATCAGCATCCCGGTCTCGCTCGGCGTGATCTGCGCGGTCCTGGTCGTCACGACCGTCACCAGCCTGATGGCCGGCAGGAAACAGGCGGCCGTCGAGGCGGCGCACACCGAAGGCGAAGCGACCGCGAAGCACAGCGTCGACGCCTGACCGAGCCCGGGGCGGGTACGGCCGGGCCGGGAGCGGGACTGCACAGCGGTCACCCCCGACGGCGCCGACCGAATCACGGCGGAAAGGACGAGAAGTATCCGGAAGGGGTGGAATGCGAAACCCGCACGGCTCTGCGAATATCGCGGCATGATCACCCGGCTCCGGTCGCTCACCCGGCCATGGACGATCCTCGCGCCCGTGCTCGCGGTCGTCCTCCTCGCCTTCACCTGGGGCCGTGGCCTGCCGGTGCCGGTGGTCGTCCTGGTGATCCTGGTGCTTGCCGCCTCCGTGCTGGCGGCCGTCCACCATGCCGAGGTCGTCGCCCACCGCGTCGGTGAACCGTTCGGCTCCCTGGTGCTCGCCATCGCCGTCACGGTCATCGAGGTGGCGCTGATCGTCACCCTCATGGTCGACGGCGGCGCCAAGAGTTCCACACTGGCGAGGGACACCGTCTTCGCCGCCGTGATGATCACCTGCAACGGCATCCTCGGGCTCTGTCTGCTCGTCGCCTCGCTGCGGCACCGCATCGCGGTCTTCAACCCCGAAGGCACCGGCGCCGCCCTGGCCACCGTGGCGACGCTCGCCACGCTCAGCCTGGTGCTGCCCACCTTCACCACCAGCAAGCCCGGGCCCGAGTTCTCCTCGTTGCAGCTGACCTTCGCCGCGCTGTCCTCACTGATCCTCTACGCACTGTTCGTGGCCACCCAGACCGTGCGCCACCGCGACTACTTCCTGCCGATCACCCGGCTGGGCGAGGTCGTCACCGCCGAGGAGCACGCCAGGCCCCCGTCCGCGCGCACCGCGTGGATCAGCGTCGGACTGCTCGGCCTGGCCCTGATCGGCGTGGTCGGGCTGGCCAAGGGTGTGTCGCCCGCCATCGAGTCGGGCGTGGCGGCGGTCGGCCTGCACCACGCCGTCGTCGGTGTGATCATCGCCCTGCTCGTGCTGTTGCCCGAGACGATCGCCGCGCTGCGCTCCGCGCGGCGTGACAGGGTGCAGACCAGCCTCAACCTCGCACTCGGCTCGGCCATGGCCAGCATCGGCCTGACCATCCCGGCCGTCGCCCTCGCCTCCGTCTGGCTGCCCGGACCACTCGTCCTCGGCCTGAGCCCGACCCACATGCTGCTGCTTGCGCTGACCGTGGTGGTCAGTTCCCTGACCGTGGTGCCGGGACGGGCGACCCCGCTGCAAGGTGGTGTCCATCTGGTGGTCTTCGCGGCGTATCTGGAACTGGCGATCAACCCGTAGCCCGCCGAGCCCGTCGGTCCCGGGCGGATCAGCCCGTCGCCGGCTCCACCGCCGCGACGGGCGCCGGCCGCGTCTCCGGAAGCAGCGCGAAGCACACCAGGCTGACCAGCGCGATCCCCGTCAGATACGCGCCCACGGCCCAGGGCACGCGCCCACCCTGCTCAGCGAGCGCCGTCGCCACGATCGGCGTGAGCGCACCACCGAGTACCCCGCCGAGGTTGTAGCCCACCGCGGCGCCCGTGCAGCGCACCCGCGTCTCGTACAGCTCCGGCAGATAGGCGGCGATCACTGCGAACATGGTGACGAAGGCGAGCAGCGCGCCCAGGATGCCGAGGAAGATCAGCACCGGCCGGCCGGTGGACAGCAGCGACACCATGGGGAGCATCCACAGCACGCAGGCCGTACACCCCGTCAGACACAGCGGCCGGCGCCCGAAACGGTCGCCGAGCACCGCCACCAGGGGCGTGAGTGCGCCTTTCACGACCACGGCGGCCATGACGCAGGTCAGCATCACCGTGCGGCTCACCCCGAGCCGCTGCGTCGCATACGCCAGCGACCAGGTCGTCACCGTGTAGAACACCGCGTACCCGACGGCCAGCGCGCCCGCCGTCAGCAGGACGAGCCGCCCGTGATGCCGTACGACCTCCACGAGCGGCACGCGCACGTGCTCCTCGAGCTCCAGGAACCGCGGGCTCTCGGCGAGCGACGAGCGCAGCCACAGCCCGGCGAGCGCCGGGGCACCGGCCGCCCAGAACGGCACCCGCCACCCCCACCGCGCGAACTCCGCGTCGGACAGCGCCGCCGACAGGGCGAGCATCACGCCGTTGGCGAGCAGGAAGCCGAACGCCGGCCCCACCTGAGGGAAGCTCGACCACAGCGCGCGCCGCGCAGGCGGGGCGTGCTCGGCGGTCAGCAGCACCGCGCCGCCCCACTCCCCGCCGAGCCCGAGCCCCTGCAGGAAGCGCAGGAGGAGCAGCAGCAGGGGCGCCGCGACGCCGATCGCGCCGTACGACGGCAGGCAGCCCACCGCGACCGTGGAGGCGCCCGTCACGAGCAGGGAGACGACGAGCACCGGCCGGCGTCCGCGCCGGTCGCCGAGATGCCCGAACAGCACCGAGCCCAGCGGCCGGGCCACGAACCCGGCTCCGAACGTCCCGAACGCCGCCAGCGTCCCCGAGACCGGCGAAAAGGTCGGGAAGAACAGCGGCCCGAGGACCAGGGCAGCGGCCGTGCCGTAGACGAAGAAGTCGTAGAACTCGATCGCGGTGCCCGCCAGGGCCGCGGCGGCAAGTCTCGGCATGGAGACGGTGCTGACGGCGCGTAGAGGCTGCATGCCGCGTCAACCATCCGGCGTGATCAACGGTTACGGGGCGCGTGGAGGCGACCGGCCGGCCATGGCGTACGCCGAAGCCACCGGCGCAAACGGCCCGTCGTGCGCTCCGGCCACCGTGATAGACCGGTGCGAGCAGCGGTCGTCGACGTACCGCCCCGAACGGACCGGAGGAACCGTGCCCCGCACCCTGGCCAACGCCCCGATCATGATCCTCAACGGGCCCAACCTGAACCTGCTCGGCCGGCGCCAGCCCGAGATCTACGGCACGGACACGCTGGCCGACGTCGAGGTGCTGTGCGCCGAGGCCGCGGCCGCGCACGGCGGCACGGTGGACTTCCGGCAGTCCAACCACGAGGGCGAACTGGTCGACTGGATCCACGAGGCACGCCTGAACCACTGCGGGATCGTCATCAACCCAGGGGCCTACTCCCACACGTCGGTCGCGATTCTGGACGCGCTCAACACCTGCGACGGCATGCCCGTGGTGGAGGTGCACATCTCCAACATCCACCAGCGCGAATCGTTCCGGCACCACTCCTACGTCTCGCTGCGCGCCGACGGTGTGATCGCCGGATGCGGCGTGCAGGGCTACGTGTTCGGCGTGGAGCGCGTGGCCGCTCTGGCGGGCGCGGCGCGGGCCGACGCCTAGGCGCCGGCGACGGCGCCGTTCACGCGGCTGCACATTCGGGCCGCCGGCCGAGGGCGGGGTTGGGGACCGGCGGGCCTGCCGCAAAGGAGCCGTCGTCCTCTGCGGGGCTGCCACCAGTTGACTGCGTGACACGGCGTGCGGGCACCGCGCACGCCCCTCCGACACGGGTGAAACATTCACACGGGGCGCACGGCGTACGGCGCGCCCGGTGACCGGGAGAAAGGCACGCCGGCCGGTCACCACCCGCGCGCGTGCCACTCCGGCAGATGCGGCCGCTCCGCGCCCAGCGTCGTGTCGTTGCCGTGGCCGGGATACACCCAGGTCTCGTCCGGCAGCACGTCGAAGATCTTCGTCTCCACGTCGTGGATCAGGCTGGCGAAGGCCTTCGGATCCTTGCGCGTGTTGCCGACGCCGCCCGGGAAGAGGCAGTCACCGGTGAAGACGTGGGGGTGGCCGTGCGGGTCGTCGTACACCAGCGCGATCGAACCCGGGGTGTGCCCGACGAGATGCCGTGCGGTGAGTTCCACCCGACCCACCCTGATGACGTCGCCGTCGTCCACGAGGACATCGGTGGGCACGGGGATGCCGGGGGCGTCCTGGCGGCCGGCGTACGTACGCGCGCCCGTCGCCGCGACGACCTCGGCGAGCGCCTGCCAGTGGTCGCCGTGCTGGTGCGTGGTGACGGCGGACGCGATGCCGTCGTCACCGATCATGCCGAGGAGCATGTCCGCCTCGTTGGCGGCGTCGATCAGGAGCTGCTCGTCGGTGGCCCGGCAGCGCAGCAGATAGGCGTTGTTGTCCATCGGGCCGACCGCGATCTTCGTGATCATCAGGTCTTTCAGCTCGTGCACGTCCGCCGGTCCACCGACCCTGACCTCTCCGGTGTACGTCATGGAGATCAGCCTATAGCCGAGAGGCGCACGCGGATCGTCGGCGGCCTACAACGGAGGCAGGGCCGGCAGTGTGCCGGACGCTGTGAGGCCGGAGCCGTCGCGCCGCCCGGCGAGCCAGCCGACCAGTTCCGCCGGGGCCCCGCCGATCGTGACCTCCGGCTCGTGCGCCTCCCGCCCGGTGCGCCATGTGCGCGTGCCGTCCGTGATCCGCGTCGCCGGCACATCGGGGTGTCCGGTGAACCGCCGGGTGAGGAAGTCGGTCTCGCGCTCCAGGAACTCCTCCGGAAGATCCTCCAGCTCGTGACCGACGCCGAGATCCACATGGTGCAGCTCCACCTCCGCCCACCGCCGGAAGGGTACCCGGGACGCCGAGTCGGTGACCCCGTTGCGCAGCTCCACCGTGCGCGACCAGTCCGCCGGCGCGTCCCCCGCCGCCTGGAAGCGGGCCGCGCTCTCGCGCAGGTCGGCGAGCTGGACGTCGAGCGGACGCGGAGCGTCCCGCTCGATGTCGGCGTCCCGCGCCTCGGCGCTCGCGTACATGGGGCGTCCCTCGAGGACGTTCACCAGCGCGTCCGCGTTGCGGGCGACGTGGGCGAGGACGTGTCCGCGGGTCCAGCCGGGAAGCCGTGACGGCTCGGCGAGCGACGCGTTGTCCAGTGCGGCGACCGCGCTGAGGAGCCGTTCGCTCGCGTCACGTACACATGCCAGGTCATGGGCGTGATCAATCATGGGCCTGACATTAGCCCCGCCACACCTTCGGGTGAAGGTGGCGGACTCCGTCCGCAAATCGAAAGCACGTGCTATATCGTCGGAAGCGGCGTCGGGCATGCTGGATGGCCGGAGGTTGTTATGCAACCGGGCAATCCGACCGGCGTTGTCAGTGGCTCCCCCTAGTCTGAAGAAGCACAGGGGCCCCGCCCCTGTCACTTCTCTCAAGAAAGGTGCGGACCGGCGTGGCCGACCGTCTCATCGTCCGTGGCGCGCGCGAGCACAACCTGAAGAACGTCTCGCTCGACCTGCCTCGGGACTCGCTCATCGTCTTCACGGGCCTGTCGGGGTCGGGCAAGTCCTCCCTGGCCTTCGACACGATCTTCGCGGAGGGCCAGCGCCGCTACGTGGAGTCGCTCTCCTCGTACGCCCGGCAGTTCCTCGGCCAGATGGACAAGCCGGACGTCGACTTCATCGAGGGTTTGTCCCCGGCGGTCTCCATCGACCAGAAGTCGACCTCCCGCAACCCGCGCTCGACGGTCGGCACCATCACCGAGGTCTACGACTACCTGCGTCTGCTCTTCGCGCGCATCGGCAAGCCGCACTGCCCCGAGTGCGGCCGGCCGATCTCCCGCCAGTCGCCGCAGGCCATCGTCGACCGGGTCCTGGAGCTGCCGGAGGGGAGCCGCTTCCAGGTGCTGTCGCCGCTCGTGCGCGAGCGCAAGGGAGAGTTCGTCGAGCTCTTCGCCGACCTGCAGACCAAGGGCTACTCCCGCGCACGCGTGGACGGCGAGACGATCCAGCTCTCGAACCCGCCCACGCTGAAGAAGCAGGAGAAGCACACCATCGAGGTGGTCGTCGACCGCCTCACCGTGAAGGACTCCGCCAAGCGCCGTCTGACCGACTCCGTCGAGACGGCCCTCGGTCTGTCCGGCGGCATGGTCGTGCTCGACTTCGTCGACCTCCCCGAGGACGACCCCGAGCGCGAGCGCATGTTCTCCGAGCACCTGTACTGTCCGTACGACGACCTCTCCTTCGAGGAGCTGGAGCCCCGCTCCTTCTCCTTCAACTCGCCCTTCGGCGCCTGTCCCGACTGCACCGGCATCGGCACCCGCATGGAGGTCGACCCCGAGCTGATCGTCCCGGACGAGGAGAAGTCCCTGGACGAGGGCGCCATCCACCCCTGGTCGCACGGCCACACCAAGGACTACTTCGCCCGTCTGATCGGCGCCCTCGCGGACGCGCTCGGCTTCCGCACGGACATCCCGTTCGCGGGCCTGCCGCAGCGCGCGAAGAAGGCCCTGCTCCACGGCCACAAGACCCAGATCCAGGTCCGGTACCGCAACCGGTACGGCCGTGAGCGCGTGTACACCACGCCCTTCGAGGGCGCGGTGCCGTTCGTGAAGCGCCGGCACAGCGAGGCCGAGAGCGACGCCAGCCGCGAGCGCTTCGAGGGCTACATGCGCGAGGTGCCCTGCCCCTCCTGCGAGGGCACGCGGCTGAAGCCGATCGTCCTCGCGGTCACGATCATGGGGAAGTCGATCGCCGAGGTCTCCGCGATGTCGATCAGCGACTGCGCGGACTTCCTGGGGCAGCTGAAGCTGAGCGCCCGCGACAAGAAGATCGCCGAGCGGGTGCTCAAGGAGGTCAACGAACGGCTGCGCTTCCTGGTCGACGTCGGCCTGGACTACCTCTCGTTGAACCGCGCGGCCGGCACGCTCTCCGGAGGTGAGGCCCAGCGCATCCGCCTGGCCACCCAGATCGGCTCCGGACTCGTCGGGGTCCTGTACGTCCTGGACGAGCCGTCCATCGGCCTGCACCAGCGGGACAACCACCGGCTGATCGAGACCCTGGTCCGGCTGCGCGACATGGGGAACACGCTCATCGTCGTGGAGCACGACGAGGACACCATCAAGGTCGCCGACTGGGTCGTGGACATCGGTCCCGGCGCCGGCGAGCACGGCGGCAAGGTCGTGCACAGCGGCTCGCTGAAGGAACTGCTCACCAATGCCGAGTCGCAGACCGGCGCGTATCTCTCGGGCCGCAAGGCGATCCCGGTGCCGGACGTGCGCCGTCCGCGTGATCCGTCGCGGCAGCTCACCGTGCACGGCGCGCGTGAGAACAATCTGCAGGACATCGACGTGTCGTTCCCGCTGGGCGTGTTCACGGCCGTCACGGGCGTGTCCGGATCCGGCAAGTCGACACTGGTCAACGACATCCTCTACACGCACCTGGCCCGCGAGCTGAACGGCGCGCGCAACGTCCCCGGCCGGCACACGCGCGTGGACGGCGACGACCTCGTCGACAAGGTCGTGCACGTCGACCAGTCGCCGATCGGCCGCACCCCTCGGTCCAACCCGGCGACCTACACCGGCGTCTTCGACCACATCCGCAAGCTGTTCGCCGAGACCACCGAGGCGAAGGTCCGTGGCTACCAGCCCGGCCGCTTCTCCTTCAACGTCAAGGGTGGCCGCTGCGAGAACTGCGCGGGCGACGGCACGATCAAGATCGAGATGAACTTCCTCCCGGACGTCTACGTCCCGTGCGAGGTCTGCCACGGCGCCCGGTACAACCGGGAGACGCTGGAGGTCCACTACAAGGGCAAGTCCATCGCCGACGTGCTGAACATGCCGATCGAGGAGGCCACCGACTTCTTCGAGGCCGTCCCAGCCATCTCCCGGCACCTGAGGACCTTGAAGGACGTCGGCCTCGGCTACGTCCGTCTCGGCCAGTCCGCCACCACCCTCTCCGGGGGCGAGGCCCAGCGTGTCAAGTTGGCCAGCGAACTGCAGAAGCGGTCCACCGGGCGCACCGTCTACGTCCTTGACGAGCCGACCACGGGCCTGCATTTCGAGGACATCAGCAAGCTGCTCAAGGTCCTCGGCGGCCTGGTCGACAAGGGCAACACGGTCGTCGTCATCGAGCACAACCTCGACGTGATCAAGACCGCCGACTGGATCGTCGACATGGGTCCGGAGGGCGGCGCCGGCGGCGGCCTCGTGGTCGCCGAGGGTACGCCCGAGGAGGTCGCGGGGGTTCCGGCCAGCCACACCGGCAAGTTCCTGCGCGAGATTCTCGGCGCCGACCGCATCAGCGACGCCGACACCGTGCCGGCGCAGCGTGCCGCCACGGCCAGGAAGACGGTCGCGGCGAAGGCGGTGGCGAAGAAGTCGGTAACGGCCAAGGCCAACAACACGGCGACCAAGAAGGCCGTCGCGGTGACGAAGAAGACGACGCCCGCGAAGAAGACGACGCGGGCCCGCAAAACCTGACACGACACCAGAAAAACGGCGCCCCGCGGGAACTCCCCGCGGGGCGCCGCTCGTTCCACCATCAGCACCCCGGATACGAGGTCCGGCAGCCCCCCGCACCGCGGTTCCGGCCGCACCTTGACAACACCACAGAGGGAAGCGGCAGAAAGGAAAGAGGGAAAAAGGGGGCGCTCACAGATCACCGAGTTCGGCCGCGTACGGCGGCTCGGCCCCCGCCCGCGAACAGGTGATCGCCGCCGCGCGTGCCGCGAAGCGCAGCAGCCGCGTCCAGTCCTGCGTTCCGAGGGCGGCGAGCGCTTCCTCCGACAGCGCGTCCAGGGCCGAAAGCCCGTGGAGCAAGGCTGCGTTCACCGTGTCACCGGCGCCGATGGTGTCCACCACGGCGACGTTCTCACCCGGTACGGAGTGCTCCGCCCCGTCCCGGGTGAACGCGGTCAGACCGTCCCCGCCCCGGGTCACCACGACCGCCGCCGGTCCCGCGGCCAGCCACTCGCGCGGGGTGCCGCCCAGCCACTCGGCGTCCTCCGCGGAGAGCTTCAGCAGCGTCACCGAGGGAAGCCAGCTCTTGAAACGCGCCCGGTAGGCGTCTGCGTCCGGGATCAGACCGGCCCGGATGTTGGGGTCGAGCGCGGTGAACAGCCCCTGTGCAGCCGCCGTGCGCATCAGCTCCTCATAGGCGCCGGCCCCCGGTTCCAGCACGAGCGAGCAGGTGCCGAAGGACACCGCGCGCGTGTCGGCGGGCAGCGCGGCGGGGGCGGTGAACAGCCTGTCGGCGGTGCCGTCGACGTAGAAGGAGTAGGCGGCCGACCCGCTCTCGTCGATCGTGGCCACAGCGAGCGTCGTCGGCTCCGCCCCGCGCTGCACGCCCGACACGTCGACGCCCGCGTGCCGCAGCCCGTCCAGCAGGGCCTCGCCGAAGGCGTCCCGCGAGGTCCGGGAGCAGAACGCGGTGCGCGAGCCGAGGCGGCCGAGGGCCACGGCGGTGTTGTAGGGGCCGCCGCCGAGCGCCGGCTTCAGTGCCGACAGGGCACCGGAGTCCTGCGGTACCAGGTCGATCAGTGCCTCACCGGTGACGACGATCACAGGGCGGTTCCCTTCTCCGACAGGGTGGACGATGCGGTGCGCCCGGCCTCCTCGGTCCCGCCCGGTTCCGTTGGGCACCCGCAGGACGTGCGGTGGACGAACGCACACGGCAGCCGCACCGTCCGGGTAGGCCGACGCGGCTCTTCCAGGCGGTCGAGGAGCACCCGCACGGCCTGTGTGCCCAGTTCCCTGCTGGGCTGGGCGATGGCGGTGAGCCGGGGTGAGAACAGGTCGGCCCAGGCGAAGTCGTCGAAGCAGCACAGCGCGATGTCGTCCGGGACGGACAGGCCATGCCGCCGCAGGGTGCGCAGTGCGCCGATGGTCATCGCGTTGTTGGCGGTGACGAGGGCCGTGGGCGGATCAGGGAGGGCGAGCAGGGCGGCCGTGGCCTGCTCGGCCCCCGCGGACTCCGAATTCCCGGACACGAGAAGCTTTTCGTCGAGGGCCAGGCCCGCTGTGGCGAGGCCCTCACGGTAGCCGGAGACACGTTCCCCGGTGGTGCTGAGGCCGGGCAGACCGGCGACGAGGCCGATCCGGCGGTGCCCCAGCCCGGCGAGATGGGTGACCAGACGCGCGGTCGGTGCGGCGCTCTCGGCGCAGACCTGGTCGTACCAGGGCGCGACCTCCGGGGTGGCGGCGCCACCACCCCCTTCCGTGCCCTCCGGTGCGTCCGCGCCGATCATCCGGTCCAGGAACACGGTCGGTACGGAGTGCCGGCGGAGGTAGCCGACCAGCTCGTGCGGACGTGCGGAGGGGGCGACGATCATGCCGTCCACCCGGCGTTCATGGAGCAGCTGCACGACCTTGCGTTCGTGCCCGGGGTCGTCGTGCGGGTCGGCGATGAGCAGGCTGTAGCCGGCGTCCAGGGCGGCGGCCTCGACACCCTGGAGGATCTCCGTGAAGTACGGGTTGCTGATCGCCGACACCGCGAGTCCGATGGAGCGGGTGCGGGAGGTCACCAGGGATCGGGCCAGGGTGTTGGGGGTGTAGCCCAGGGCGTCGATGGCGTCCAGTACGGCCTGCCGGGTGTGGGGCAGCACCGGGCGGGTGCCGTTCAGCACGTGGGAGACGGTCGCCACGGAGACCCCGGCGCTCCGCGCGACGTCGGCCATGGTGGACATCGCGTCTCCCTTCTCGTGCCATGGACCCTCGAGCGATCGAGCACAGTCCTTCCGTGCCGGGACGCTACCCCATCGACCCGCCTGACGTAAACGTTTGCGCAATCGTTTACGCCCGAGTTCGGCGCCCGTGCAGTCCCCGGACCCCCGGGTAGGCGGTTGTCCGCGGGGCCCTCGTCCCAAGATCTTTCGCCCCCGAGGGAACCGCCCCAGCCCCGGATCCGGCCCCCGCCCCGGAGCCGGTCCTTCTGCCCGGGTATCGTCGCCCTGCACACCCCTTGAGCCGTGGAGTCCCGGATGCCCGCCCGACCGTTCGCGAGCCGTCGTACCGTCCTTCGAGGGGCCGCCGTGGCCCCGGTCGCCGGGCTCGGCCTGGCCGCCTGCTCGGCGCCCGGCCAGGGTGGCGCGGGCGCGGCGGCCACTCCGACCGCGCCGGTCGACCTCGGCGCCGAGAGCGAGGTCTCGAAGGGCGGGGCCAAGCTCTTCCGCGATCACAACGTGGTCGTCAGCCGTGACGGGAACGGCACGCTGAAGGCGTACAGCACCATCTGCACGCACGCGGGCTGCCCCATCAACAAGCTGCAGGGGACCACTCTGATCTGCCCCTGTCACGGCAGTCAGTTCGATGCCGTGACGGGCAAGGTGGTCCAGTCACCGGCCACCGAGCCGCTGGCGGAGCTGCCGGTGAAGACGGCGAACGGCAGGATCATCGCGGGCCCGGGCGCCTGACCGGACGGCCGAGCGGGACCGGCCCCGGCGGCGGTCCGGCTCGACCGGCATGCGTACAGGGTGAGCTCACTCCCAGTCCCAGGCAATGCCGACGATGCCCGGACGGATGCGCGGTTCGACCACGTGGACGCACTGGTGCGGCCCGGTGAGCGGCAGTTCCTGGCGGCCGCTGCGAGGGGCCGCCGCAGAGTGCTGGGCGAAGCGGTGACAGCGGGCCGGCAGGGCGGCCGGGTCGAACCGGACCTGCAGGGCGTACTGGCCGCCGGGGAAGCCGAAGCGGTGGAGGTACTCCCGGGAGGGCCCGGCCGTGCCGTCCTCGATGGCGTAGCGGAAGAGGAAGGTGTCGCCGGCGCGCAGCCGGGTGCCGAAGAGCAGCTCCGCGACCAGCGCGCCGGTGTTCTGGTCCCAGCGGACGCGTCCCGTGCGGCAGTTCTCCAGCGCCCGCACCCTGATCTCGGCGGGACGGCAGCCGGGGTCGCCGTGATGAACGGCGACGAAGCGGTCGACGCCGTCGCTGTGGGCCCGCACGATGTGATGGGCCTCGCGGCCCGCCAGTTCGCGCCGGGTGCCGATGCGGACGCATTCATGGTGGCCCAGGGTGTGCAGTCCGCCGTCGAGGGACCAGCCCAGCTCGGCGCGGAGCCGGTCCAGGACGTTCGAGGCCTCGGTCAGGGAGCGGTAGGACCGCCCTGCCGGGCGGCCGGCCGCCGGGCGCTGGTCGGCCTCGCTGAGCAGCCGGATCAGTGACTCGTCCGGCAGCTGGAGGATCTCTTCCAGGGCCCGCACTGCCCGCAGCGACTCCGGGCGCTGGGGACGGCGGGCGCCCTGCTGCCAGTAACTCAGGCTGGTGACACCGACCTTCACCCCGTGCCGGGACAGATGGTGCTGGACGCGCTGGAGCGGCAGCCCTCGCGCGGCGATCGCGGCGCGCAGCGCCACATGGAAGGGGCCGCCCCGCAGGGCCGTGTCCAGTTCCGCGGTGGGAAGGTGCGCGTGCTCCGTGGCATGCCGCATACCGGGGCGCCTTTCTGTGAGGTGTCGCTACGGCTGGTCGGACCGCTGCGCTGGTGTCGGGGCCACCCCGTGGACGCTGTGGACGCCCGAGCCTGCGCGCGCCACGCCGGTACGCGTGCGTGCGTGGCCCCGAGTTCCCCCGCATTGAAGCGTGTTGACCAGACCCCGACAACACCTTGAACCCGCCACGCCCTCGGCCGCTGGCGGTGCCGCGGCCGGATCCCGGGCCGCCGGGCCGGCGGGCGACCCGGCCGTGCCGTTCGGCGGGGAAGACGGTGACGTGACGGAGACCTGGAGGTTCCAGGGCGATCACACGGCAGGAAGGACCCGAGCCGGGTGTCGCACCCCGGCCAGGACACCGTGCCGCTCTACGAGGCCTCAGCGCCGCTCGACGACGGCTCGGTTCGAACCGTTCCGTCCGGCGGAACCTCCGTGCACACGGCAAGGACCCGCACCGCCCGGCAGAGCCTCCGAGTCGCTCAGCCGGCCTTCTCCCGCCCGGCCGCCACACGATCGATACGGGGCCGTCCTGCCGTCGGCGAGTCCCGGCATCGGCCTGTGGACGGACGAGCCGCAGGGGCGTGGGCGTTGTCCACAGGCCCGACGCGGTGTCGGTGCTCGCCAGTAGGGTGTGAGACATGGCCGATCCCTCCAGCTACCGCCCCAGGCCGGGTGAGATCCCGGACTCCCCCGGGGTGTACAGGTTCCGTGACGAGCACCGCCGGGTGATCTACGTCGGAAAGGCGAAAAGCCTGCGCCAGCGCCTTGCGAACTACTTCCAGGACCTGGCGAACCTGCACCCGCGGACCCGGACGATGGTGACCACCGCCGCGTCCGTGGAGTGGACCGTGGTGTCCACCGAGGTCGAGGCCCTCCAGCTGGAGTACTCGTGGATCAAGGAGTACGACCCCCGGTTCAACGTCAAGTACCGCGACGACAAGAGCTACCCGTACCTCGCGGTGACGATGAACGAGGAGTTCCCGCGCGTGCAGGTGATGCGCGGTCACAAGAAGAAGGGGGTCCGGTACTTCGGCCCGTACGGGCACGCGTGGGCCATCCGTGACACCGTCGACCTGCTGCTGCGCGTGTTCCCGGTGCGTACCTGCTCGACCGGCGTCTTCAAGAACGCCGCCCGCACCGGCCGGCCCTGCCTGCTCGGCTACATCGGCAAGTGTTCCGCCCCGTGCGTCGGCCGGATCAGCCCCGAGGACCACCGGGAGCTGGCCGAGGAGTTCTGCGACTTCATGGCCGGCCGCACCGGCACCTATCTCCGCCGCCTGGAGAGGCAGATGACGGATGCGGCCGAGGAGATGGAGTACGAGCGGGCGGCGCGGCTGCGCGACGACATCGGGGCCCTGAAGAAGGCCATGGAGAAGAACGCCGTCGTGCTCGCCGACGCGACGGACGCCGACCTCGTCGCGGTCGCCGAGGACGAGCTGGAGGCGGCCGTGCAGATCTTCCACGTGCGTGGCGGCCGGGTGCGGGGCCAGCGCGGCTGGGTGACCGACAAGGTCGAGGAGATCACGACCGGAGCCCTGGTCGAGCACGCCCTGCAGCAGCTCTACGGTGAGGAGACCGGGGACGCCGTCCCCAAGGAGGTCCTGGTCCCGGCGCTGCCCGAGCCGGTCGAACCGGTCCAGGAGTGGCTGACCGGCCGCCGCGGGTCCAACGTCTCGCTGCGCATCCCGCAGCGCGGCGACAAGAAGGCACTGATGGAGACGGTGCAGCGCAACGCCCAGCAGGCCCTCGCGCTGCACAAGACCAAGCGCGCCTCCGACCTGACCACGCGCTCGCGCGCCCTGGAGGAGATCGCCGAGGCCCTCGACCTGGACAGCGCCCCGCTGCGGATCGAGTGCTACGACATCTCGCATCTCCAGGGGGACGACGTGGTCGCCTCGATGGTCGTCTTCGAGGACGGCCTGCAGCGCAAGAGCGAGTACCGCCGCTTCCAGATCAAGGGCTTCGCCGGCCAGGACGACGTTCGCTCCATGCACGAGGTGATCACCCGTCGCTTCAAGCGTTACCTCGCGGAGAAGGAGAGGACGGGGGAGTGGGCGGACGGCTCCGAGGACGCCCTCACCGGCGGTGACGGCGAGCTGGCCGGCACGGACGCTGTCACCGACTCCCTCAAGGACGACGACGGCCGCCCCAGGAAGTTCGCGTACCCGCCGCAGCTGGTCGTGGTCGACGGCGGGCAGCCCCAGGTCGCCGCGGCCCGGCGCGCGCTGGACGAGCTGGGCATCGACGACATCGCCGTCTGCGGCCTGGCCAAGCGCCTGGAGGAGGTCTGGCTGCCCGGCGACGACGACCCGGTGGTGCTGCCCCGCACCAGCGAGGGCCTGTATCTGCTCCAGCGCGTTCGGGACGAGGCCCACCGGTTCGCGATCACCTACCAACGCACCAGGCGGGCCAAGCGCTTCCGTGCAGGCCCCCTGGACGAGGTCCCCGGCCTCGGCGATACCCGCAAACAAGCGCTCATCAAGCATTTCGGCTCGGTGAAGAAGCTGCGGTCCGCCACAATCGAGCAGATCCAGGAGGTGCCGGGCATAGGCCGGAAGACGGCCGAGACCATCGCCGCGGCCCTCGCCCGGGCGGCCCCGGCCGCACCCGCCGTCAACACGGCGACTGGAGAGATCATGGATGACGAGGAACCCGGTACGGCGGCGGGTGCCTCGCGGGAGCCCGTAACCGCGGGCCTCCCGGACGAACGACGGGGGCAGGAGCCATGACCGAGCACGATGCACAGCCCACAGCGGACCGAGATCCGGCCCACAGGGAAGCAGAGCAGGATCAGCCACGGGCCGCGGCCGGTCAGCAGCCCGCGGCCCAGGAAAACGGAGCACAGGTGAGCACGGACGGTACACCGGCTTCAGGCCCCGACGCGGCCATCCCCGAGCTGGTGATCATCTCCGGCATGTCCGGAGCGGGAAGGTCGACGGCGGCAAAGTGTCTGGAGGACCTCGGCTGGTTCGTCGTGGACAACCTCCCGCCCGCCCTCATCCCCACCATGGTGGAGCTCGGCGCCCGCTCGCAGGGCAACGTGGCGCGGATCGCGGTCGTCGTGGACGTGCGCGGCCGGCGCTTCTTCGACAATCTGCGCGAATCCCTCGCCGACCTCGACACCCGCGGCGTCACCCGGAGGATCGTCTTCCTGGAGTCCTCCGACGAGGCCCTGGTGCGCCGCTTCGAGTCGGTGCGCCGTCCGCACCCGCTGCAGGGCGACGGCCGTATCGTCGACGGCATCGCCGCCGAGCGCGAGCTGCTGCGCGAGCTGCGCGGCGACGCCGACCTGGTGATCGACACCTCCAGCCTCAACGTGCACGAGCTGCGCGCCAAGATGGACGCGCAGTTCGCAGGTGAGGAGGAGCCCGAGCTGCGGGCCACCGTGATGTCCTTCGGCTTCAAGTACGGGCTGCCGGTCGACGCCGACCTGGTGGCGGACATGCGGTTCCTGCCCAATCCGCACTGGGTCCCGGAGCTGCGCCCGTTCACCGGCCTCAACGAGGAGGTCGCCGCCTATGTCTTCAACCAGCCCGGCGCGAAGGAGTTCCTCGACCGGTACGTCGAGCTGCTGCGGCTCGTCGCGGCCGGCTACCGGCGCGAGGGCAAGCGGTACGTGACCATCGCCATCGGCTGTACGGGCGGCAAGCACCGCTCGGTCGCGATGTCGGAGAAGCTCGCCGCGCGGCTCGCGGCCGAGGGCGTGGAGACGGTGGTCGTACACCGGGACATGGGACGGGAATGACGGAACGTACACGGCGGCTGGGCAGGCTGCGCCGGATGGTGCCCGAGGGCCGTTCGGGCCGTGCCGCGGCCGAGGCCCGGGCGGCGGCCCGCCCCGCCGAGGCCCGCGGTGGGCGGCCCCGCCGCCGGGGCACGCAGCCCAAGGTGGTCGCACTCGGCGGCGGCATGGGCCTGTCCGCCTCGCTCGCCGCGCTGCGCCGGATCACCGGCGACCTCACGGCCGTGGTCACCGTGGCCGACGACGGCGGCTCCAGCGGCCGGCTCCGCGACGAGCTGGGCGTGCTGCCGCCCGGCGACCTGCGCAAGGCGCTGGCCGCGCTGTGCGGCGACGACGAGTGGGGGCAGACCTGGGCGCGGGTCATCCAGCACCGCTTCCAGTCCAAGGGAGATCTGCACGAGCACGCGGTCGGCAATCTGCTGATCGTCGCGCTGTGGGAGCAGCTCGGCGACCATGTGCAGGCTCTGGACCTGGTCGGCAAGCTGCTCGGCGCGCACGGGCGCGTGCTGCCCATGTCCGCCGTGCCGCTGGAGCTGCAGGCCCTGGTCAAGGGGCACGACCCGGACCGCCCGGACGACGTGGACACGGTGCGCGGTCAGGCGAACGTCGCCCTCACGCCGGGCGAGGTCCAGTCGGTGCACCTGGTCCCGAACGACCCGCCGGCCGTGCCCGAGGCCGTGGCGGCGGTGCTGGACGCGGACTGGGTGGTGCTCGGCCCCGGTTCCTGGTTCTCCTCGGTGATCCCGCACCTGCTCGTCCCCGAGCTGCTGGACGCCCTCACCGAGACCAAGGCTCGCAAGGTGCTGTCCCTGAACCTCGCCCCGCAGCCAGGAGAAACCGAGGGCTTCTCCCCGCAGCGTCATTTGGAGGTTTTGGGGCGACACGCCCCTAAACTCGCCCTGGACGTGGTGCTGGCCGACGAGGCCGCCGTGCCCGACCGCGACTCGCTCACCGAGGCCGCCAAGAGGCTGGGAGCCGCGATCGAGCTGGCGCCGGTGGCCCGGACCGACGGAAGCCCCCGGCATGATCCGGAGCTGTTGGCCGCCGCGTACGACCGTATTTTTCGGATGCATGGAAGGATCGGCCCATGGCGATGACGGCAGCGGTGAAGGACGAGATCTCCCGGCTCCCCGTCACCCGGACCTGCTGCAGGAAGGCGGAGGTCTCCGCCATTCTGCGGTTCGCCGGCGGCCTCCACCTGGTGAGTGGGCGCATCGTGATCGAGGCGGAGCTGGACACCGCGATGGCGGCGCGACGTCTCAAGCGGGACATCCTGGAGATCTTCGGCCACAGCTCCGAGCTGATCGTGATGGCGCCCGGCGGGCTGCGCCGCGGCTCGCGTTACGTCGTCCGGGTCGTCGCGGGCGGGGACCAGCTGGCCCGTCAGACGGGACTCGTGGACGGCCGGGGCCGTCCCATCCGGGGCTTGCCCCCGCAGGTGGTCTCGGGGGCCACGTGCGATGCGGAGGCGGCCTGGCGCGGGGCCTTCCTGGCGCACGGTTCGCTGACCGAGCCCGGCCGATCCTCCTCCCTGGAGGTGACCTGCCCGGGGCCCGAGGCCGCGCTGGCGCTGGTCGGTGCGGCGCGTCGGCTGTCGATCGCCGCGAAGGCGCGAGAGGTGCGCGGCGTGGACCGGGTGGTCGTCCGTGACGGCGACGCGATCGGCGCGCTGCTGACCCGGCTGGGCGCGCACGAGTCCGTGCTGGCCTGGGAGGAGCGCCGGATGCGCCGTGAGGTGCGGGCCACGGCCAACCGGCTCGCCAACTTCGACGACGCCAACCTGCGCCGCTCGGCCCGGGCCGCCGTGGCCGCCGGTGCCCGGGTGCAGCGGGCGCTGGAGATCCTGGGCGACGAGGTCCCCGAGCACCTCGCCGCGGCGGGGCGCCTGCGCATGGAGCACAAGCAGGCCTCCCTGGAGGAGCTGGGCGCGCTCGCCGACCCGCCGCTGACCAAGGACGCGGTCGCGGGCCGGATCCGCCGGCTGCTGGCCATGGCCGACAAGCGCGCCGCCGACCTGGGCATCCCGGGCACGGAGGCCAACCTCACCGAGGAACTGGCGGACAACCTGGCGGGCTGACCGCCTCGCACGTCGACAGGCCGGTGCCGAGGCCCAGTTGGAGGTCGGCACCGGCCTTCGTGCACCTGATGCCGCCTCATGCGCACGTCTCGTGAAGCGCTCTCGGCCCGATCAAGAGATGCCGTGGGCGCATCGCCTCACAGGCACCATCGACCTCACCGGTATCACCGCCGACAAGCCGGGGCAGGTGTCGTCGGCGGGGCTTGCCGGCAGCTCTGCCGGGGAAGGCGTCCGGTGCGTTCGACGGGTGAGGACGGCCACGTTGACAGACCTGGCGTGCCCTGTTCCAGCAGGTGAGCGCGGGCCCTCTCAACGGTGCGCCGGGAGGGCGTCGATCAAGTGAGCCGACCCACTCACGAACGAGTGAAGAGGTCGTCAAAACGGCCTGGCATTCCGTAACAAATACGAGTGAATCCACTGTCGATCCGGGACGGTCCGTACCCCTACTGACGGGTACGGAAGGCCTGCCCGTGTATGGGCCATCTCGATGTCACCCCGGGGCCCTCGGAGAGGTAGGGTCGGTGGTGGTCGGGGACATCCCAAACAGAGCTCGCCGGCACCGCATGGCCGGCGTACCAACGAGGAGATCGGTTCGTGACGATCCGCGTAGGCATCAACGGCTTCGGCCGCATCGGGCGTAACTACTTCCGCGCGCTGCTGGAGCAGGGGGCGGACATCGAGATTGTGGCTGTCAACGACCTGGGTGACACCGCGACCACCGCTCACCTGCTCAAGTACGACACGATCCTGGGTCGCCTCAAGCAGGAGGTCTCCCACACCGCCGACACCATCACCGTGGACGGCCACACCATCAAGGTGCTCTCCGAGCGCAACCCGGCCGACATCCCCTGGGGCGAGCTGGGCGTCGACATCGTCATCGAGTCGACCGGCATCTTCACCAAGAAGGAAGACGCCGCGAAGCACATCGCCGGCGGCGCCAAGAAGGTCCTCATCTCGGCTCCGGCCAAGGACGAGGACATCACCATCGTGATGGGCGTCAACCAGGACAAGTACGACCCGGCGAACCACCACGTCATCTCCAACGCCTCCTGCACCACGAACTGCGTGGCGCCGATGGCGAAGGTCCTCGACGAGAACTTCGGCATCGTCAAGGGCCTGATGACGACGGTGCACGCGTACACGAACGATCAGCGCATCCTGGACTTCCCGCACAAGGACCTGCGTCGCGCCCGTGCCGCCGCCGAGAACATCATCCCGACCACGACGGGCGCCGCCAAGGCCACCGCTCTGGTGCTGCCGCAGCTCAAGGGCAAGCTGGACGGCATCGCCATGCGCGTCCCGGTCCCGACCGGCTCGGTCACCGACCTGGTCGTCGAGCTCGGCCGCGAGGTCACCAAGGAAGAGGTCAACGCCGCCTTCCAGAAGGCCGCCGAGGGCGAGCTGAAGGGCCTCCTCGACTACACCGAGGACCCGATCGTCTCCTCCGACATCGTCAACGCCCCGGCGTCCTGCACCTTCGACTCCTCCCTGACCATGGTCCAGGAGGGCAAGAACGTGAAGGTCATCGGCTGGTACGACAACGAGTGGGGCTACTCCAACCGCCTCGTGGACCTCACGGTCTTCGTCGGCAACCAGCTCTGATCGCCGAAGCCGGACCTTGAAGTGAGAGCAGGGCTCGGGCAGCGCAGCGTCGCGCTGTCCGGGCCCTGTCTCGCGCCCGGACCACGTCCTCTTACGATCAGGTGCACCACGAGCCCTCCTTTGGAGTCCACTCAATGAAGACGATCGACGAACTTCTCGCCGACGGCGTGAGCGGCAAGCGGGTATTCGTCCGCGCCGACCTCAACGTGCCGCTGGCCGACGGGACGATCACCGACGACGGCCGCATCCGCGCCGTCCTGCCCACCGTCAAGGCTCTCGCGGACGCGGGCGCCAAGGTGGTCGTCGCCTCGCACCTGGGCCGCCCCAAGGGCGCCCCGGACCCCGCCTTCTCCCTCGCTCCGGCCGCCTCCCGCCTGGGTGAACTCCTCGGCTCCGCCGTGGCCTTCGCGACCGACACCGTCGGCGCCTCCGCCCAGGACACGGTCGCGGGCCTCGTCGACGGCCAGGTCGCCGTCCTGGAGAACCTGCGCTTCAACCCCGGCGAGACGGCCAAGGACGACGCCGAGCGTGCCGAGTTCGCCGAACGGCTCGCCACCCTCGCCGACGTCTACGTCGGTGACGGATTCGGCGCCGTGCACCGCAAGCACGCCTCGGTCTACGACCTGCCGAAGAAGCTGCCGCACTACGCCGGCCACCTCATCGCCACCGAGGTCGGCGTCCTGAAGAAGCTCAGCGAGGACGTCCGGCGCCCGTACGTCGTCGCGCTCGGCGGCGCCAAGGTCTCCGACAAGCTGGCCGTCATCGACCAGCTGCTCGACAAGGCGGACCGGCTGCTCATCGGCGGCGGCATGGCCTACACCTTCCTCAAGGCCAAGGGCTACGAGGTCGGCATCTCCCTCCTGCAGGAGGACCAGGTCCCCGCCGTCAAGGAGTACATGGAGCGCGCCGAGAAGCAGGGCGTGGAACTGCTGCTCCCGATCGACGTCGTGGTCTCCCGGAGCTTCCCGGACCTGAAGACCAAGGCGCCGACCGAGCACACCGTGGTCGACGCGGACAAGATCCCCGCCGACCAGGAGGGCCTGGACATCGGCCCGAAGACCCGAGAGCTGTACGCCTCGAAGCTCGCCGACGCCGAGACCGTGTTCTGGAACGGTCCCATGGGCGTCTTCGAGCACCCCGACTACGCCGAGGGCACCAAGGCGGTCGCCCAGGCTCTCGTCGACGCGAAGGGCTTCAGCGTCGTCGGTGGCGGTGACTCCGCCGCCGCGGTGCGTACGCTCGGCTTCGACGAGAACGCATTCGGCCACATCTCGACCGGTGGCGGCGCCTCCCTCGAATACCTCGAGGGCAAGACGCTCCCCGGCCTCGCCGCACTGGAGGACTGACCTTGAGCACGCGCACGCCGCTGATGGCGGGCAACTGGAAGATGAACCTCAACCACCTCGAGGCCATCGCACACGTCCAGAAGCTCGCCTTCGCCCTGGCCGACAAGGACTACGAGGCCGTCGAGGTCGCCGTCCTGCCGCCCTTCACCGACCTGCGCTCCGTGCAGACCCTGGTCGACGGCGACAAGCTCAAGATCAAGTACGGCGCCCAGGACATCTCGCAGCACGACTCCGGCGCCTACACCGGCGAGATCTCCGGCCCGATGCTGGCCAAGCTCAAGTGCAGCTACGTGGTCATCGGCCACTCCGAGCGCCGCCAGTACCACAACGAGACCGACGAACTGGTGAACGCCAAGGTCAAGGCCGCCTACAAGCACGGCCTGACCCCCATCCTGTGCGTCGGCGAGGAGCTGGAGGTCCGTGAGGCGGGCAATCACGTCCCGCACACCCTCAGCCAGGTCGAAGGCGGCCTGAAGGACCTTCCGGCCGAGCAGGCCGAGACGATCGTGATCGCCTACGAGCCCGTCTGGGCCATCGGCACGGGCAAGGTCTGCGGCGACGAGGATGCCCAGGAGTGCTGCGCCGCCATTCGCGGCAAGATCGCCGAGCTGTACTCCCAGGAGGTGGCCGACAAGGTCCGCATCCAGTACGGCGGCTCCGTGAAGTCCGGCAACGTCGCCGGGATCATGGCGCAGCCCGATATCGACGGCGCCCTGGTCGGCGGCGCCTCGCTGGACGCCGACGAGTTCGTCAAGATCGTGCGGTTCCGCGATCAGTGACGAGGCTGTGAGTAGGCGGTAGCGGCGATACGTCGTACCCTTGCGGGGGCGCAGCCGAGACGCTGTGCCCCCGTCGTCCGTACGAATCCGAGGAAGTTGGTCCAGCCGTGGTTCTGGGGTTCTCGATCGCCCTGATCATCTTCAGCCTGCTGCTGATGCTGCTGGTGCTGATGCACAAGGGGAAGGGCGGCGGCCTCTCCGACATGTTCGGTGGTGGCATGGCGTCGTCCGTCGGCGGCTCGTCGGTCGCCGAGCGCAACCTCGACCGGATCACCGTCGTGATCGGTCTGCTGTGGTTCGCGTGCATCATCGTCCTCGGCATCCTGATGAAGACGAGCTGACACCCGCGCAGCACACACGTCACGCATATTCGGTACGTAAGGCCCCATGTTCGGTACGCGCTCCTGAGCGCGGCCTATCATGGGGCTTGCGTCTGGGTGTGGGGCTGGTAACTCCCAACACTGGACGCGCGTTGGGCCTTACGTAGACTGAGGCGCTCGCAGCGAAGCGAAACGCCGACTCGCTTCGCGGCACCATCACGCAGGGAGTTACGACCGTGGCAAGTGGCAACGCGATCCGAGGAAGCCGGGTCGGGGCGGGGCCGATGGGCGAGGCCGAGCGTGGCGAGTCCGCGCCGCGTCTGCGCATCTCCTTCTGGTGCTCCAACGGGCACGAGACGCAGCCGAGCTTCGCCAGCGACGCGCAGGTCCCCGACACCTGGGACTGCCCCCGCTGCGGCTTCCCGGCAGGCCAGGACCGGGACAACCCGCCGGACCCCCCGCGCACCGAGCCGTACAAGACGCACCTCGCGTACGTACGGGAGCGGCGCAGCGACGCGGACGGGGAGGCGATCCTCGCCGAGGCGCTCGCCAAACTGAGGGGCGAGATCTAGGTTTTGACAGCGGCCGGGTGCCTTGAGGTGCCCGACCGGAGCGATGTCGCTCCGCTCGGACGACCGATTGTCAGTGGTGCCCTCTACGGTTCTTGCGAAGGCAGAACCGCGAGGGGAGTTCCGGCAGTGGTCGACACGGGGGAGGCAGAGTCGGGGGAGAGCCGTGCGCCCGGATGGCGCGGGGGCTTCGGGCGGCTGTGGACGGCCGCCGTGGTCTCCCGGTTCGGGGACGCGTTACGGACCTCCGCGCTGCCTCTGCTCGCGGTCCGGCTCAGTGACGAGCCCCTGGTCGTCGCCTCCGTGACGGCGTGCGGTTACGTTCCCTGGCTGCTGTTCGGGCTGCTCGGCGGAGCCGTGGCCGACCGGGTCGACGGCCGGCGGGCGATGTGGGCCGTGGACACGGTCCGCGGCCTGCTGGTGGCCGTGTTCGCCGCTGCCGTCGGGCTGGGCCATGCCTCGATCCCTCTGTTGCTCACCCTGGCCTTCGCGTTGACCACGCTCCAGACCCTCTTCGACAACGCCGCCACGGCCCTGCTGCCCGCTCTCGTGGACCGCGGCTCCCTGGGCGGCGCCAACGCCCGCCTGATGACCGGTCAGCAGATCGCCGGAGGTCTGCTGGCCGCTCCGCTCGTGCCGCTGCTCCTGACAGCGGGCACGGCCGTGCCGTTCGCGGCCGACGCGAGCACCTTCCTGGTGGCCGCCGCCCTGGTGGCGTCTCTGCGGACGCGTCCGCCAAAGCGCCTGCCACGCCCCGCGGGCAGCACCCTGCGCACGGAGATCGGTGCGGGCCTGCGCGCCCTGTGGGGCGATGGGGCACTGCGTGCGATCTGTGTGGCCACGCTGCTGTGCAACATCGGCATGGGCGCCCTGATCGCCACCCTGGCGCTGCACGTGACGCGCTGGCTCGACGCGGGCGACGCCGGATACGCGGCCGCGATGACGGCGTACTCGGTGGGCAGCATCGCGGGAGGATTCATGGCGCAGCGCCTCGCCCTGCGCACCGGCCGGTTGCGGGCTCTGCTGATCGCCGGCGGTGTCCAGACGTCGTCACTCGTACTCATCGGATCCGTGCGGCACCTGGCTGCGCTCGTCACCGGCATGCTGCTGCTCGGCGCCATGAACATGGTGTGGAACGTCAACCAGGTCACCTTGATGCAGCAGCGCAGCCCCGAGGCCATGGTGGGCCGGATCGCCTCCGCGTTCCGCACCGCCTCGACCTCCGGCGCCCCGCTCGGCGCCCTCCTCGGCGGAGTGGCCGCCCGTGCGTACGGGCTGAACGGCCCCGCCCTGCTCGCCTCGGTGCTCTTCGCTCTCGCCGTCACCTCGCTGATACCGGTCCGCAAGCCGGACGTACCTGTTGTCGCGCCGGACGGCGATGTCACGACGGCTCGCGCCGAGCGCTGATCAACTAGGTTGTAACAGCTGGGACAGGCACGAAAGAAGGCGGAAGTCGAAAATGAACGCAGACGGCCGTACCAGGCTCAACCAGACGCCCGAGTGGACCGCTCTCGCCAAGCACCGGGAGGAGTTGGCCGGCACCCGTCTCAGGGAGCTGTTCGCCGCCGATCCCGGCCGCGGTGAGGGCTACACGCTCCAGGCCGGCGATCTCCACATCGACTATTCGAAGCACCTCGTCACCGACGAGACGCTGCGGCTGCTGCGCGAGCTGGCCGCCGCTGCGGACGTGTCAGGGCTCAGGGACGCCATGTTCCGCGGCGAGAAGATCAACGTCACCGAGAACCGGGCCGTCCTGCACACCGCCCTGCGCGCCCCCGGGGACGCGGTGATCGAGGTCGACGGCGAGAACGTCGTCCCGAAGGTGCACGCCGTCCTGGACAGGATGAGCGACTTCGCCGGCCGTGTCCGCTCCGGTGCCTGGACCGGCCACACCGGCAGGCGCATCAAGAACGTGATCAATGTCGGCATCGGCGGCTCCGACCTCGGCCCCGCCATGGCGTACGAGGCGCTGCGCAGCTTCACCGACCGCGAGCTGACGGTCCGCTTCGTCTCCAACGTGGACGGCGCCGACCTGCACGAGGCAACCCGCGGCCTGGACCCGGCGGAGACCCTGTTCATCATCGCCTCCAAGACCTTCACCACCATCGAGACGATCACCAATGCCACCTCGGCGCGCACGTGGCTGCTGGACGCGCTCGGCGACGAGGCGGCGGTGGCCAAGCAT